>JAHFVC010000172.1 GCA_023264765.1 Mycobacterium sp. | reverse complement strand
CTCTTCGCCGCCTTCTTGGCGGGAGTCTTCATCGCGGCCTTCGCTGGCGAGGCCTTCTTCGCGGGCCTGCCGCCGGCGTCACCTCCCGCTATCTCCTTCACATCGATTCCTCTCGCGTCGTTACCAGGTCACCGGTGCGAACTCACGCTGCAACTCGCTCGCCGAGCGAATCCCCAGGTGGATCAGGAGTGGGTCCTGGTGCCCGCTCCGCGTCGTTCGCGGTCTCGGGGACACCGACCACGAGCAACACCAACGCAAGAACCCCGATCCCCGTCAACACCCCCATGGCGGTGGCGTAGCCGCCCAGGACGATGATCGCGCCGGCAAGTGTCGTGGACAGCGCGGCACCGATGCCCTGAATCATGGTCGCCGCGCCCAACGCGACGTTGAAGCGTCCGCTGCCGCGGGTCAGATCAGCCACCATGATCGGAAACAGTGCGCCCTGCAGACCGGCGCCCACGCCGTCGAGAACCTGGATGGCGATGATCGACCCAGTGCTGCCCGCCAGGACGAACAACACACCACGCAGGGGCAACACCACAAACGCCGCAATGAACAATGGCTTGCGCCCCCAGCGGTCTGCGTTGCGCCCCACCAGAATTGCCATGGGGATCATGACCAGCTGCGCTACCACGATCAGCGCCGCCTGAAACAGCGCCCCGTTGTGGACGTCGCCGAGAGCGAGCTTCTGCCCGGTGATCGGCAGCATCGCGCCGTTGGCGAGTTGCCACAACATGGTCACCAAAGCCAGCATCAGCAGCGGCCGGTTCCGTAGTAAAACCGTCAACCCCGATGGCTGGTCATCACCGCGCGGCTCGGGCGTGAGCCCGCGAGCGACGTCGTCATCGATCAGCGTGGACTTGATCATCAGCGCGGCGACAACCACGAAGATCCCGCACACGCTGGCGATCCAGAAGCCGGCGCGCAAGCTGATCAAATAGCCGGCCAGGCCGTAGACGGTCGATCCGACCACATTTCCGGCGTGGTTGAACGCCTGCATTCGTCCGGTGCGACTCGCAAACCCCTTCGGACCGACCAGGCCGAGCGCGATCGCGCCGATCACCGGTGCAAGCACCACGGCCGCGATCCCCGTCATCAACTGTGCCGCTGTCACCACAGCAAGGCTCGGTGTCAGCGTGACCACGAACGTGCCCAGAGCCGTCAGTGCGGCCGCCCCCATCAGCAGCCCCCGTTTGTGGGTGGTCCTATCGATCAACGCCCCCGCCGGAGCGTTCAACAACAATCCGACCGCACCACCCAGCGTCAACACCAGCCCGATGCTCGCCGGGTTCCAGCCCTCCTTGTTGATCAGGTAGATCCCGAGGAACGGACCCAGTCCCGCCTGGACATCGGCAAGGAAGAAGTTCACCCAGTCCAGTGCCCGCAAGGACCGCCTCAACTCGCCCGACGACGAAGCGGTCCCGCGGCCCGAGTTCACCGCCCATTTGTCCCCCGAAAATCGTCTGTGCAAACCGCACATCCGAGAAACACAGGGAGTTGGCAGACGAGCCACAGCTGAGGACGCTACCGAGATGTGTGGGGCTGTCGGAGCCGACGGTTTGATTCGGGACCAGGTCGAGACGAGGAAGTTCAGGTTGACTGCTTGGTGGTACACCCGACCTCGGACCGGCGGCCGGTCCGAGGCGAACCTTGATTGGAGATATCCGTGAGCGCGATATCGCGCGGCTGGGAGTTGAGGAAGCAGAGCTGGGCGGTGGTGCGAGACCACAGGCCGTTGGCCATCCTGTCGGGGTTGTCCGCATTCAGTTCTCTGGTGGCACCGGCCGCGATATGGACGGCCGCTGCGATGCACACCGGTGTATGCAGGGTCGTCGACCCGGACAGTACGGTGTTTTGGGTAGCTACCGCCTTGACGTTGTTTCTCACGCTCTTCATCGGAACCTTCTTCAACGTGGCATTGGCCGCATGCGCGGCGCGGTCGCTGCGCGGCGAGGACGTCACCGTCGTCGAGTGTGTGGTGACGGCGATCCGGCTGATCGGTTCAGTCCTGAGTTGGACGGTCATCACGGGCACCGTCGGTGTCTTTCTGACTACCGCGCGGTTTACCGTGCTGGGCCGCGAGCTCGAGGAGCGGATCACCGGCGCAACGTGGGACGTCGCCACCTTCTTCGTCGTCCCACTGATCACCTTCGAACACATCGGGCCGTGGAGTTCGCAGAAGCGCTCAGCTCAGCTGGTTAAGACGACGTGGGGCAAAGACGTGACCCCGACGGGCATCCTTATGGACGATCTGGTGACAATGGGCCCAGCTGTCATCGGCGGTGCCGGGTACTTCTTTTTGACCACCCAGGGATTTTCCGTCTTCTGGTTCGCTGTGACCGTCGTCGGCGTCGCGTCAACGGTCCTGGCGAGCATCATCACCAGCGCACTGAACGTGATCGTCCGGGTCGCGGTCTATCTGTACCTCGTGACCGGTCAGGCCCCGTACGCCTTCGATGCCACGGTCGTCAGAGAATCGTTTGAGCGCAAGCAATGATGAGCGGGCAGCCCTTAGCGGTCATCGCAGACGAAACCGGCGACGCGGGCACCGCAGACGGCGAAGTTCGAGCCTCGATGCGAGTCACGGCTCGAGCTCGACGGTATCGCGAGGATTGCGGCGGCTGCACTCGCGCATCAGATGTGACTTGCTGGCGCCTCGGTGGGATGCGATTCCCAGCCACGGTCGACTGCACGCGTTCTTCCGATAGGCATCGCAACAACTCGGTAGAGTCAAATCTACTACGGCAGAACTAAATTCCGGATCGCGGCATCCATCGGAATTTCTAACCGGAGCACCAAGAGGCGCGGTTCATCGACGTCGGCGCCGACGGCACACTGCCACAGCACAAAACCCCCATCAACGCCCTCCACCGCGAGCGCGTCGAGATCACCGACCTCAGCGATGTGAGACGGCGGACGGGATCGACTGTGGCGCGCATCACCGTTCGGTTTCATCGCAGGCATCCGACTACTCCAATGGAGGGAATCGCTTTGGCGATGTGAGTGGTGCGGCGAGGGGGCCTGCGGGGATGACTGTTCACGGGGATGCGATGCGGGGACGGGGAACTCCGCGGTGAGAACCGCGCAGATCCTTCTCGACGGAGACGTGCGCCCAGATGGAGGGATCGTGGTGATCGAGGACCTCGGCACCATCGACACTGCGGACGTTCTCACCGTGGGCGGCCTGCTGGCGGGCTACGACGCGACCGCACATTCGGTCGACGTCTACACATGTTCCGCCGACGAAGCTGCCGTTGCGCGCCGGGGTGTCCGGGTCCGGGTGTACTCGGGTGACCACGTCAACGGATTGGGCCCGGCCATCTTCGATGGACAACTCGACATCACCAGCGGCGTACTGGCCATCGGACAGACGTGGCACCACCCGCACGAGATGTACCACGTGCCGCTACCCCACCCAGGGCCCCGGCGCGTCAGGATCTACGCTGCGGCAGCTCGCCCTGAGTCGAGGCCGAATGACCTCGTCGTGCTCATCCCCCCGGTCAGCTGAGCGGCGGCCCGGATGGCACGAAAGCGCGAGGTCCTGCCGAACAATTTCGCCGAATTACTCACCGCGGGTGACCTACCTTCGCTACTGGCGGTCTTCGACTCGTGCCTCCCCGAGGCGCACACCCGCAACGGCAGATTGACGGCACTTCACTTTGTGGATTGCCCGGATGAACTCGTGTATTGGCTGATCGCCAGCGGCCTCGATGTCGACACCCTCGACAGTTCCGGGCATACCGCATTGTGGAGGCGTGCTCAACGGGGCCGGGATATCACCGTCCTGGTCGAGTTGGGGGCCGACGTGAATCATGGTTCCCCACATGACACTCCGTTACACACCGCCGTGCGGCATCCGCACATCGTGCGCGCACTTCTCGCCTACGGCGCCGAGATCGAACCGCACTCCCGCCGTGGCGGGACACCACTTCGGATGGCCTTGCAGGACTGCCAGAACATCGACATCGTGCGTGTCGCGCAGACGGCGCAGATCTTGCTGGACGCCGGCGCTGGCGTCCCCGACGATGCCGCAGCCCTGGTGAACGCCATCGGTCGACGATTCGAGTCGACGCGTGATGTCTTCAGCGCGAAGTCCCTCGCCGAAACCGATGCCGCGCTCACACAGTTGTACGCGATGTTCGCCGTACCACCCGTCCCACGCCGGCGCCGTCACGACGGCGTGTCACCGATCTCCGTAACCTCCACAACGCCGTCGGAACAGTTCGACGAGCTCTGGGAACTGCTGGTTCCCGGATCGGGACCGGCCCGAACCCAGCAGGGCGAGGCGATACGACTGGCCGGAAAGATCGCTCGCGAGATCCTCACCAACGGCGCCGTCAACTGGGATCGCAGTCATCGCCGCATGACCAACACGTTGTTGAACCTGCTGTGCACCGGCAACGCGGTGGCGCGCCGGCAGGATCTGGTGGCACTGGGAAGGTCGGTCACCACCGATGAGGGGGCCGCGCATCGCCTGTGCGAATTGGCCGTCGTCTGGGTGCTGGCCAACCCGATGCCCGTCTCACCGCGGCCAGATCGACCGCACCGCGCTGCGGAATCTCAGCCGGATCCGTGACGTCGGGGATGGTCGCCCCCCGCATCGACGACGGCCGACGCCGCGTTTCCGCCTGCCCGCTTGACGGCGAACATCGCCTCGTCTGCAGCGTCGATGGCCCGCTCGATACTCTCGACTGTGTCGACCGAGGGGCCGGCGAGGCTGCCGTGCGGTAGAACGGCAACACCGATGCTCGCCGTTACCGGCACCTCATCTGCGGGTTCGGAGATGACCGAGCGGACGCGATCGGCAATCGTCGTGACATCTTGTGACGCAACGATATCGACCACGACGAACTCCTCACCACCGATCCGGGCCACCAACGCCGTGGTCCGTGTCGCGGACTTGATCCGGCGACCCGTTCGGACGAGTACGGCATCCCCGGCAGCATGTCCGCGGGTGTCGTTGATGGCTTTGAACTGGTCGAGGTCGATCACCAGAATCATGACGGTGGCGTCGGCGGGAACGTGGCCCGCATGGCGACCGGTGAGCAGCCTGGGTAGGCGCAGGTGCAGGCCGCGCCGATTGAGCAGGCCGGTCAGGGCGTCCGTCATTGCCGCGTCGGCTTCGCCGCGGAGAACCCAGATCCCGAAATGAACGGAAACCGGAGCGACACCCAGGATCACGATGGCTGCCAGTGCGGATGACACCGCCAGGTAGGGATCGGCGTGGGTTCCTGTGGCGATCTCCCACACCACGGTGAGTACACACACCAGACTCCACACAGTGTGGGCAACAACGGTTTTCGGTCCGTCGAAGAACATGGCGTACACCGACACCGCCAGCAGCAGATTGAGTCCCAGAAGGCCGGGCAGCGGTTTGGGTTCCGACAATGCGACCAACGAGATGGCGGTGTCCGCCATGATGATGAAAGTCAGCGACCACCAACGCGTGGGCCACGGCCCGAACCACCAGACACCTGCCCACACCAGAGCCAACACGGTCGCCCCCGCCAGCATCCACTTCCCCGGCGCTGCACACCGTTCGGCATGAGCGAAGAAGGAGACCAACGGAATCGTTGCGAGCAGAACCGCGCACATCCCGATCAGCACATGCAGCGCACCGAGCAAGCCCCGCTGTTCGAAGTATCTGACTCGCGCCGAGTAGCGCACCGGCGCAGTCCACCATGCGCGCACCATCGCGCCCGCCGCCGGCAGCGTCGTCAACTTCGGCGACAACCCACGGGAATGGTCAGGGATGCGGACCCACCCCTTTGCCATCGGCCTCCGCCGCAGGCGACGGCGGTCGCGAACTGCTCATGAACTCCCCCGCTCGGCGTACGTTCGCACGCACTGTTCTGCACCCCAGAGGTAGTCGTGCCGCCAGCTCCAAACCGGACACACCAACGGTGTGATACACGCCACATTCAACTTCAGCTAACCCGGGGCGTACAGCCAGATTCTCTTTGCGTTGTCACATAGTGCGATTTCCTGGCCTGATTCGAACCGCAGAAACCACCCTCGACCTGGCACGGCTACGGGCCGTTTATGCAGTACCGCGGGTATTGACTATTTCGCCGGGCCGACATAGCTTCGTCGTTCTCAAGGTGGAAGTGGGTTATGCGTTGGCGATCGATGGCGAGGGCGCCTGTCACCTCGGTATCGCCCGCCGATGTTTGCTGCCGAACTCGCCGTACCTGCCGTGACAGCCGCCACCGGCGGTGACCTCCACGACGCCGACGACGACGCCCTGCGCATCGCGGCGGCGATCGGCGATCGGGAGGCCTTCGACACCATCGTGATTCGGTACGGCCCGGTGCTCTATCGCTATGCACGACGCATGCTCGCCGACGAGGCCGATGTCGCCGACGTCGTCCAGGACACCTTCGTCGCCGCGTGGCGCCAGATCGGCGCATTCCGCGGTGCTTCCTCGCTACGCACCTGGCTGTTCGCCATCTGTTATCGCAGGATCGCCGATACCCACCGCCTGAAACGGGCCAAACCAGTCGAAGATTGGGTGCTGGAACCACTGGCGGGACCGAATACCGCCGCGGACCCGTTCACGGCGGCGTCCAACGCTGCCTTCCTTCATGCGCTCGAGGAGTCGCTGAGCGAATTGCCCGTACGCCAGCGTGCAGTGTGGATGATGCGAGAGATCGAGCAGATGACATTCCCCGAGATCGGCGAAGTACTCTCGCTCAATCCCGATGCCGTTCGCGGACAACATCTTCGCGCCACGAAGGCGCTGCGGGTGTTGCTGAGGAGGTGGCAGTGACCGACCCCTTCCTGCAGCACGCGGCCTCTCATCTGCGCGACGCGCCCGAACCCGGGTGGGACGCCGTCAGCAGCAAGATCCTGGCCGCCGTGCACGCCACCATCCGTACCGGCCGGCCCATCCGAGCCACCCGGGATATCAGCGACGGTGTCATCTATATCAGCGAGCAGGCCCTACGCAGCCTGCTGGCCCGGGAGTTACGCCGCAGGTTCATCTGCCAACCGACCCGAATCGACGTCACCATCGACGGCTCCACTCTGCGGGCTATCGACATCGACGTCACCGGCAGCTACGGCACGCAGTTACGTGAACTCGGCGACGACATCAGACGAACGATTGTGCACACCGTCGGCCAGATCATCGACCACCTCGACGACAAGGGAGAATCCTCTTCCGGGCCCATCGACATCACCATCACCGATGTCGTCGAAGGCGATCCACTGCACTAGATTTCCGTCACTCGACTCAGAATTCGATCAGTGCCAGGGCATAGAGAATCGCCACCGACGCCGTGTCGAGCAAGCCTTGCCCCAAGACCGCGTCGGCGCTGTCGTCGATCTCGCGTTGCGCCAGGGCCGCCCGCGTGGCATACCAGCATTTCGGGCACAGTTCCCCGAGCACCGCGATACCGGTACCGACTCCGTCGACCAGCGTGTCGCCGTCTGCGGCCACGCGGACCGAATCGGCCACGAGGGCGCCGAGCTTGTGGCAGATCAGGCCACGCATCGCCGCGCCGGCACGAGAGAGGTCGGTGACTTCGGGCCGCCCGAGCCGGTCTCGCTCATCACGCGCCACACCCAGAAGATAGTTCTGACCGTCGGTGAGCTTGACGCTATGACCAAGCGGTAGTGCGATATTGACCATCGCCAACATCGATGCTTCTCGTCGCGCGGCGTGGTAGCGCGCTATCTCAGCGGCCATCCGCTCCCGGTCGAGCCGATCCGCCTCTTCTTCCAGGAGGTGCCACTGTGGGTCGGGGAAAGGGTGCACATGAGACGCCGACGCGTCACCGTTCACGTACCCGGTCAGCACGTCGGGAAAGGAAATCACCTGTCTCGCAGGCAGAAACACACCGACCTCGAACGCGTCGCCAGGACCACGCCGACTCATCACGTCACATCCCCCGTCTGGCGGGCCTTCGACAGTGCCGTCACTGGTTCCTCCTTCGTGCGAAGTGCACTGTTGAGTCGCAGCCGAACAGTGAAACCGAACGGTGATCCCGCACACAGATATCCAGCAGACGTTCGGTTCTGATCGTGGCTCGCGACTACACCTGTGTCTGGCCGGTCATCGCGCGCCGGCGATGCTCGACGAGGGGATCAAGCATGAGTGACACGCCAGGCGGTGGCCGGTACGGGCCGAACATTCGATGGTGGCAAGTGGTCGCCGTGGCCATAGCCACGGTCGAACTGACCATCTGCGGGGGCCTCTGGTATGCCGCTCACTTTGTGGGCTAGCCGAAATCTCCATGGACACCGAAACGCAGCAGCGCAGCCACCTCTTTCACCTCGACGGTCAACATCACCGGCCGTCCAGACAGTAGGTGCGCGGTGGCAGCGGATAGGTGTAGGCGACGACGCCCTCGGGGCACGGCGGCGCATTCAGACTGTCGGGGTGCGCTGCAGTAGGCCCATATCCTTCGGTGGTCGTCACTTCCCCACCTCAGGACTGAGATCAGGGGTGTCAAGGAAGACGAGATCGCCGTCGTCGGTGGCAACCGCCCACCGCCAGCCGCGTCGACGATGTGGTCAACGCCGATGTCGACGGCGTAACCGGCATGTTCACCAAAGTCCTCGACGATGACCCCGGTCCGCTCGTCGTCGGCACCGGCATGGATCCGCACGCGGTCACCGACCACGAATTCACCTGCTGCCCAGTTGCTTTCCTCTGCATCACCGATGCCCGGTAGCCGCCGACGTCGTGTGCGTCACCAGCCCAGGACTGCTCTACGAGGCGCAGCAGGCGCGCCACGGGCTGCACGAGCGCCCGTCGTGGATTCTGGACCAGATCCTCCCTGCCGCCCGCGCCGCCCCCATGGTCACCGTCCTCGACGGACATCCTCACACTCTGACCTTCTTGGCCACCGTCAACCGGGTTCCGGTCATGTCGCTCGGCGTCAGCAGCTTCGGGCAGGTCGGGTCCCTCGACGCGGTGTACGCGCACCATGGAATCGATACCGCAAGCATCATCCGTGCCGCCTTGGACCTACTGGGCTAAGACGAGAGCCGGAGAGAGAAGGCGCTGGGCGGTGCGAGGCGCGCAGTTAATGGGGAGGGGTCACCCCCCACCCCCTTCGTTCGAGATGTGGACTCCCGCATTGTCCTGATGGACGTCTGTCAGCAGATGATTGAGCCGCAGCGACGCCAGCCTCCACGCGCCTTCTTGGCGTACCCAACGCTCGGTGTAGTGCCCGTAGCCGGTGACGGACATGCCGTTGTCGAACACGGCCCGGTCCTGCACAGTCCAAATCACCGACGCCTCGTCTTCATTGAGGTCGATCTCAGGTGTGTGGACTTGGTGAGCGGTCCTTGCGCCGGCGACAAGGGATCGCAGCAGCGCCAGCGTCTCGTCGCGTCCTACGGTCATTTGCGGTTCGGACTGCCCGTCACTCATGCCGAATTCGATGTCGGGGGTCATCAATGCCGCCAACGCTTTCCAGTCGCGTGTGTCGAGTGTTCGGCAGTACTTTGCTTTGGCTTGGGTCAATTCGTAACAGGCGATCAATTCTGCTTGCTCTGTCATGTGACTACCAGTTTCAGATGGTCGAGTCGGCGGACAAGGATGCTGGGGAGCCATTGGCCGATGTCGTCGGCGTGGATCCACTTCGTCTGTTCCAGCAGCATGCGCAAGACGATCTGAGTCTCTAGGCGTGCCAGCGCGGCACCGACGCAGAAGTGTGCGCCCTTGCCGAAGGTGATGTGACCTTTGGCGCCGCTACGGTCGAGCCGGAACTCGTTGGGTCTGTCGAATTGTCGGGGATCGCGGTTGGCGGCCCCCCACATCAATAGCAGTCGGGAATCGGCGGGCACGTCAGTTCCGGCCAGCGTGGTGTCTCGGACCACGTGGCGATAGTGACCGCGAAACGGTGACTCGTAGCGCAGCGTCTCTTCAATAAACGCACCTAATTGGTCGGGGTCGGCGCGAAGCTGCTCTTGAATGTCGCTGTGGGTCACCAAGATCCAGGCGGCGCTTCCCAGCAGGGAAGCAGTGGACTCACCAGCGGCGCTGAACAGCGTCAGCATGATCGACATCGCGGGAAGCTGTTCCAACTCGCCAGAACTGTAGCGGGTCGCGAGGTCGCCGATAAGACCTGGCGCGGGGTGTTCACCGGCTTTCGTGAAGTGCTCCATGACATACCCGGCTAGTTCCATCGCTGCCATGCCTGCTGCTTCGAGTTGGGTCGGGCTGACGACGCCGTCGAGCAGGGTGGTGGTGGCGAAACCTAGTCGAATCAGCTTGTCTACATCGTCTTCGGGCAGTCCGAGCAGGCGGGCGACCACCATCATCGGGAGCCGGTTGGCCACGGCGCTCATCCATTCGATCTCACCGTTGGCCAATCCTTCGGACCACAGTCGGATGGCTGTGGCTTCGGCGAACTCTTCAATCACCCGAATGCGTCTGGCCGATAGATGAGGCACCAGCAGCTTGCGATGTGCATCATGCACCGGGTCGTCTGCGGTGGCCAGCGCGTGCATCGGACCGCCCAGAGTCCCCATGTCGAACGGGGTAACGGTCCCGTCGTCGTGGTAAACCATCGTCGCGGTGAGGTTTGACGAGAAGTCCTCCACCCGGCTGACAGCGTCTATAACAGCGTCCCATCCGCACACCGCATAGAAGCCAGAGTCACCGATGCGATATGCCGCCGCGTGGTCGCGCATCCGGTCATAGAGCGGGTAGGGATCCTGCAAGGCGTCGGTTCCGAAGAAATCTCTCGCGTCCGTCAGAAGGGTCATGCGATCAGGCTGTGACGCCGCGCACGGCGGCGTCAACGGTGCAGGCCGAAGACGAAATTCCCTCGGAGACTGGTCCACGAGACGCTTTCTCAGTGCGATGGCCCGACCGGCCTCTTCGCTGATAATTTGGCCGATATTCGCCTCATGGTGATAAAACGGGTGCATAGATTCGCGGCGCGGGAGCAGGTGACTTATGGCGACTGGCGATTGGCTTGTCGGGCGGGATCGCCATAGCGAGGCTGCTGAACGGATCTATGCCGCAGCCACCTCCCTGATGTCACGTCAGGGCTACGACGCATTCAGCATCGACACCTTGGCCGCCAAGGTTCACTGTTCCCCGGCAACGATCTACCGCCACGTGGGAGGTAAGGCGGCGATCCGTGACGCCGTGCTGGGCCGGCAAGCCGAGCGCATCCTCGACTCCGTTCGCGAAGCCATCGCTGGGCTGACCGGCCCAGAGCGGATCGTCACCGCCACGACGGTCGCCTTGCAGCGGCTGCGGGCCGATCCGCTTGCGCAGATCATGCGCCCGATGGTTACGCTGCCCGGCGACGAATGGGTCAGCGACTCCCCGATAATCACCCGTTTCGCCACTGAAATGGTCGGGCTGAGCACTCCCGATCCCCTTGCGGCACAGTGGTTGATCCGGGCATTCCTGGCGCTGTGGTACTGGCCCCTCAAAGATGCTGATGCCGAGCACGAGATGGTGCGGCGGTTCCTCGGGCCGCCCTACGCAGCCGCCACCACCGATGCGGTCGTATAGCCAGTCATCGTCTAGCTATTGGTCGTCGTCATCGGAAGAACTCGATAACGGTCGCACGCGACAGACCCAACGCGGCGGCGATCGTGCTGGCCGACTCACCGCTGCTATGCATCCGTTGCGCCAGTGCCACCTTCGACTGGTCCAGCGCCTTCGAGCGACCGCTGGACTGCCCCGCGCCCGGCGAGCCTCCCGCGCTGCCGCCCCGCCGGCCGTCCTGGGCAATAGCGGATACGACGCCGTGACCGATGCGTTGGAGAAGAACAGGGCCGGCATCCGTACCAACAAAAACCTCTCTCGCAGTAGAGATTTCCCCGTGTGTGCGGGTGTCACCGGCTCGGCGGTCGGCGATTTGACGGCATTGTGTGCGTCGCCCGGCTTTTTCGACGCCGACCGGGCCGGGGTTGTCAGCGGGCTGGCCACGGCGCTGCACCGCGACCCCGATAAACATGAGGCGCTTCGCCGGCGGCTGGTCCGCGACGGCACCAAACATGTGTGCGCCGTACTCGAGCGTGCGGTCGACCGTGGCGAAGTCGCCGACGATCTCGACGTCGACCTGTTGAGTGCGGTGATACCAGCCATGGTGCTGTTCCAGATGACCTATCGCACACCGGGAACCTTCGACGAGGACTTCGTATCCCGAATCATCACCGACATCCTCACGCCGGTGCTGCACTACCAAACCTAGAAGGAGAATCGTGGATCTTCAGATTGCCGACAAGACGGCCTTGGTCACCGCATCGTCGTCGGGCATCGGGCTGGCCGCCGCGACCGCTCTTGCCGCAGAAGGTGCCATCGTGGTGCTCAACGGTCGCGACGGGGATCGACTCAAGCAAGCCGAAGAACAGCTCCGTACACACGTGCCCACTGCATCGGTGCGGCTGGTGGTTGCCGACGTCGGAACTGGGGACGGCGTGCGTGCAGTGGCGGCGGCCGTGCCCGCCGTCGATATCTTGGTCAACAGTGTTGGCGCCTACCCCTCGGTCATCTCGAACACCAGCAAGCCAGCCTGGACGCAAGCGGTGCTGATCACGAGGCAGTAATAGGGAGCGCTCTCGACATACTTGAGCGGTGCGCCGATGCCTACAAGCAAGCCCCGAACACACTCCGTCGCGACTTCAATCAGGCGTGGTTTGAGTGCTTCCTCCTCGACGAGGAGGAAGGTGTTCCGATCCTGGAAGCCGCCGAACAAACGGGGATCGTTGAAGTGCTGACCAGCGCGAAAGTGGGAGCCCTGAATGAGACTGGAGGCGGCAGCAGCGGAAGGGTGACTACCTAATTCGACCGTCAAGAGTTCGATGGTCGAATCTTTGGTGGAGCTAAGGGGAATCGAACCCCTGACCTTCTCGATGCGAACGAGACGCGCTACCAACTGCGCTATAGCCCCTTGTGCCGGTAGCACGTTACCAGGAACACCGGCGGCTGCTGAAACCGGCCGTTACTGGCCGGACGCGCGCGGCAGATCCCAGCTGCGAGCAGCCCGGGTGTACTCCAGATGCTCGAAGATCGGGTCTTCGTCGTCGATCTCCAACACGGCGGCTCCCGGGCGGCGCAGCCGGGCGGGCACCACGTCGTACTCGTGGTCACCCGTGTTCTCCACGCCCAGCCGCGACCGCATCATGCGGTGCGCCCGGCGGCGGCGCAGCTGCTCCTCGATGCGGGTCTGACGGCGCAGGTACGCCAGGTACAACAAGGTCACGGCGCCGAGGGACCCACACACCCACCACACGCTGGGGCTGAGCAGGAACGAGAGCCCCGCGGTCACCACCAGGAGCACGGCCATCACCGACAGCACGCGCTTGCGGAAGGTGTACTTGCGCGCGCTGACCGCCTGCGCGGTCTTGGACTCGA
>JAHFVC010000453.1 GCA_023264765.1 Mycobacterium sp. | reverse complement strand
GGCCGACGGCGTCTATGCCGGCCTGCCGGGTCCGCACTACGAAACACCTGCGGAGATCCGGATGCTGCGCACTCTGGGTGCGGATCTGGTCGGGATGTCCACGGTGCACGAGACGATCGCTGCGCGCGCGGCGGGCGCCGAGGTGCTCGTGGTGTCGCTGGTGACAAATCTGGCGGCGGGAATGACCGGCCAACCGCTGTCCCACGCCGAGGTGCTAGAGGCCGGCCGCCAATCGGCGGCGCGGATGGGCGCCCTGCTGGCCGCGGTGATCGCGCGTCTCTAGCCGGTGAGGTAGCGCTGCAGCGTCGGGCCGATCCAGTCGACGATCTGCTGACCCGACATGCCTGCCAGTGGCGGAAACTCGAGCACGTAGCGGCACAGTGCCATCCCGAGTACCTGTGAGGCAGCCAAGCCGGCCCGCACCGGCGTATCGGGGGCGCCACCGGTCGCCTTGGCCACCACGGGACCCAGTTGTGCGGCGAAGATCGTCCGCATCCGTTCCGCCACAGCTTCATTGGTGACGCCGACCCGCAGCAGCAGGAGCAGCGCGTCGTCGCGCTCCCAACGCTGCACGAAGTGGGTGGCCAGCGCGACGCCCAGTTGGTCCGTCGACACCCCGGTGAGGTCGGGTAGCTCCAGATCGAACTCCGCCGCCGCACCGAACAGCGCCTCCTTGTTTCCGAAGTAGCGCATCACCATCGCGGGATCGATGCCGGCGTCCGCGGCGATCCCGCGGATGGTCGCCTTCTCGTACCCGTCGGTGGCGAACCGCTCGCGGGCCGCGGCCAGGATCAACGCCTTCGTCTCGGTCGCCGGTCGCCTCATGTCAACAAGTGTAGGCCAACAAACGTTGACAACGGTGAGCTCGAGACTTAGCGTGTTGTCAACAAGCGTTGGCCAACGGATGTTGACAAAGGAGAGATCATGAAGACCACCGATGTACTCGTCGTCGGCGCCGGCCCGGTCGGGCTCACCGCGGCGATCGTGCTCACCCAACTGGGCCACGACGTATCCGTCGTCGACCAGCAGACCGAAGGCGCCAACACATCGCGCGCCGCGGTCGTCCACCCGCACACGCTGGAACTCCTTGCGCCCTACGGCGTCACCGAACCCCTCGTCCGGCGCGGGGTGCACACCCCGACGTTCGCGATCCGGGACCGCGACGACCTGCTGATCGCGGTGCCGTTCGACCGGCTCGAGACCCCCTATCCGTACACGCTGATGATCTCGCAGGCCGATACCGAGGCGTTCTTGCTGGAACGGCTCGAACGACTCGGCGGGAAGGTGATCCGGCCGGCCACCGTCACGACGGTCTCCCAGCGCGACGACGGCGTCGAGGTCTCGTTCGCCGACGGACAGCGCGTGGAGGCGAGCTACCTCATCGGCGCCGACGGCATGCACAGCACGGTGCGCGGCCAATCCGGCATCGCCTTCACCGGGAGCACCTACGCCGAATCCTTCGCCCTCGCGGATGTGCGCCTGTCCGGCGGCGTCCCCGACGACGAAGTGATCCTGTACTTCTCCCCCGCGGGTCTGGTGGTCGTCGCGCCACTGCCCGACGGCATGTACCGGATCGTCGCTACCGTCGACGAGGCGCCGAAGCACCCGGACCTGGCTTTCGTCCAGCGGCTACTGGACGAGCGTGGCCCCGTGGCACATCCGGTGGTGGTCGACGACGTCGTGTGGAGTTCCCGCTTCCGGGTACACCATCGCGTCGCGGACGCCTTCCGCGACCGCCGCGTCCTGCTGGCCGGCGACGCCGCGCACGTGCACTCGCCCGCAGGCGGCCAGGGCATGAACCTGGGTATCGAAGATGCCGTCGTGCTCGGCGAGCAGTTGGCGCGGGTGCTCGACGGCGACCCCGACCACCTGCTCGATGCGTACGCTGCCGATCGCCGCCACACCGCCGAACGTGTTGTCGCGCTGGCCGGCCGGCTCACGAGTCTGGCGACCGTATCACCTCGGCGCAGGCCGGTCCGCAACGTCGTCCTGCGGATGGCCGGAAAGCTGGCGCCGGTGCGCCGCGGTCTGGCGATGCGCCTCTCGGGTCTGGACCGCCGATGATGTTGCGGCCCAAACCGATCACCGGCCGACGGCGGCGACCTCGACATTAGGTGTGTTCGTCCGTCTCCTGGCAGTCAGCTTGGCCAGAGCACGCGCCAGCAGCGGTGCGGCGAACAGCATCAGCAGGATGCGCACCACCTGCGCGGCGATGATGAAGGTGACGTTGGAGCCAGTCTCGACCGCGGTCGCCAGCACCGCGTACACCCCGCCCGGGCTGGTCGCCAGATATCCCTCCAGCGGAGTGAGGCCGGCGAAATGGGCCAGCACGACACCGAGGCCGGCGGTCGCGACGCCGAGCGCCACGATCAACGCCAGCGCCCACGGCAGAATCCGCGCCACGGCGCGCAGTGAATCTCGGGTGAAGGCCAGCCCGGCCTGCCAGCCGATCACCAGATAGCCGACCTGTACGAGGACGACGGGCACTGCCAGGCCAAAGGACAGGCCGGTCAGTTGGAGCACGACGGTCAGGGCCAACGGCCCGAGCAATCCGGCGCCCGGCAGACGCACCAGCTTGCCCACTGTGGCGCCCACCAGAATCAGCACCACCAGCATTGCCAGGCTCAGATACCAAGGCGCGGAAGATGTTCCGCCGGGCGCCGGAGAACCTGAATGACTCTTGTCGGCGTGATAGACCAGCGTGACCACCACCGGCATCGATGCGGTCACCAGCGCGACACGCAAGTACTGCACCACCGACACCACGCGGTCGTCACCCCCGAGTTCACGGGCGATGGCCACCAGGCCTGACGCGCCACCGGCGACCAGAGCCAGCGATCCGGTCAGTGGGGTGACATCGCGGTGTACACCGAGCAGTGCGCCGGCAAGCACCGACAACAGCAGCGTCGCCACCGCGACCCCGACCACCGGCAGCCAGTGCGGACCCAGCGCACCCACGGCATCCTCGGACACCATCGTGCCGATGTAGACGCCGAGTACCCCTTGCGCGGCAACCCCGGCGCGACGCGGCACTCCGGCGGGCGCGTAGGAACACAGGGCCAGCGCGATACCGACCACCAGCGCGGCGAACAGCGCCGCCGACGGGACGCCAGCCAAGGTGAGCGGGACCGTGACGGCCACGCTGACCGTCAGTAACACCACCCACCGTGCGAATCTGTTCATATCTATATCAAGTATGAACTTGTATTTTTAGACACGCAACCCAAGTGACATAGCTCAAATACCAAGGTTAGACTTGTCAAATGGGCAACAATGACAGCTCTGCCGCCACCGAGCTGCGGGAATCGATGATGGCCGTCGCCCGGCAGATGCGCAGACATCGGCCCGATCATGGCCTCACGCTGAGCCAGCTGGAACTCCTCGGTGAGGTCAGCCGTGCGGGTTCCACCACACCCGCCGAGCTCGGGGGCCGTTTGCACGTCCGGGTGCAGTCGCTGACCGACGGCATCAACGACCTGGTCAACCGCGGCCTGGCCTCGCGGCGCCCCGATGAACACGACCGCCGGCGTCAGCTGATCGAACTCACCGCCGACGGCCTCGCCCTGCTGGATGCCGACCGCGCCGAGCGCGACGCCTGGCTACACGCCACCATGCGCGACACCCTCACCGACCTGGAGTTCGATCTGCTCATGCTCGTGGCTCCCGTGCTGCGCAAGCTCGCCGACGCCGACGCTCGCGCAGCAGGCACAATCGGCTGATGACCGGTGCCCGCGTACCCGACAAGACGCTGACCTTCGGCACGGCCGGCCTGCGTGGCGCGATGCGCGAAGGCCCGGACGCCATGAACGTCGGCACCGTGACGCGCGCAACGTGGGCGCTGGCGCAGGTACTCAAGGACCGTCCCCCGCAAGCGGGAGGTGCCCCCAGCCTGGGCCGGTCGACGGTGGTGGTCGGGCGCGACGCGCGGCACCACTCGGATGAATTCGCGTTGGCGACCGCCGAAGTTCTTGCCGCCCAGGGCTTCACCGTCGTGCGGCTGCCGGTGCCCGCCCCTACCCCGGTGGTGGCGTTCGCCGTGCGACAGTTGGGCGCCGCTGCCGGCGTGCAGATCACCGCGTCGCACAATCCGGCGACCGACAACGGTTACAAGGTGTACTTCGACGGTGGACTGCAGATCATCTCGCCGACCGACCGGGAGATCGAGGCGGCCATCGCCCGGGCTCCGCGAGCCGACGAGGTTCCTCGCCAGCCGGTGCAGGCCTGCGGCGTGGACCTGTTCACCGCGTACCTGGAGCGGGCCGCCCTGGTGCGGCGCGGGTCCGGGACGGCGCGAGTTGCCTTGACCCCGATGCACGGAGTCGGTGGCGAATTCGCCTTGGATGCCTTGGCTTTGGCCGGTTTCGATGATGTGCACACCGTCGAGGAGCAGTTCGTCCCCGACCCCGACTTCCCCACCGTCGCGTTCCCCAATCCCGAAGAGCCCGGGGCCGCGGGCATGCTGCTGGACCTGGCCGCCCAGGTCGGGGCCGACGTGGCGATCGCCCTGGATCCCGACGCCGACCGATGCGCGGTGGGAGTACCCACCGCACAAGGTTGGCGGATGCTCTCAGGCGATGAAACCGGTT
>JAHFVC010000171.1 GCA_023264765.1 Mycobacterium sp. | reverse complement strand
TGGGACCTGGCGTGAGTCGATGACTGTGGTCGGTACGCCCTGCATGATCTGAGTGGGGTCGTTGGCGACACGCAGTTCGACGTTTCCGGTACTTCCGTTGAAGCCGGAGAGGACTGGCTTTCCCTCGACCTCTTGAAAGCTCAGTTCACCAAATGTCACATTGGGTCGTGTGAGGGGCACTGGCATGTCTTGCTGATCGCCGAAGCCGCCTCCCGTCCACGGTTTCCAACTCCCGCGGTCTTCGACGCTGCCACCTTGACTTGGATCGACCTGGTACATCGTGACGCCCCGGCTGCGATCGAATTGGTCCGCGGCGATGTAAATCTTGCCGTCCTGGCTGCTCTGGAAACCGCTGATCTGGGTCGGTCTGGCTCCTTCGCCTGAAGCAGGAGCCCACGATCCCGGCACCGGTTGCAGCGGCTTCGAGAAGTCGCCGTTCATCTTGACCAGCCACGAGCCCGTCGGTTCGAGATTGTTCTTGGTGCCGACGACCATCATGTAGGTGTCATTACCCACCTTGACCGTCCCGCCCGGCAGCGTGTCATCAGCTCCCAAGGCGTAGTCCGGGATGGTGAAGAGCTCGTGACCGCTGTCCTTCGGGCCCGTTAACGGCGGTCCGTAATGCGGATGACCTTCGGAGTCGAACGCCACCGGGACAGCCACTGATCGGTAGTGCGGATCTGCGCCGACGTGATCACCTTCGAATGCGTCGCCGAAGATCGCCACCTGCTTTCCATCGGGCAAGGTGACGACCTCGCCGAGATCAGCGGCGCCGATGCCTGGAATGCCGGGGTCGCTACCGGTCCCGGCGACCGGCCCATGATTGCGAGCCTCGCCTGGCCGCAACGGACCGCCGGGTGGGCCCAGCATGAGGTCTTCCAAGGAGGTCGCGGTGGGCGCCGGCTCCGGCAGCCCGGACGCCTTCGCGATCGCCTTCGCCAGCTCGTCGTCGATCCGGTCGCCCTCGATGATCGCGTTGGCGATCTGGGCTTCGACCTCCGCCATCTTCTGAGCCACGGCCTGCTGCGTCTCGGAGTCCATGTAGTCGTAGCTGTCCGGCTTGCTCACAGCATTCGTCGCCGGTTCCACCTTCACTGCCGGCGCCTCGGCCGCGTAATTGAGGATGTCCTTGACCTTGTTGGCCAGCGTCTCGGCTTCCTGATGGGCGGTGTCGATCAGGGTCGCGGCCGCCTTGATCCGCTCGGCCTGTTTGTCGTGGTCACGGGCGGTCGAGAACACCGCCTGGCGCGCGGTGTCGCCCGATTCGCTGTCCCAGTCCGCGGCCTGCATGGCCGAACGCAGAAAATCGGCGGAATCCGCGTGGTTGGTGGCCACATCGTGCGCGGCCTTGCCCAGATCACCGATCTCGGGAGGCCAATTCAACAGCTCCTGCAGGGTGAGCGCCACGAGCTACAGGTCGCGTCCGGCTGCCTCGATGTCCTCGGCAGAGCCACTGTCGGTCTTGGTGTACGCCGCGGCGGCCGCCCGATGCCCGTCCGCGTGCTTGACGTGATGCGCGGCGAACTGCGTCGCTGAGGTCTCCCACTCGCTGAGCATCCCCGGCAACGCTGCCGCGGCCTTGCTGGTACCCAGTGCCACCGAACCCGCCCGCGACTGCGCCTGGGCATGTGTCGACGTGAACGACTCGGCATGACTGCTCAATGACTCCGCGGTCACCTGCAACTGGGCCGGATCGACCCGTAACGGCTTGGCCATCAGACTTACCCCCTAACCACACGATTCTAGGCCCGCGCCGAACCGGCCCGAGACGCCAAATCGGGGCGGTACCGTCGACCCGTGGAAACCTTGCGTACCGCAGATGAGCGTTTTGCCGGTCTACCCGGCTACGACTTCGAACCGCACTACGTCGAGGTCACCAGTGCCGACGGCACCCCGGTGCGGATCCACTACATCGACGAGGGCGCGCCCGATGCACCCGTGGTGCTGTTGCTGCACGGCGAGCCCAGCTGGAGCTATCTCTACCGGCACATGATCCCCGTCCTGGTGGACGCGGGCCTGCGCACTGTGGCCATCGATCTGGTCGGCTTCGGGCGCAGCGACAAGCCAACGCGGCGAACCGATTACACCTACCAAGCCCACGTGGACTGGGTCCGCGACGCCATCAGCGCGATCGGCCTGACCGACATCACCCTGGTGTGCCAGGACTGGGGCGGGCTGATCGGGCTGCGCATCGTCGGCGAGAACCCCGACCTGTTCAGCCGGGTCGTCGCCGCCAACACTTTCCTACCGACGGGGGACCGGAACCCGGGCAAAGCGTTCCTGGCCTGGCAGCAGTTCAGCCAGCAGACGCCGGTGTTCGACGCCGGTGCCATCGTCAACGGCGGCTCCACCACCGCGTTGACCGACGACGTCGTCGCCGCCTACAACGCCCCGTTCCCCGACGAGACGTATAAGGAAGGCGCCCGCCAATTCCCCACGCTGGTACCCACCAGCCCGGACGACCCAGCCACGCCCGCGAACCGCGCCGCGTGGGAAGCGTTGGGCCGCTTCGACAAACCGTTCCTGTGCGCCTTCTCCGACTCCGACCCGATCACCAAGGGCGGAGACCGGGTACTGGCCTCGCACGTCCCGGGCGCCAAGGACCACGAACCCGTCACGATCACCGGCGGCGGGCATTTTCTGCAGGAGGACAAGGGCCCCGAACTCGCAGCGGTGGTGGTCTCGTTCCTCCAGAGGACGACATGACCGTCATCGCGATCACCGGCGGCGGTCGCGGCATCGGAGCAGCGGCGGCCCGGGCGCTGACCTCGCGCGGCGCACGAGTGGCCATCGGCGACATCGACGTCACAGCGGCAACGGCATTGGCAGACCAGCTTCCCGGCGCGATCGGCCTGCACCTCGACGTCACCGATGCCGTGTCCTACCAACAGTTCCTCGACGACGTCGAAGGTGCCTTCGGCCCGCTGGACGTCCTGGTCGCCAATGCCGGAGTCATGTGGGTCGGCCCCTTCGATCAGGAACCCGAGACCGCGATGCGCCGCCAGATCGCCGTCAACCTCGAGGGCGTCATCACCGGTTTCAAGGTCGCGACGCCGGCGATGCGGCAACGCCGATCGGGCCACGTCGTGGTGGTGGCGTCGGCGGCCAGCAAGCTCGCCCCGGCGGGAGAGGCCACCTACGCAGCGACCAAGCATGCCGTCTACGGCTACTGCACCGCCGTGCGAGAGGAATTGCGGGGCAGCGGAGTCGATGTCAGTGTGCTGATGCCGACCGTGGTGGCGACCGACCTGGCCGCAGGTACCTCGAGCGGCAAGGTGGCGCTGCTGACGGCCGAGCAGGTGGCCGCCGGGATCGCGGCCCTGGTCGACAGCCGCAAGCCCGAACTGTTCCTGCCCGGTCGTGCCGGGTTGGCGGCCCTGGCCTTGACGGTGGCACCGGCCCGGCTACGCGCTGTCTTGCACCGGTTGCTGGTGCCCAACCAGGTCGAGCTCGGGCACCCCGAGCAGCGGCGCGGCTACGAGTCTCGCACCCTGGGCACACCCGGCTCGGGAGGCTGACGCACGCTACGTTGGAGCGCGTGACTGTCACCCCGGCCGACCTGACCGGAACCGAGCGCGCCGTGCTGCTGGTCCTGATGGCCCAAGCGCAACCGGTGCCCAACCCCGACCTGCTCACGCTGGGCCCCAAGCTGGACAAAGCCGGCCGCGACAAACTCAACGCGCTCGGCCTGATCGAATCCGACCGCAGCACCGGCAGATTCGTGCACGAACTCACCGACCGCGGCTGGCGGCTGTGCCGCGACATCCTGACCGCCGGCGCACCACCACGGTCCACCGGGCCGGCCAAGACGCTCTACACAATGCTCGCCGCCGTGGAGCGCTACCTGCAGGCCGCCGACCTCAGCCTCGCCGACGTCTTCGGAGCCACGGCCCCGACCGTCGATGACCGCATCCGCACCACCTACGCCACGCTGGCTGCGCGCCCCGGCGCCTGGCTGGGCCTGGCGACGCTGCGCGACACCCTCGACGTTCCCCGCCCCGACCTCGACGCCGCCCTGCACGAGCTGTACCGCACCGGCGCCGTCAGCCTCATCCCCGAGGAGAACCAGAAGGTCCTCACCTCCGCCGACCGCGACGCCGCCATCCTGATCGGCAATCAGGCCAAGCACCTGATTAGCATCGAGGACTGATGCAGAAGGCAGAACGCGAGGCGCTCGGCGCGCTTCGCCTCACGTGGGCACCGACCAGTGACGATCTGTGGCGCCCGCAATCTGCCACCCACGTCAGCGGACTCAACGAACCCGCCGTCGACGACGTGATGGAAGCGTTCGGCGACGCCCTGCGCGATCCGGACACCACCCCGCTCGGCGTCACCATCCGCGGCCAGGCCGGCTCCGGCAAGACCCATCTGCTCGGCCAGATCCGCGAACGCGTCCAGAAGGACGGCGGCTTCTTCTTCGTCGTGGAGCTGCTGGACGCCGCCGGCTTCTGGGAGTCGGTGCGCAGCGGCATCCTGGAAAGCCTCGGCCGTCCCGGCGTCGGACGCGAGACCCAGCTCAAGGACCTGCTGTGGGAACTGTCGTCGATCGCCCACGTGTCCCGTGCCGAGCGCCGCGCCATCATCGGCGACGACGACCTCGAACCCGAGGCCCTGCACGAATTCGTCAACACCCTCGCCAAGGCGCGCCGCGACGTCCGCGACTGCCACCAGACCCTGCGCGCACTGGTGCTGCTGGCCGCCAATGACCTGGGCGCCCGCGACATCGGCGATGCCTACCTACAGGACAGTGACGAGGACGACGGCTCCGAAGAGCGCAAGCTGTGGCGCCTCAAGGGAAGTGGCCCGTCGGCGCAGCAGTGCGTGCGCGACATCGCCAGGCTGACCGCGCTGGCCGGCCCGGCCGTGCTGGCGCTCGACCAGATCGACACGTTGCTCGCGCAGTCCTTGGCGCGCACCGATGACCGCGCCCACGACGGCGACGGCGCGCTGGAACAGGTTGCGCACGGCCTGATGTCGGTGCGCCAGACCATGCGTCGCACCGTACCGGTGGTGGCCTGCCTGCCCTCGGCCTGGGAAGCCATCCGCGACCGCGCCACCGCCAGCGTGCGGGACCGGTTCCGCGTCACCGCGCCGCTGACACCGCTGCCCAGCGGCGACTACGGCCGGGCCATCCTGGAGCGCAGGTTCGCAGCCGGCTACGCCTCGGTCGGTTTCACCCCGCCCTATCCGAGTTGGCCGATCCGGCTGGCCGCGTTCGAGGACGCCGCCGGCTACACACCGCGCCAGTTGCTGATCCGCGCCGACGAACACGTCCGCGACTGCTTGCGCCGCGGCGAGGTGACCGAACTGGCCCACCTCAATGACCAGTTCTCGCCGGAAGACGTGCCCGACAACGAGACTCACGACACATCGCCACTCGACCGGCGCTTCCTCGACTACCGGGCCCGCGCCGTCCCGGCGGCCGCGCTGGACCCCGACGGTGAAGACACCGCTGTGCCCGCCCTGCTCGGAGCCGCCCTGACCGCTTGGATCGCCGAGATCGGCAACGACCAGTCCTACGTGTGCGACCCACCGCCCGGAACGCACGTGGTGCTGCACGCCCGGCTGCGCCAGACCCTGGACGCCGCCACCGACGACGAACAGCACTGGGCGTTTCGTGCGGTGGGCTCCACTAATGCCGTCGCCGCGCAGAACCGCATCAAAAAGGCCGTCAGCGCAACGGGTTTGGGCTCGGACCGGCGCCGGCTGTTTTTCCTGCGCAACGGCGCGTGGCCCAGCGGCCCGAAGACCGCATCGCTGATCGCCGAGGTCGAAGGGGCGGGTGGTCGCACCCTGGCGATGTCTGATGACGACATCCGCACCATGACGGCACTTCGCGACCTGATCCACGAGGACGACGCGGGCCTGGGCGCTTGGCTGCGGGCGCGTAGGCCGGCCCACGGCATCACCCTGCTGCGTGAGGCCCTCGGCGTCTCCGAGGATCCGGTCACCGGCCCCATTGCGGTGGCACCGGAACCGTTGCCGGAGAACGAGATCGAGATGGCGACTTCGGATGCGGAGATCCCGCTGGGTGTCGAGGTCGGCGCCGGTGCGACGGTGTCGGTGGACCTGGCGGCGCTGCGCAAGCACGTGGCGATCTTCGCCGGGTCCGGGTCGGGCAAGACGGTGCTGATCCGGCGTCTGGTCGAAGAGGCCGCACTGAGGGGCGTGTCGTCGATCGTGCTGGACCCCAACAACGACCTGTCTAGGCTCGGCGCATCGTGGCCGCACTTGCCGTCGGGGTGGCATCCCGCCGACGATCACCGCGCCCACGATTACTTCACCAACACCGAAGTGGTGGTGTGGACCCCGCGTCGGTCGACCGGGCGGCCACTGGCGTTTCAGCCGTTGCCGGACTTCCCGAGCGTCGTCGACGACCACGACGAATACAACGACGCCGTCGAGTCGGCGTGCGCAGCGTTGGAGCCGCGGGCGCTGATCTCCGGCCAGACCAAGAAAGCCAACCGGGCGCGTGCCGTGCTGCGCGAAGCGTTGCAGCACTACGGCAGAACACCGGCGCCCACACTGTCGGGCTTCATCGACATGCTCGCCGACCTGCCCGAGGACATCAGCAACCTGGCTGACGGGCCGAAGATCGCCGGCGACCTGGCCCAGGATCTGCGGGCCGCGATGGTCAACGATCCGCTCTTCGGTGGTGCGGGGCAGGCCGCCGATCCGGGCGTGCTGCTGACCCCGTCGGCGGGTTTCCGTGCGCGGGTATCGGTCATCAGCATGATCGGGCTGCAGTCCGATGAGCAGCGGCAGGGTTTCGTGAACCAACTACAGATGGCGCTGTTCGCGTGGATCAAACGGAACCCGGCAGGTGACCGGCCACTGGGTGGCCTGCTGGTGATGGACGAAGCGCAGACTCTGGCGCCGTCGCGGGGCGTCACCGCCAGCACGCGCAGCACGCTGGCCCTGGCGTCGCAGGCCCGCAAGTACGGTCTCGGTCTGGTGTTTGCGACCCAGTCGCCAAAGGGATTGCACAACTTGATCCCCGGCAACGCGGCCACCCAGTTCTACGGACTGCTCAATTCCCCGATCCAGATCGAGACGGCGCGGGAGATGGCCCGCGCCAAGGGCGGACTGGTGCCCGAGATCAGCCGGTTGCGCGCAGGGAATTTCTACGTGGCGACCGAGGGGGAGTCCTTCCACCGGATCACCGCCCCGTGGTGCCTGTCCTACCATCCGTCCAGCCCGCCGTCGGCTGAGGAAGTGCTGGGACTCGCACAGGCGCGGTGATGGGTTCAATGTTGGACATTGTTATGAATTATTTTTCATAGCAACAACTTCGATGCTGTGAGCAGATGCCTCGATACCCGGACCACTCTGTCGAGCTTAATCCGGATCATCTGCGCTCTGCGTGGAACATAGGTGAGAATAAGCCGTGCCTCGCAAGAATGCCTCGCGACAGATCGGGCCCCCGCCGCTGCATGCCGGCGACCTCTTTACTGATCGATTCGATGAAAGCACTGCTTTCAAGACGGCTCTCGCAGCGCACCGTCTCTACATGAACTCCGAGGAAGATGTCCCTGCCGCCAAGAACGTCCTTGTCTACTACGGAGTGGGCGGCATCGGAAAGACATGCCTTTCTGATCGACTCGAGCTGTGGGTTAACGACAACCTGCCACTCGCGACGGGGTGGGGTCCCGCTCCGCAGACTGCGGTTGCGGCAACTGGGCGCATAGACCTGCATAAGTCGCAAGGTCGCGTCGACATTGTTGACGCGGTCATCGCTATTCGAAGAGCGTTCGGGAAAGTGAAGAAGCGCTGGGTCGCCTTCGACCTCGCCTTCGCTGCGTATTGGGCCTCTGTGAACCCCGGCGAACCATTGCCTGGTGCTGGTGATGGTGCCTTCGCTGACGGCGTCGCGGACACCATCACCGACCTCTTGTCCGAAATCGGTGTTCCGGGAGCTGGAATTGCTACTCGAACGTTGCGTAGCGTGATGCGCGAATTCCGCGCACGGATGATCCGACGCGGCGTATTCGGCGATTACGAAGGCTTCGAGAGTCTTCTGCAACGGTGTACCGAACTGCCGGCTCCCGACAGTCCTCACCCGGAGCTACTAGGTGAGATCGTTGCGCTTCTGGACACCGACCTCTGCACCTGGGATGAGTGGGATGACCAGGAGGAGTTTGCTCCACTTGTCGTGATGTTTGTCGACACCTTCGAACGACTGACAGCTGATCCGCGCAGGACGGACGAGGCGACGATCAACCAATTGATATGGCGTCTGCCCAATGTGCTGTTCGTGGTCACTGGAAGAAACATGCTCGACTGGTGGGATGAACGTCGAACGAACCTCCACGTTGCGGGACGTGCCGTATGGCCAGGTCTGTTGCCCGGGGCAACCGAGGATCCACGTCAGCACCTCGTCGGGAATCTTGAGTTCGACGACCGCATCAGGATCATCGAGCGCGGACGCGAACTGTACAACGTCCCAATCAGTGATGAAGTCGTGCATGAGCTGGGGATTGCTTGCGGTGGACTGCCGCAGTACCTCGATCTTGCACTCGCGTTGGCGCGAACGCGAATGCTCAACGGGGGCAAATCAATCAGCGTCGCTGATGTCACCGGCTCGCTGAGTGATCTTGTCCTGCGTGTATTGGAGGATGTGCCAAACGACGAGCAGCACGCATTGCGCGCCGCAGCGCTCTTTCCGTACTTCAGCGCTGAACTTGTCGAGGCTGCGGCCGGCGTCGATCATGGTTGCGCCCTTCGTGCGTTGTCTCGGCCCATGATCGACCGGCGTGGTTCGGGCGCGTTTCCCCAGTCGATGCACGACGCCATTCGTGCCGCCATCCGCTCGTCACCTCACGACATCTCGAACGGTTGGTCGGCTCAAGATTGGGAAAAGGCCGGTGAGCTCGGCCTGCACTACCTGGATCGATTGTGCGCCAGCACCAAAGAGAGCGGGAAGATCAAGCTCCACTTCGAAGTCCTCGGCTTGGCCGTGAGGCTGGTGTGTGATCAGAACCTTTCCATCGGTCCGGCGACGTCGTCGTCCTACGACGACTGGCTCAGCCAAGCGATTGTGTTTGCGCCGTCGATCACTGGACTGAAGCCGTATCTTCCGGCGGAGGCAGTCAGTGACTATGGCAAAACGGTGATCGATTTCGTGACCGCGAAGAGCACCGATGTCACCGTTGATGAGGCGGTTGATCTCTTGAGACCGATCTTCACTTCCACCCACCCGCTTCGATTTCCCGCAGGGCGTCATTGGGGCTACACATTGCGCAACGCCGCGCGATATGAGGAGGCACTGGATGTGTTTCAACAGATCGCGGAAGTCGCACCCACACCGATGCATCACTATCAGTTCGCGAACACCTTGGCTGCAGCGCGCCGCTTTCGCGAGGCGATGGAGAAGCTACCTGGGCTGACTACAGAAAGGAAGCTCCGACTGAAGCGCGCATGTGATGTGTCACATGGACGGTTCGACGACTACTTTGGTCCGGTCCTCGCCAAGGTCGACAGGCTTCGAACGAGCGGCAGGCAGCGCGAGGAAATCGAGGATGCCGCCAACGCATACCGCTGGCAAGCGTTTGTTCATGGAGGAGTGGACAGGCAGGTACTCGATGGACTCGCGCAGGACGCCGAGGAGGCGGCTCACTTGACCGGGATTCGCGACGTGTTTCTGGCCAGGGTGTTCATGGATCCAGACTCCGTGTCGATCGATTCCGACGCATTTGTGTACTTCGAGAGAATCGACCGGATCCGAAACTCGGGGGAGGTCGGATTCCGTACTGTCATGGCCCGAATGGCGCTGGCACTGCGAGCGGGAGATCAGAGAGGCGTCGCGGAGGTCGCCGAATCGATGGAGAGCCGCGTCCTGAGGCGCGGACGACTCTGGACGGCTTGTGAGTGCGCTGCTGACTCCTACGGCCATCCGGTGTCGACAATGCCTACGCAGTGGCTCGAGCCCTACGACGTGGTCCGAGATCGGTGGCGTTCGCATTGGGACCGCTGGCTCATGCGTGTGAGCTGACAGCCGAGCTTCTCATGGAATCGCCCCTGCCGGCGGAGTGCCATCGGTCGTTTCCTGAGTGAACTCTGCGACGACGTCCACTCCCGGCCGGTCGATTTGTCGAGGCAGATCCAGTTTTTCAGCTAGTTGCCAGTTGACAGATGGCTTTTCGTGACGGCATCGCGACCTTCGGTTACCACTTGTACAAGCAACCCTGACCGCAGGCACAGGCCCTGCTTAAGGTCGGTAGCAAAACTAACTTTCAGACGTCTCTCTATGACATCGTCTGAAAGGAATGATCGACATGAAGTTTGCGAAAGTCATTTCCGCAGTGGGCATTACCGGGGCGCTCGCGATGGGTCTGGGTACCGGCGTCGCCAGTGCCGACCCGAACTGGGGTCCGCGGGGGCCGCACGGCCCCGGGGGATGGAACAACGGGCCCGGCTGGAACCGCGGACCCGGCCCGGCCGACTGGCATCACCCCGAATGGGCCGGCTGGAACGACGGCTACCCCGACCCGGGCTGGCGTCCGCCGGAAGGCTGGGAACCCCCGGGCGACTGGAACAACCCCGGTGGCTGGGCACCGCCTGCCGATTTCCACATGCGCTGCGGTGGTCCGCTGTGGAATCTGTTCCACCCGATCCCGTGCTGGTGATCTGAAGCTTGCCCCTGTTCTGCCGCTCGTCGACTGGCGGGCGGCAGAACGCTGGGCTCTTGTCACTGCGTTACGTCATAGTCCGTGACCGATACGGAAAGCATTGCCGCGCTTTGATCGTCACCGGGCCCGCTGCCTCTGAACGCATCCAGCGTGGACCGGGAAGTCCACCGTTCATAAATGTTGATCCAGCCCGGCTCTATCAGGTCGGCGGAGATGGCGAAGTCCAGGCAGCCGTCGGCGCGTCTCGCCAGCTCGACCACGTCCACGCATCCGGCGAGGTACTCCTCGCGCTGTTCCGGTCTGACAGTGATGTGTCCGGCAACTATGATCATGGTCGAGGTAGACATCGAGCGAGCCTGAAACTCATCGCTTGGAACGGCGGTCAGTACCTGCACTCGAGTCCCCGAGCTCTTGCGGCCTGGTCATTTGCGGCCGATCGTCCTGATCGCAGTTGGTTTGAGGTCGGTGGGCGGGCGGCTGATCTTTGGGGGTGTGGATCCCCATCGAATGAATGCAACGAGTGCACCGACCCCGATCGCCACGGGAATGCTGACCTGCCAGGCGATCAGGAGATACATCGGCCCCCAGATCGTCAGAGATGCGGCGACCAGGCGAATGTACTCACCAGTGGTCACTGATGCGTTGGGATCCTTGCCTCCGATGAAACCGAATGTCACCGCGATCCCGACGACGACACTGCTGACAACGAACAGCGTGACAATCGACCACAGCGTTCGACGCCATGACGGCATCGCGAAGTGGATGTTCATCGCCCTCTCGCCACGGTCGGGACTCTACCGTTGAAGAGGTCGGTGAGTTGTGTGCACACCTTCGCTGTCGCTCAAAAGTCGCTCGTAGGCGGGCATTGAGACCGTCGCTTGCCGTTGCTGCGAGCCGCGACTAGCGGCCTACCCCTCGGCCGCGACCAGTGACCGCAGCTTGATCGTCGGGTTGTCCCGCTGGAAGCCCTCCAGGCGCCACTTCGTCGAGAACAGCACCAGCAGCACGCCGTCGGAGCGGGTCAGAACCTCCGAGGACACCTGCTTGCTCATGAACTCGACGTCCGCGGGATCCACGATCCGCGCGACCTGATACGGCAGCGACTCCAGGGTGATCGCCGCTCCGATCTCGGTTTCCATCCGGTGCGCGGCCACCTCGAACTGCATGGGGCCCACGGCTGCGAACACCGGGGCCTGCTCGCCGCGGCGGTCCGAGCGCAGCACCTGTACCACGCCCTCCTGGTCGAGTTGCTCGATGCCCTTGCGGAACTGCTTGTGCTTGCTCGGATCCTTGCCGCGGACCACCGAGAAGTACTCGGGGGAGAAGCTCGGGATCGGCGGAAACTCCACGGGCACATCGCGATACAACGTGTCACCCGGACGCAGCGCCGCCGCGTTGGCCAGCCCGATCACGTCACCGGGCCACGCGTCGTCCAGTGTCGAGCGCTGCTGCCCGAACACCGACTGGGCGTACTTGGTGACGAACGGCTTGCCGGTTCCGGCGTGGGTCAGCACATCACCACGCTCGAAGGTCCCCGAGCACACCCGCGCGTAGGCGATCCGGTCCCGGTGCGAGGAGTCCATGCCAGCCTGCACCTTGAACACGAACGCGCTGAACGGCGAACTGACAGGGCGCGGCTCGCCGGCGATGTCGACAATCGCACCGGGTGGGGGCGCCAACTCGACCAGCACGTCCAGCAGCTGGTTGACGCCGAAGTTCAGCGCCGCCGAGGTGAACAGCACGGGGGAGGACTCGCCGGCCAGGAACGTCTCGCGGTCGTAGTCGGAGCCGTCCATCGACAACAGCTCGGATTCCTCCACTGCGGTGTCCCAGTCGCCCTCGGCGGCGTCATGGGCCTTGTCGGCGGGGATGTGCTCCTCCGGCGCGGCGGTGGCGCCACCGGCGGTGCGGGTGAAGCGGATGTAATGGCCCTTGCGGCGGTCCATCACGCCCTTGAAGTCGCCGGCGATACCGACGGGCCAGGTCAGGGGAGTGGTCCGCAAACCGATGCGTTCGTGGATCTCGTCCATCAGCTCCAGGGCGTGGCGGCCCGGGCGGTCCCACTTGTTGATCACGGTGATGATCGGGATCCCGCGGTGCTTACACACCTGGAACAGCTTCAGGGTCTGCGGCTCAAGACCTTTCGCCGCGTCGATGAGCATGACGGCGGCGTCCACCGCGGTCAGCACCCGGTAGGTGTCCTCAGAGAAGTCGGCGTGGCCTGGGGTGTCCAGCAGGTTGATGACGCAGTCGCGGTACGGGAACTGCAGCGCCGTGGATGTGATGGAGATACCACGGGCCTTCTCCATCTCCATCCAGTCCGACACGGTCGACTTGCGGCCCGCCTTGCCGTGGATGGCACCCGCCTCGTTGATCACCCGCGCATGCAGCGCCAGCGCCTCGGTCAGCGTCGACTTACCGGCGTCGGGGTGGCTGATGACGGCGAAGGTGCGGCGGCGCTGCGCCTCGGCGACGACGCGGCCGGCGGTACGGGTATCCAGGGCGTTCTCGGTCATATCATCCTCGATGGTATTTGCCCAGGTGGGCAAATCGATAATCGCGAGAGCTGACTAAAAATCTGCACGACGAGATGGCTGTTGCGTAAGCAAGCTTATGGACGAGCATCACCCGTCGTGTCAACTGAGATCGAAACTGGGTCAGAGCATTTCGGAGCCGACCCGACCGAACGCCGCACCGCGGGCATCGAGAGCCGCTCCATCGACTGGATCACCCCGGCTGAACGGCACGGCACGCCGTGGCGGCAGAGCCCGCTGTTCTTCATCGCCAACTGGAGCTTCTTCACCATCGCCTTGGGCTTCACCG
>JAHFVC010000170.1 GCA_023264765.1 Mycobacterium sp. | reverse complement strand
CGGTGGTCCCGGCCGCGATGCCGGTCATGGCACCGCCCCCACCGGCCGCTCCGCCCAATCCGCTGCAGATGCTCGCCGCGGTGGCCGGCCCGCAGCTGGCCGCGATCAACCAGGGCCTGCACGGGGGCGCGCTGCCGGGCAGCACGGCGCCCGGTGCCAACCCGCTGACCGCGCTGGCCCCCGGCGGGCTCCCGCCCAACCCGGCCACGGGCGACCCGGCGCTGAACAACGCCGCCTTCCAGGTGGCGCAGGCCGTGGTGCCCCCGGTGCTGGACCATGCCGACCAGCCGATGAACCTGCCCGCCGTGCCACCGGTCACCGACAAGCCGATCAACCTGCCGCCACTGCGCGACATGATCGACGGTGTCCGTCCGGACCGCCAGAACGAGGACGCACACTTCGGGGTGAATGTGCCCAAGCCGGACACCCCGTACTACCAGCCGCCGGGCGCGGCCCCCATGGACGCGCCACCTCCGGTGGATGCACCGCCGCCCACGGACCCGCCGGCCCCACCGCTGCCCGCCGAAGCGCCGTAGCCGGGCTCCGTTCAGTGGCGACCCGCGAGGATCGCCTCGATGTTGCGCTCGGCCAGCGCCGTGATCGACATGTACGGGTTGCAGCCGATGTAGCCGGGTATCAGTGACGCGTCGTTGACGTAGAGGTTGTCGTAGCCGTTGACCCTGCCGAACGCGTCGGTGGCCTTGCCTCGCACACACCCGCCGAGCGGGTGAACGGTGTTGGGCGCGAACACTTGTCCCGAGAACAGGTCGTCGCGGTAGTCGACCCCGTTGGCCTGGGTGATCTTGTCGAAGACGATCTTCGCCCGCTCGATCAGATGGTCGGTATGGCTCTGCGGCCAGTCGATGGTGATCGAATCCGACGACTTGTCGAACGTGATGTCGCTACGATCGCCGGTCTTGACCATCACGTAGTAGCCCAGCGCATTGGTCTCCACCGGCAGCGGCAGCGAGAACATGCTGGCGTACACCGGATTGTCCGGGTCGTCACGGCCATCCAGATTGATCATGCCCAGCAGGGACTGCTTGGTGCCCACCGGATCGGTGTCCTTGGTGTTGTGCGACACCATCACATCGCCGTTGTTGCCGTACCCGCGGCCGACCTCGTCGGACAGATCCGGCAGCGCGCCGGTTTCGCGTGCCCGCAGCAGCAGTTGGTTGGTGCCCAGCACGCCGGCCGCGAGATGCAGTTGATCACAACCGAATTCGTCGCGCGACTGCTCGGCCCCCCACCGGTCGATGCGCCGGGTTGACACCACGTACTCGCCGGAATTCTCCCGGCGGATACCGGTGACCTCGGTCAGCGGTTGCAGCGTGACCTTCCCGGTCTTCACCGCCTCGGCGATGTAGGTCTGATCGACGCTGCCGAACCGTCCGTAGTTGTTGCCGAACTGGCATTCCCAGTCCAGCGCCGACAGCGGCACCTCGCCGTTGGCCTCGCGCACCATGTAGTCGAACGAGTACGCGCTGCCGTTGTAGTCGACCTTGTAGCCCGCGTTCTCGGCGTAGGTGCGGCCCACCCTGGCGTACTGGAAGTACGGGGTCTGCTCGAACCAGTCCATGTTCCGGTAGCTGATCCGCAGGGCCGCCTTGGCCCGCTCGACATAGGTCCCCAGGAATTCGGCGGGATCGATGTCGGGGAAGGCGGCGCGCACCTGATCGGTGGTCGGGATGGCCGCGATGGCGGCATTCACCATCGAGCCCCCGCCCACCCCCACGCCGCGGAACACGTTGTGGGCGCCGTGGGTGTCCTTCTCGCAGATGCCTGCCTGTTTGGGCTGCGCGCCCGGATTCTGCGCGGCGACCGCGTCGATGGACACTCCCCGGAAAGACGTCACGATGCTCGGCGGGACGTCGGCGAACCAGCCGGCCCGGTGGTCGGCGGGCAGCATCTTGGTGAAGCGTTTGCCGTCCGCGTCGGGGGTGTCCCACAGCCTGCCCCGCTCGAGCACCAGGGTTTCGACGCCGGCCTGCCCCAACCGCAATGCGCTGACCCCGCCGCCGTATCCGCTGCCGATCACGATGGCGCGGTAATGCTTGCGCGCGTCCGCGCGATGATCGGGACGGGAGAGGAGGTAGGCACCGGCGCCCGCACCACCGAGGGCGATTCCCGTGGCAGCGCCGAGAAATTTACGTCTCGTCAACTTATTCTGCGGTAGTGTCACACACGCCCTTCCAGCAAATCTGTTCCTGGTCGTCGTCCGCCTTTGCGTTACGCCGGATTCCAGGTTAAATGGTCCCTACAGCAAACGGCTCGAACCAACCGGCAAGGACATAACGTGGCAGATCAAGAGGGCCTCCGCACGCCGACATGGCGTGACGCGAAGCGGTACCTCTGGTTGCTCGGCGCCATTGTCCCTGGCCTGGTTCCCTTTGCGTGGCTACTCGTGAAGCTGACCGGCGAGGGAATGTTCTGGTGGGTTGGTCCGCTCATGGCCTTCATCATCATCCCTGTCCTCGATCACCTGGTGGGCACCGACGAATCCCGCCCGTCCGAGAAAACCCTGGAGTGGCTCGAGGACGACGCCTTCTATCGTTGGGTGACCTATCTCTACCTGCCCAACCAGTATCTGTCGGTGGTGTTCGCGTGCTGGCTGTGGAGCGGCGGCGGGTGGGTCACCATGCACGCCGTGGACAAGGCCGGGCTGATGGTCACCGTCGGCATTGTGGGCGGGATCTCGATCAACGCCGCGCATGAGCTGGGTCACCGCCGGGCGACCGCCGAACGGCGCCTGTGCAAGCTCGCGCTGGCGCAGACGGGTTACGGCCACTTCTTCGTGGAGCACAACCGCGGCCACCACGTCCGGGTCGCGACGGTGGAGGATCCGGCCAGCGCCCGCCTCGGAGAGCCGCTGTACCACTTCATCCCCCGGTCCGTCCTGGGCGGCCTGCGGTCGGCGTGGCAGCTGGAAGGCGACCGGCTGGCCCGGGCGGGCAAACGCCGGTGGAGCCTGCAGAACGAGGTCCTCAACGCCTGGGTGCTGAGTGCCGGCCTGTTCGTCGGGCTGAACCTGTGGTTCGGCTTCGTCGTCACCCCGTGGCTGATCGGGCAGGCGATCATCGGCGTGTGCCTGCTCGAGTCGGTGAACTACCTGGAGCATTACGGCCTGCGCCGCCAGCGGCTGGCCAGCGGGCGGTACGAGCGGGTCGGGCCACAGCACTCCTGGAACAGCGACACGTTGATCGCCAACGTCTTCCTGTTCCATCTGCAGCGTCACTCCGACCACCATTCGAACCCGCAGCGTCGCTACCAGACACTGCGGCCCTCCGACGAGGCACCACAGCTGCCGTACGGGTACGGCACGATGCTGGTGCTGGCCTGGTGCACCCCGGTGTGGCGGCGGACCATGGATCACCGGGTACTCGCCCACTACGGCGGCGACGCCGGCCTGGCGGCGCTCGACCCCGTCCGCTCACGTTCCACCGCCGGGCGCACATAGCGGACGGACAAACTCGGGCACCGCCGCGGGTCGCCGGGCGGCGCCCATAGTTACGTCGCCTACTCTCGAGCATCGTGCCCGCCAGGATCGCCCGACTCGTCGCCATCATCGCGGGCATCGTCGGCCTGCTGCTGTGTGCGCTGACCCCGCTACTTCCGGTCAAGCAGACCACCGCCACCATCCTCTGGCCGCAAGCGCCGACCGCCGACGGATTCGTCGGCAACCTGACCGCGCCGCTGGTTTCCGGTGCGCCGCTGGCCCTCGACGTCTCGATCCCGTGCCAGGCGGTGGCCACGCTGCCGGCTTCCGGTGGTCTGGTGTTCTCCACGATTCCGCCCGGCGGTATCGACGCCACCCGTAACGGGTTGTTCGCCAGGGCGACCGCCGACACCGTCTTCGTCGCCTTCCGCGATACCGTCACCGCTGTCGCGCCGCGCGCCGCGGTCAACTCCAGTGCCTGCAGCACGCTGCACATCTGGGCCAACACGGGCGGCGTGGGCGCCGACTTCGTCGGGATTCCCGGCGCGGCGGGCACCGCGGCCATCGAGAAGAAGCCGCAGGTCGCCGGCATCTACACCGACCTCAAGATCGTCGCCCAGGCCGGGCTGAGCGCACGGGTGGACATCGACACCCGCTTCATCTCCAGGCCGACCGCGCTCAAGGCCGCCGTCATGGGCCTCGGCGTGCTGAGCGTGCTGCTCTCGATCGTGGCGCTGGCACTGCTGGACCGCGGGTCGGGTCATCGCATCCGGCATGCGTGGCGGCGGTTCTGGCGGGTCGGCTGGGCCACCTGGGTGGCCGATGCCGCAGTGGTCAGCGGTCTGCTGCTGTGGCACGTGATCGGCGCCATCTCCTCCGACGACGGCTACAACCTGACCATGGCCAGGGTCTCCGGCGAGGCCGGCTACGTCGCCAACTACTACCGGTACTTCGGCGCCTCGGAAGCCCCGTTCGACTGGTACCAGTCCGTGCTCAGCCACCTCGCCGCGATCAGCACGGCCGGCGTGTGGATGCGGCTGCCCGCCCTGCTGGCCGGCATCGGCACGTGGATCCTGCTGTCCCGCTGGCTGATCCCCCGGTTGGGGCGCAGGCTGGCAGTCAACCGGATCTCCGTCTGGACGGCCGCTGCGGTGTTCCTGGCCGCCTGGTTCCCGTTCAACAACGGTCTGCGGCCCGAACCGCTGATCGCCTTCGGTGTGCTGGCCGTGTGGGCGCTGGTCGAATTCACCATCGCGTCGCGACGGCTGTGGCCGGCGGCAGCGGCCGTCGTGATCGCGGTGTTCACCGTGACCTTGGCCCCCCAGGGCATCCTGGTGCTGGCCCCGTTGCTGGTCGGATCGCGGGCCGTGGTCGGCGTGATCCGGGACCGGCGGGCGGCGCTGCCCGCGCTGGCGACGTTCGCCGCGGCGGCATCACTGGTGGCGGTCGTGGTGTTCCGCAGCCAGACGCTGGCCGGCGTGGCCGAGGCCGTGCGGATCAAGTACACCGTCGGCCCGACGATCTCCTGGTATCAGGAGTTCCTGCGCTACTACTTCCTGACGGTGGAGGACAGCACCGACGGTTCGCTGACCCGCCGGTTCTCCGTACTGGTGCTGCTGCTCTGCCTGTTCGGCATGATCGCCGTGCTGCTGCGCAAGGGCCGGATCACCGGTCTGGCGAGTGGCCCGATGTGGCGACTGATCGGGATCTGCGGTGTGGGTCTGCTGCTGCTGACCTTCACGCCCACCAAGTGGGCGGTGCAGTTCGGGGCGTTCGCCGGGATCTCCGGGGCGTTCGGCGCGGTGACGGCATTCACGTTCGCGCGGGTGGGCCTGCACAGCCGGCGGAACCTGGCGCTGTACGTGACCGCGTTGTTGTTCGTGCTCGCCTGGGCGACCTCCGGGATCAACGGCTGGTTCTACACCGGCAACTACGGAGTGCCCTGGTTCGACCGCCAACCGGTGCTCGCCGGCGCGCCCGTCACCACCATGTTCCTGGCACTGGCCATCATCACCGCTGTCCTCGCCGGCTGGCTGCACTTCCGCATCGACTACGCCGGGCACACCGAGGTGGCCAACACCGGCCGCAACCGCGCGCTGGCTTCGACGCCCCTGCTGATCGTGGCCATCATCATGGTCGTGCTCGAAGTCGGTTCGATGGCAAAGGGTTTCGTGCAGCGCTACCCGTCCTACACCACCGCGGCGGCGAATCTGGGGGCACTGCGCTCCGGACTGTCGGGCACCAGCTGTGCGATGGCCGACGACGTACTCGTCGAGGCCGATCCCAATGCCGGCACGTTGCAACCGGTTCCGGGCCAGACCTATGGCCAGTACGGACCGCTCGGCGGCGAGAACCCGGTCGGGTTCACCCCCAATGGCATCAGTGACACCCTGGAACCACCGAAACCCGTGGTGGCCAACCCGGGCACGGTGAACTCCGACGGCTCACCCAACAAGCCCAACGTCGGCATCGCGTACGCCGCGGGCACCGGCGGTGGTTACGGCCCCGTCGGGGTGAACGGCTCGAATGTGTTCCTGCCGTTCGGACTCGACCCGGCGCGTACGCCGGTGATGGGTAGTTACAAGGAGAACTCCACCGCCGCCAAGGCGACCTCCTCCTGGTACCAACTGCCCCCGCGCAGCGCCGACCGACCGCTGGTGACCGTCGCTGCGGCCGGCGCCATCTGGTACTACGACGAGGAAGGCGAGTTCCACTACGGGCAGTCGCTGAAGCTGCAGTGGGGCGTACACCGACCCGACGGCAGCTACCAGGCACTGAACTCGGTGCAGCCGATCGACGTCTTCGCCCAATTCGCTTGGCGTAACCTGCGATTCCCCCTGGCGTGGGCGCCGCCGGAGGCCAACGTCGCCCGCCTGGTGGCCGACGACCCGAACCTCTCGGATGACCAGTGGTTCGGCTTCACCCCACCGCGGGTGCCGCAGTTGCAGACCGCCCAGCAGCTCCTCGGTTCGCAGACCCCGGTGATGCTGGACATCGCCACCGCCGCGAACTTCCCGTGCCAGCGGCCGTTCTCCGAACATCTCGGCGTCGCCGAACTCCCGCAGTACCGCATCCTGCCCAACGTCAAACAAGTGGTGGTGTCGTCGAACATGTGGCAATCCGCCCAGAAGGGTGGCCCCTTCCTGTTCATCCAGGCGCTGTTGCGCACGTCGACCATTCCGACATACCTGCGCAACGACTGGTACCGGGACTGGGGATCGCTGGAGCGCTACATCCCCGTGGTGCCGCCGGCCCAGGCGCCGGCCGCCGTCGTCGACGAGGGCACCCAGCGGGTATCCGGCTGGCATCGGTCCGGACCGATCAGGGCCCTGCCATGAGCGGGGCCTTGAAGGACGACGTGAAGGTCACCCGGTGGGTGGCGATCATCGCCGGGCTCATCGGCTTCCTGTGTGCGGTGGCCACCCCGCTGCTGCCGGTGGTGCAGACCACGGCCACGCTGAACTGGCCCCAAGCCGGCCAGTTGAACAGCGTGACCGCACCGCTGATCACCCAGACCCCGGTGCACCTGACGGCGACCATCCCGTGTGACGTGATCCGGTCGGTGCCGCCGGCCGGCGCGCTGGTGCTCGGCACCGCCCCCAAGGCGGGTAAGCAGGCCGCGCTCAACGCATTGTTCGTCAACGTCACCGCCTCCCGCGTCGACATCACGGATCGCAACGTGGTGATCGGCAGCGTGCCGCGTGCCAAAGCCGCGACGTGCCAGCGCATCGAGATCACCTCCGACGAAGACGGCACGTTCGCCACCTTTGTCGGCGTCGCGGGGCCCGATGGCAAGGACCTGCGCACCGGGTTCGCCGACCCGAACCTGCGTCCCGGCATCGTCGGCGTGTTCACCGAACTGACCGGTGCTGCACCGCAGGGACTTTCGCTGTCGGCGACCATCGACACCCGATTCACCACCAAACCCACCGCGCTGAAGCTCGCCGCGATCGTGGCGGGCATCGTGGCCACCGTGGTGGCGCTGTTCGCGCTCTGGCGTCTGGATCAGACCGACGGACGCCGCATGCAGCGGATCATCCCGACCCGCTGGCGCACGGTGACGCCGGTGGACGGCGTGGTGGTCGGTGGATTCCTGCTCTGGCATGTGATCGGCGCCAACTCCTCCGACGACGGCTACATCCTGCAGATGGCCCGTGTCGCCGACCATGCCGGCTACATGTCGAACTACTTCCGGTGGTTCGGCAGCCCGGAGGATCCGTTCGGCTGGTTCTACAACCTGCTCGCCCTGATGACCCATATCAGCGACGCCAGCATCTGGATGCGGCTGCCGGACCTGGTGTGCGCGCTGGTGTGCTGGTTGCTGCTCTCGCGTGAGGTGCTGCCCCGGCTGGGGCCCGCCGTCATCGCGAGCCGGCCTGCGCTGTGGGCGGCGGGATTCGTGCTCATGGGCGCGTGGATGCCGTTCAACAACGGCCTGCGCCCCGAGGGCCAGATCGCCACCGGCGCCCTGATCACCTACGTGCTGATCGAACGCGCCGTCATCTCCGGCCGACTGACACCCGCGGCTATGGCGATCATCTCGGCCGCGTTCACCCTCGGCATCCAGCCCACCGGACTGATCGCCGTGGCGGCCCTGCTGGCCGGTGGCCGTCCGGTGCTGCGCATCCTGGTGCAGCGCAGGCGCACATTCGGGTTGTGGCCGCTGATCCTGCCTCTGCTGGCCGCGGGCACCGTGATCCTGTGCGTCGTGTTCGCCGACCAGACGCTGGCAACGGTGCTGGAGGCCACCAGGATTCGCACCGCGATCGGGCCCAGCCAGGAGTGGTACACCGAGAACCTGCGCTACTACTACCTGATCCTGCCTACCGTGGACGGTTCGGTCTCGCGCCGGTTCGGCTTCATGATCACCGCCCTGAGCCTGTTCGCCTCGATGTTCATCATGTTGCGCCGCAAGCGGATTCCCGGGGTGGCCCGCGGTCCGGTGTGGCGGCTGATGGGCATCATCTTCGCGACCGTGTTCTGCCTGATGTTCACGCCCACCAAATGGGTGCACCACTTCGGCCTGTTCGCCGCGGTGGGCGCGGCCATGGCTGCGGTGGTGACGGTGCTCGCCTCGCGCGTGGTGCTCCGCTCTGCCCGCAACCGGATGGCGTTCGCGGCGGCCGTGCTGTTCGTCATGGCGCTGTGTTTCGCCACCACCAACGGCTGGTGGTACGTGTCGAGCTACGGGGTGCCGTTCAACAACGACAAACCCGCGATCGGCGGAATCACCGTCAGCGCAATCTTCTTCGCGCTGTTCCTGATCACGGCGGTGTGGGCGTTCTGGTTACACCTGGCGCCCCGCGATCGCGCCGAGAGTCGGATGGTGCGTCTGCTCACCGCCGCGCCGGTGCCGATCGCGGCCGGGTTCATGGTCACCGTGTTCGTGGCGTCCATGCTGTTCGGCGTGGTGCGTCAGCACGGCACCTATAGCAACGCGTCCGCCAATATCAAGGCGTTGGCGGGCGGCTGTGGGCTGGCCGACGACGTGCTGGTCGAACCCGATCCCAACGAGGGATTCCTGACCGCCCTGCCGGGCGACTACGGACCGCTGGGCCCGTTGGGTGGGGTCAAGCCGGTCGGCTTCGCCCCCAATGGGGTGCCGGATCACATTGTCGCCGAAGCGATCCGGCTGTCGCTGCCGATGCCGGGCACCGACTACGACTGGGATGCGCCGGTCAAGCTGAAGGTCCCCGGGATCAACGGGTCCACGGTGCCGCTGCCCTACGGCCTGGACCCCACCCGGGTGCCGCTGGCCGGCAGCTTCGCCGAGGGACCGGCGCAGCAGGAGGCCCGGCTTGCCTCGGCCTGGTACCAGCTGCCGCCGCCGGACGCCGCACATCCGCTGGTGGTCGTCACCGCGGCCGGCACCATCACCGGTAACAGCATCTTCAACGGCCTCACCCAGGGCCAACCCGTGCAACTGGAATACGGCAAGCCCGGACCCGACGGCGCCCCGGTGGCCGCGGGACGCCTGACGCCGTACGACATCGGCCCGCTGCCGTCCTGGCGCAACCTGCGGTATGACCGCAGCCAGATCCCGGCCGACGCCACGTTCGTCCGCGTGGTGGCCGAGGACAAGTCGCTGTCCCAGGGCGACTGGGTGGCCATCACCCCGCCGCGGGTGCCCCAGATGAAATCGGTCCAGGAGTACCTCGGCTCCGAGCAGCCGATCCTGCTGGACTGGGCGGTCGGTCTGGCGTTCCCGTGCCAGCAGCCGATGCTGCACTCCAACGGCGTCACCGATGTGCCCAAGTACCGCATCACGCCGGACTACAACGCCAAGCAGAAGGACACCGACACCTGGGAGGACGGCATCAACGGCGGCCCGCTCGGGACCACCGACATGCTGTTGCGGGCGCACCTGATGGCCACGTACCTCAATAAGGACTGGGGCCGGGACTGGGGCTCGCTGCGCCAGTTCGAGACCATCGTCGATGCGGCACCCGCCGAGATCGAACTGGGCACCGCGACGCATTCCGGGCTGTACTCGCCGGGGCGGATCCGGATCGAGGCCTGACCTTGCTTCCGCGAGCGGCCGTGTTTGCACGCAACACGCCGCGAAAGTGTGGCAGTTTGGGGGCGCTCGCGGGAGTTCAGCTGCCGCGCAGCACGTCGGCGGCTTCGCTCTGGTAGGCGTGTTCGGCCCAGCCCAGCGGCGTAGCACCGAATCTCAGGTCGGTCAGACCCGGGTCCGCACCCGCCTCCAGCAGCCGCGCGATGAGCTCGAGGTCGCCGGCCCAGGCGGCGTGGTGCAGGGGCGTGGCCCCGTCGTCGTCGCGCAGGTTGGGGTCGGCCGGGAACGTGACGGGGCGCAGCCGGGCGGACGAGGTGTCGATGCCGTGGCGGGCGAGTAGCGCCAGCCGGTCGGCGAATCCGTGCTCCGCGGCCCAGTCGACCTGGCGCTGCCACATCTGGGCCCGGGTTTCCATCGCCTCACCGAGGCGACGTTCCCAGGGGCTCGGTTCGGCGTCGGCCAGGCCGTGGGCGAAGAGCAGCCGCAGATGCCCGTCGTCGGCACGGAACATCCTGTTGTACAACGTCTGTTGATCGGCCGGATGCGCTCCGCGCTCCAGCAGCAGGGTGGCCAGTTCGTCGGCCTGCGGGTGCCGTGGCTGCCTGCGGGCCCCCTGCTCGCCTTCGCCGAACACCCCGGTCAGCACGGTGAACGGGGTGGACATCCCGCGCCACAGATAGCCGTCGTTCGGATCGGCACCGGCATCCAGAAGGATCCGCGTGCAGGACACTGACTCGCCGGGAACCCGGCTGTAGGCCAGGTATAGCAGCGGGGACCAGCCGTACGGGCCGCCTTTGGCATCCGGGGCGGCGGTGCGCAGGTGATGACGCAGTGCGTCGGGGTCGGCGGCCGCGGCGGCAGCCCAGATGTGCCTGCCCACCAGGTCGGGCTGCCCGGTCAGCAGCCCGGCCGCGGCCTGCCATCGCGGTGGGGCGTCGGCATCGTCGTAACGCAGTGTGGCCGTGGCGCAGAACCGATCCTGCGGTAGCAGCGTGTCTTCGTCGACGGCGCCGGGATCGGTGCTCAGCCCGGCGGCGATCTGCAGATAGTGCACCAGAGCCGGCCAGCCGGTGAAACCGTAGCGGCGTGCCACCGCGAGCTGCGCTTCGTGTAGCGCGAAATGGTCACGACCAGAGGCGATCTCGGCCCTTTGCAGGGCACGGGCCGCCCTCCGGAGATGCCCCAGGGACGGATTGTCGGGCAGGGTGCTGGCCATGACGGCCTCCTCTCGCAAGCCCGGCGTCCGCGAGGTCGGGCCGAGAAGAGGTCGGTCTCGGTCAGGTACTACTGCAGGAGGGCTGAGCCCCTTCGAGCGGACGTCGGGCGTTCCTGCGCGCCTTCACAGCAACTTACCCGACCTCGCCGTACGGTCAAGGTATGCCCGACCAGATCCGCCTCGGGACCGCGGTGCTGACCCGCGTCGTGGAGACGATGTTCGAACCCACCGCCGCGACCTTCGCCCACACCCCGGCCGAGGCCTGGAGTACCCATGCCGATCTGCTGGTGCCGACGTTCTACCGGCCGGACACCGACCGTTGGCGCGTCGTCGTGCAGTCCTGGGTGATCGACGTCGACGGGTTGCGGATCCTGATCGACACCGGTGTCGGCAACGGCCGCCGGCGGGCCGTACCGGTCCTCGATGATCTGGACACCGACTTCCCCGGCGCGCTGGCCCGTGCCGGCGTGCCACCCGAGAGCGTGGATGTGGTGGTCAACACCCATCTGCACAGCGACCATGTCGGGTGGAATACGCACCGTAGTGGTGCGACATGGGAGCCGTTCTTCCCCAACGCCCGATACCTGTTGCCGGAGGCCGACTTCCGGTACTTCGAGCCGGGTGGCGCGGGCGCCGACGCGGCCGCCACCATCGTGTTCGACGACAGCATCGCCCCCGTACACGCCGCGGGGCAGGTCGAATTGTTCTCCGGTGAACACCGATTGAGCGAGTCGGTGTGGCTGCGGCCGGCGGCCGGGCACACGCCTGGTTCCTCGGTGGTCTGGCTGGATGCGGGCAAGCCCGCGGTGTTCGTGGGGGATCTCACCCACTGCCCCATCCAGATTCCGCGGCCGGCCGACCCGTGCGCCTTCGACGTCGACGGACCTGCCGCCGTCGCCACCCGCAAACGCATCTTCACCGAGGCCGCGCGGCGGCGGGCGTCGGTGATCCCCGCTCACTACCCCGGCCGCGGCGGTGCGACCATCGTCGCCCGCGGGGATGCCTTCATGGTCGACGACTGGCTGGGCCTGGACCCTATCTAGCGGTCACGAGTTGCTCGCTGGTTTCCCACAGGTCGCGGGCCTTGCCCGGGTCATACGAATCAGCCGAGGACCGAATCGGTTTCGCGCCCTCGAAGTACTCGCCCGTGACCTGTTCGAACTTCGGATCCACGGCGAGCGCGGCCAGACGCCCGCCCGACGTGGCGACGCTGTTCACGTTGGGGAGCAGCCGGAGGACCGGCGACACCACACTCCAGACGGCCTTCTGCACCGGCGTGTAGTCACGGGAGAGGCCAGAGGCCGGCATCAGGCCGGGGTCGAACGCCGTCACCGTGATCCCGCGAGCACCGTGGCCCAGCCTGCGGTCCAGTTCGTAGGCGAACAACACGTTGCACAGCTTCGAGGTGGTGTAGCGGCGCCGGCCGTCCGCCGCGGCGCCGGGCCGCGGGTGAGCCAGCTCCTCGGCCGACGTGTAGGCGGGATGCGGCATGCCGGTGAACTTCTTCGGATCGTGGGTGCCACTGGCGACCACCACCACCCTGGCGGGGGTGGCGAGGTGGTCGACGAGCCCGTCGATCAGCGCGAAGTGTCCGAGATGGTTGACACCGAAGGTCATTTCGACACCGTCGGCGGTCATGTGCAGACCGGACACCATCTGCAGGCCGGCGTTGCAGACCACCGCGTGCAGCGGGGGCAGGCCCGCGGCCGCGAGGACGCCAGGGAAGGCGCGCACCGACTCCAGCGACGCGAGGTCGCACGCCAGCACAGTGCACCGGTCGGGCGCCCCGAGGTCGGCAACCGCGGCGGCACCCTTCTTCTCGTCGCGCACGGCGAGCACGACATGGGCGGACGGGTCGGTCTCCAAGATCGCCCGGGCACATTCGAGGCCGAGGCCCGCGTTGGCTCCGGTGATGACGACGGATCTCGTGTTCACTTCTCCTCCAACAGGATCGGGATCAGGGCCTGGACCGCTTGGACCATCCGGGTGTACATCCGGTCCACGTCGGTCGAATCGGGTTCGAGGTGTGCGGCGAAGAACACCCCGTCGGACAAGGCGGTGGCCAACCCGGCCAACTCGGCGATGACGCGCTCGGCACGGTCGGGGGCGATGCCGTCGGGGAGCAACTGGATGACGACGCCGCGGAAATCCGCGATGGCCTGATCCCGGACCCGCCGGACGGCCGCGCCGACGGCGGGATCATCGGTGCGCTCCAGCGACAGGATGTAGGTCAGGCGCAGGAATTCGGGGTGCTGAGCGTGCAGTCGTACGGCGGCCGCGCGTTGGGTCTCGACGTCCCGGTCGCGCGG
>JAHFVC010000169.1 GCA_023264765.1 Mycobacterium sp. | reverse complement strand
CAGTCACCGCGAGCAAGGTGATGTTGGCTCCGGCAAGGGAATTGGCGATATCGGCGCCGAACGCCGGGCCACCGGTCACCTGGGCCTGCAACCCGTCGGGGAGGCGCTCGGCGGTGTCGGCGCGCAGATGGCGTACCGCGTCGTCGAGGGCGAACCCGGACAGTTCCGCGGACAGCGGCGCCACCACGACCGCGGCGACCCCGTCCTCGGACACCCTGGCGCCTGGGCCCGCCGCGGCGACATCGGCCTGCGACAACGGGCCGCCGTCGGTACGGGTCACGACGATGATGGCCGGAACCTGGTCGCCGCCGGGGAAATCCGCGCGCAGGACGTCGGCCCGGGCGGATTCGGCAGACGCCGGAACTGGTACCGGCGACCGGGACGCCGAATCGCCGGAGCCGACGAGCGCCATCAGCGCACCGGAGATCACCACGACGAGCAGGGCCAGGATCCAGGACAGGCGGCGTGACATTCTCCAAATATTTCAGAAACTTAAATGTTAATCAACTGTATGATGTCCGCATGCAGCCCGACCGTGCCTCGCTGGAGGCGCAGATCTCCGTGGACGTGCGGGCGCTGACGGCGCAATCCGAACAGATCGGCAGGACGTTCGCGGGCCAGAACAATGTGGGCGCCAACGACTTTCGCGCCCTGCTGCACATCATGGTCGCCGAATCCGCAGGCACCCCGCTGACCGCGGGCGAACTGCGCAAGCTGATGGGCACCTCAGGGGCGGCCATCACCTATCTGGTGGAGCGGATGATCTCCTCGGGGCATCTGCGCCGCGACGCCGATCCCACCGACCGCCGCAAGGTCATCCTGCGCTACGACGACCACGGGCTCGCCGTAGCCAGGAGTTTCTTCGCCCCGCTGGCGCAGCTCAGCTCGCGGGCACTGGCCGACCTGCCGGACGCCGACCTCGAAGCGGCGCACCGCGTCTTCACCGCGCTGACCGGTGCGATGCAGCAGTTCAGTGCCGATTGAGCAGCGCGTTCAGCGCCGATTGAGCAGCGCGTTCAGCGCCGATTCAGCGTCGCCTCTTCCAGATCGAGGCCGCGCAACACGGACCGCAGCACCTCGTCGTCGATATTGCCTGCGTCTCGCTCGGCGATGAACGTCTCGCGTTCGGCGGCCAGCATCTCCAGCCGTAACCGGCGAAACGCCGAGGCCGGGCTTTCGCCCAGCTCTTCCTCGCTGCGGCCCAACCGTTCCCACGCCGAGTTGCGCCGCGCGGTGTTCCACTTGTGCAACACCGCCGCGGCACCGTCGCGCATGGCGTTGCCGCCGGCACGCTGCTCTTCGAGGAGTTCATCGAGCCGTTCGGCGGCGGCGCGGCCGGCCTTGTCCTGCGCAGCGGCCTCGGCCAGCGCGTCCTGCTGCTCGTCGTCGCCGCGCACGCAGAAGCGCCGGATCACCCAGGGCAACGTCAGGCCGTGCAGCAGCAGCGTGCCGACCACCACCACAAACGTGAGGAATACCAGTTGCGGGCGGCCGGGGAAGTGCTCACCGCTGAGCGTGGTCAGCGGCACACCGAAGGCCGCCGCGAGCGACACCACGCCGCGCATGCCCGCCCAGGCCAACACGAACACCTCCGCGGCGCCGGGCCGCGGCTCGTTCTCCCTGACCCGCTTGAACAGCACCCGCGGGGTGTAGGCGAAGGCGAACACCCACACGATGCGCACCGCGATCACCGTCGCCAGCACCGAGATCGACGACACCGCGATCGTCACGAACGAGATTCCGGTGAGCTCGTGCACCACTTCGGGCAGTTGCAGCCCGATGAGCAGGAAGGCGAAGGATTCGAGGATGAGCTGCAACGCTTTCCACACGGCGTCGTCCTGCAGCCGGGTGGCATAGCCCGCCTCCGTCGAGCGCTGCCCCAGGATGAGCGCCGCGACCACGACCGCCAGCACCCCGGAGCCGTGGATCTCCTCGGCCACAAGGTAGATGACGAACGGCGCGATGAGCCCGATCGCGCTCTCGACCATGGGGTCGTCCAGGCGGTGGCGAATGAAGGCGATCAGCCAGCCCAGGGTCAGGCCGACCACCAGACCACCGGCCACCGCCAGCCCGAAGGTGGCCAGCCCCGAACCCCAGGTCGCCGTCGCCCCGATGGCCGCGGCCAGGGCCACCTTGTAGGCGGTCAGCGCGGTCGCGTCGTTGAGCAGACTTTCCCCGCCGAGCAGCGTCATGATCTGGCGCGGCAGCCCGAGCCGGCGGCCGACGGCCGTCGCCGACACCGCGTCGGGGGGCGCCACGATGGCGCCGAGGGTCAGGGCGGCGGCGATGGTCAGCTCGGGCACGGTGTGGAAGGCGACGAATCCGACGGCGAGCGTCGTCGCCAGTGGCAGTCCCACCGCCAGCAGCCCGATCGGCCGGATGTGCCTGCGCATGGTGACGTAACTGCTCTCCAACCCCGCCGACCACAGCAGCGGCGGCAGGATCACGTTGAGCACCAGCTCGGGATCCAGCTCGACCGAACCGAAGCCGGGGATCGCGCTGGCGGCCAGTCCGGCCACCACCAGTGCCAGGGGCGCCGAGACGTCGAAGCGCCGGCTCACGCCCGCGAGCAGCACCGCGGCCGCCAGCACCGCGAGCAGTGTGCCCTCCATCTGTGCCACCCCCTTTGCCGGACGGTACGCGTGCCCGCCCGTCCGTATCCTTGATCAATATGCTGAAGAGATCACGTCGGCGCGAGGCGGGGACCCCCTCGGCCTCGTCGGCTTCCGGAGCGACCAAGCTGTGTGAACATCTTCAGGACGCGCTGGAGATCGTAGAGCCCGAGCCCACCACCCCGGGCCGCTGCCAGGAATGCGAAGCCGACGGTGAGCACGCCTGGGCGCATCTGCGGATGTGCCTGACCTGTGGTCATGTCGGCTGCTGTGATTCGAGCCCGCTCCAGCATGCTTCGGCGCACTTCCGCGAGACCGGTCACGCGGTGATGCGCTCGGCGGAGCCGGGCGAATCCTGGCGTTGGTGCTACGTCGACATCCGGTTGGGCTGACGATCTGGCAGGCTGGGCTGGTAATGACTGAGGACGTGAAGAACACCCCGGCTCCTGTCGTGATGCTGCTCGGTTCCGGTGAGACGAGTCGCGAACTGGCCCTGGCCTTTCAGCGGCTCGGGGCCTCGGTCGTCGCGGTGGACCGATACGCGGATGCGCCCGCGCACCGCGTCGCCGACCGCGCTGTCGTCGTCAAGATGAACGACCGCGAGGCACTGACCGCGGTGATCGACAAGGAGCAGCCAGATTTCGTGGTGGTCGAGTCGGGTGTGGTCGCCACCGATGTGCTGGCCGCGCTGGCCGAACCCATCGAGGTGTTTCCCACCCCGGACGCCACCCGCCTGAGCGTGGATCGCGAGGGGCTGCGCAAGCTGGCCGCCGACGAGCTCGGTCTGCCGACCGCCCCCTTCTGGTTCGCCGGGTCGGCATCGGAATTGGCGACCGTCGCCGAACACGCGGGCTTCCCGCTGACCGTCACGCCGGTCCAGGGTGCGCCCGGTGACGGGGTGTCGGTACTGCTGCGCGCCGAAGACGTCGAGCCGGCCTGGAAGCGCGCGGTCGCCGCCGGCCACACCACCCATAACCGGGTGATGGCCGAGACCGTGGTCGACATCGACGACGAGGTGACGCTGCTGACCGTCCGGACCACCGGACCGACCGGGCCGGTCGTGCACTTCTGTGAGGCGATCGGGCACCGCGTCGCTGAGGACGGCACCCTGGCCACCTGGCAACCGCACCGGTTGTCGCCCGCCGCGCTGGACGCGGCCAAGTCGATCGCCGCCCGCATCGTGAACTCGCTGGGTGGACGTGGGGTGTTCGCCGTCGAGCTGCTGGTTCGCGGCGACGAGGTCTACTTCTCGACCGTGCGGCCCCGGCCCGACGACACCGGGCTGCTCACCGTGCGCACCCAGCGGCTGTCGGAGTTCGAACTGCACGCCCGCGCGGTGCTCGGCCTCTCGGTGGACACCATCATGGTGTCGCCCGGCGCGGCCGAGGTCGCCTACGGCGGCGCCGAGTCGACCACCGACAAGACGAGCACCCCGGATCACTCGGCCGTGCTGGCGGTGCTTGCCGAGGCACTGGCGGTCGCGGAGAGCGACGTCCGGCTGTTCGACCGGCTCGACGAGTCCGACGGCCGGTACCGGCTCGGTGCCACCCTGGCCACCGCATCTGATGTGACGGTGGCCCGGGACCGTGCGCAGCGCACCTCGGTGGTGCTGCGTAAGCTCTGGCAGTCGTGAGCGATCAGGACGAACCGCAGGACCGGCCGACCGCGGCGCCCTTCCTGGGTGCGCTGGTCATCATCGTCCTTGTGATCACCGCGATTTTTGTGCTGAACCGCCACTCCGACGGTGGCGATCCGGAGCAGATCGGCAATGCCGTATCCGGTCAGAACGCCGGCCTGCAGGCAAAGAACTACGACGACTTCGTCAAGTACACCTGTAGGGAACAGCAGGGAAAGAAGGACGACGTCCTTGCCCGGCAACGTGATTCGGTGGCCAAAAGCGGTGAGCGCTACGTCGACGGCGTCGGCAATGTGGTGGTGGACGGCGATCGCGCCACTGCCAAGGCGACCTACCACTTCAACAATGCGCCGGACGCCAAGGTCGGCGCCGACCTGACCCTGGTCCGCGAGGACGGCACATGGAAGGTCTGCTCGGCGACACCAGGCTAGCTCAGCGCTAACCCTTGTTACCTGTGCGGACCACCCGCTACTACGGTAGGAGAGGTGTCCACACCCTACGCAGGAGACATCACGCCGCAGGAAGCTTGGAAGCTCCTCACCGACGATCCCCGTGCCGTCCTGGTCGATTGTCGTACCGAGGCGGAGTGGAGATTCGTCGGGGTACCCGATCTGACCGGGCTGAACCGTGATGTGGTCTACGTCGAGTGGAACAAGAGCAACGGTTCGCACAATGATGCGTTCGTCGAGGATCTCACCGCAGCCGGTATCACGCCGGGAGACCGCCCGGTGATCTTCCTGTGCCGGTCCGGAAACCGGTCGATCGGCGCGGCCATCGCCGCCACCGAGGCGGGCCTCGGCCCGTCCTACAACGTGCTCGACGGCTTCGAGGGCAACCTCGACGAGTTCCGCCACCGGGGCGGTACAGGATGGAAGGCCGTCGGATTGCCCTGGAGCCAGTCATGAGTGAAGTCCCCTCTGTTCGCATCCCGGCGCCCTTGCCCGACGGCGTCAGCCAGGCCACCATCGGTGTCCGCGGCGGGCTGTTGCGGTCCGGTTTCGAGGAGACCTCCGAGGCGCTGTACCTGACATCCGGGTACGTCTACGAGTCCGCCGCGGACGCGGAGAAATCGTTCACCGGGGAGATCGACCGGTTCGTCTACTCCCGGTACGGCAACCCGACCATCTCGATGTTCGAAGAGCGGCTGCGCCTGATCGAGGACGCGCCGGCCGCCTTCGCGACGGCCACCGGGATGGCCGCGGTGTTCACCGCGCTCGGCGCCCTGTTGGGCGCAGGGGACCGGTTGGTCGCTGCCCGCAGCCTGTTCGGGTCCTGTTTCGTGGTGTGCAACGAGATCCTGCCGCGCTGGGGTGTGGAGACGGTGTTCGTCGACGGCGACGACCTGTCCCAGTGGGAAGAGGCGCTGAGCAAGCCCACGCAGGCCGTCTTCTTCGAAACCCCGTCCAATCCGATGCAATCGCTGGTCGACATCGCGGCGGTCTCCGAGCTGGCACACGCCGCGGGTGCAAAGGTGGTACTGGACAACGTCTTCGCCACCCCACTGCTACAGCAGGGTCTGCCCCTGGGCGCCGACGTGGTGGTCTATTCGGGCACCAAGCACATCGACGGCCAGGGCCGGGTGCTCGGCGGTGCGATCCTCGGTGACAAGGAGTACATCGACGGCCCCGTCCAGAAGCTGATGCGCCACACCGGCCCGGCGATCAGTGCGTTCAACGCCTGGACTCTGCTCAAGGGCCTCGAGACGCTCGCCGTGCGGGTGGACTACTCGAACCGCTCCGCGCAGCGCATCGCCGAGTTCCTCGAAGGCCAGGCCGGCGTGAACTGGGTGAAATACCCGTTCCTGGAATCACATCCGCAGTTCGACCTGGCCAAGCGCCAGATGCGCGGCGGCGGCACCGTGGTCACCTTCGAGCTCGATGGCGGCAAGGACCGCGCCTTCGAAGTCCTCGACAAGCTCCAGGTCATCGACATCTCCAACAACCTGGGCGACGCCAAATCGCTGATCACGCACCCGGCCACCACCACGCACCGCGCGATGGGCCCCGAGGGCCGGGCGGCCATCGGCCTCGGCGACGGGGTGGTGCGCGTCTCGGTCGGTCTGGAAGGCACCGAGGACCTGATCGCGGACCTGGACCGGGCGCTGGGCTGAGCGGTGTCACGCAGCTCCGATCAGAAGAAGGCCCGGCGCAAGAAGCGCCAGACCGCGAACCGGATCTCCGCGGCGGCCTTCGAGCAGCTGTCCGCGATCGAGGACGCTGTGGTGGCCGACCTCGCCCAGTTCGACGAACGAATCACCGAGCGCGGCTGGATCTTTGACGAAGAAGAATCCAACGACGACTACGCGGTGTGGTTCTTCGAGCCGTCCGGCGCCGAGGTGGCCGACGGTCTGCCCGTGACCTCGCTGTGGCTGGACGCCACCGAGGACGGCGCGATCGTCCGGGTGGTGCTGGTGGGCACGGCGCAACAGCATCCCTTCACCCATGGTCAGTTGTTCGAGCAGCTGGCCGTCATCGAGGCCTACCGGAACGGTGACCCGGTGCCGGAGTTCGGCTAGGGTCTGCTTCCCATGGCACTCGTCGCGGGAATCGACTCCTCCACGCAGTCCTGCAAGGTGCTCGTCTGCGACGCGGAGACCGGGCGTATCGAGCGTGAAGGCCGGGCACGTCATCCCGACGGCACCGAAATCGATCCCGCCGCATGGGAATTCGCCGCCACCACGGCGACGCAGCAGGCCGGCGGCCTCGACGACGTAGCCGCGGTCTCGGTCGGCGCGCAGCAGCACGGCATGGTATGCCTGGACGAACACGGCCAGGCGGTGCGTCCCGCGCTGCTGTGGAACGACACCCGGTCGGCGCAGGCCGCCGCGGACCTGGTGACCGAGTTCGGCGGGCCGCGCGCCTGGGCCGATGCGGTCGGCGTGGTGCCACTGGCGGCCATCACGGTATCCAAGCTGCGCTGGCTCGCCGATCACGAACCGGCCGCCGCCGACCGCACCGCCACGGTCTGCCTGCCACACGACTGGCTGAGCTGGCGGTTGCGCGGGGGTGCCGAGCTGGTGACCGACCGTAGTGACGCCAGCGGCACCGGATACTTCGATGCAGTGACCGACAGTTACCGCTTCGACCTGCTGGAGCTCGCACTGCGCGGCCGTCGCCCCACGCTGCCGCGGGTGCTGGCACCGGGGGAGGCCGTCGACCGTTTCGGTGCGGGGTTGGGTGACAATGCCGCCGCCGCACTGGGTTTGGGGGCGCGCGACGGTGACGTGGTCATCTCGGTCGGCACCTCGGGCGTGGTCTCGGCGAGCACCACCGTACCGGTGCGGGACAGCGGGGGTTTTGTCGCCGGATTCGCCGACGGCACCGGGGGGCACCTGCCGCTGGTGTGCACCCTCAACGGCGCGCGAGTGCTCGACGCCGCCGCCTCCCTGCTGCGCGTCGACCACGACGAGCTGTCCCGGCTGGCGTGCTCGGCCCCGGCGGGCAGCGAGGGCCTGGTGATGGTGCCCTACCTGGAGGGTGAGCGGACCCCCAACCGGCCCGACGCCACCGGTGCGGTGCACGGCCTGCGGGTGGGTAATGCCACCGCCGCCAACCTCGCGCGCGCGGCCGTCGAAGGGCTGCTGTGCGCGCTGGCCGACGGCCTGGATCACCTCACCGACCTGGGGGTGCCCGCCCGGCGGGTGCTGCTGGTCGGTGGTGGGGCCAAATCGGCGGCGCTGCGCGAGATCGCGCCCACTGTGTTCGGGGTGCCCGTGCAGGTGCCGGACCCGGCCGAGTACGTGGCGCTCGGAGCGGCGCGCCAGGCCGCGTGGGCGCTGACCGGCGTGCTCCCGGACTGGACCCCACCGCCGGCCCGGCAGTACGAGGGGTCGGCGGTGCCGTCGGTGCGCGCCCGCTACGCCGAGGTCAGAGACCTGACCGAAGGCTGCCGTGTCTGACGTGACGCTGCGGCAACTCCGCTACTTCGCCGTCCTGGGCGTGGAGCTGAACTACCGCCGTGCCGCCGAACGCCTGTTCATCACTCAGCCCGCCCTGTCGACCGCGATCAAAGCACTGGAGCAGGCCTTCGGGGTGGTGTTGTTCCACCGCAACACCCGCGAGGTGGCGCTCACCGATCTCGGGGCGGCGTGGCTGCCGCAGGTCCAGCAGGCCCTCGCCGGCGTCGACGCCGTGGTGGACAACCTGGTCACGCTGTCGGGCACCCGGCAAGGCCGGTTGCGCCTCGGCTACCTGATCGGCACCGGTGCGGACCTGCTGTTCCGCATCGTGCGGCATTTCGAGTCCGCCTATCCCGACGTCAGTGTCGAGCCGATCGAGTTCGACTTCGCCGACCCCACCGCGGGCCTGTCGTCGGGGGCGACGGAGGTCGCCCTGATCCGGCCGCCGGTCGATCTGCCGGAGCACCGCATGCTGGTGCTGGATTCCGAATCGTGGGTGGCCTGCCTGCCCAGGGACCATCCGCTGGCCGGACGCACCGAGGTCGGCATCGCCGAACTGCTCGACGACCCGATCGTGTGCGCGCCGCTGACCGCCGGGCCGTGGCGGGACTACTGGCTGGCGATGGACGCCCGAGGGAACCGGCCGCCGACCATCGCCGCCGTCGCCGCGACCTACGAGGCGGAGACGACGTCGATCGCGCGCGGGCTCGGGATCAGTTTCACGACGTCGTCGGTGGCCCGCTTCTACGATCGCCCGGGCATCGTTTACGTGCCGATAACAGATCGGCCGCCGAGTTACACGGCCCTGGCATGGAATCCGGCTTCGCTGTCGCCGCAGGCAGATGCGCTGGTCAGGCACGTGCAATCGCAGTGGAGCTTCGGTGAGAGCCCCGACGATCGACCGCGCTGATAACCGGCGGTTATCAATCCATCAAAACATGGAACTTCCGGTGAACCGCCGCCGGCGTTTTCCTGTCTTCAGTCGCTTTCTCACTGAGCAGAGCTGGAGTGATCATGACCGATACCCCCGTACGACCAACCGATACATCGCCCGCATTGAACGCTGAAGACGCCAAGCTCGCCGAACTCGGCTACACCCAGAAGCTGGACCGCTCCGTCGGCAGCCTGGCGTCCTTCGCCATCGGGTTCGCCACCATCAGCGCCACCACGGCGGTGTTCACCGGCTTCGGCGCCGGCTACTTCACCGCCGGGGCGCCGTTCGTCTGGACCTTGCTGCTGGCCGGAGCCGTGTTTGCGTTGTGGGCGTTCATCGCCGCCGACCTGACCGCGAAGCTGCCCCTGGCCGGCTACTCCTACCAGTGGATCAGCCGGATCAACGGCCCGAACCTGGCCTGGTTCACCGGCTTCATCGCGCTGATGGGCTGGGTCTGCGGGATGACAGGGGTCGGCTTCATCCTGTCCGGCTACCTCGGCGGACTGTTCGGCTGGACCATGAGCCAGAGCGCCCAGATCCTGCTCGCCATCGCCGTGGTGTTCGTCTGCGTGCTGATCAACATCTACGGCGTCCGCTTCGCGACCATGGTGAACAACATCGGCGTCAGCCTGGAACTGGTGATCACCGTCGGCGCTACGCTGCTGGTCGCCATCATCGCTTTCTCCGCGCCCGAGAACCACCAGCCCATCTCGGTGCTGTTCACCGGGGGCGAGTCCGGCGACAAGGACTCCTACGTGCTGGCCTGGCTGGCCGCCGCACTCGGCCCGTTCTTCGGCCTGATCGGTGTGGAGTCCGGTGCCGACGTCGCCGAGGAGACCAAGAACGCCCGGCACGTGGTGCCCAAGACCATGTTCTACGCGCTGGTCACCTCGATCGTCATCGAACTGCTGATGTACATCGTCTACGTGCTGGCCATCCGCGACAGTGCGGCCGTCGCCGCCAACCCCGGTGCGCCCATCGAGGAGATCATCAGTCAGCAGGCCGGTCCCGTCGTCACCAAAATCGTTGTGGCCGTGGCACTGACGAACATCCTCGCGTGCCTGCTGGCCAACATCCTGGTGGCCACCCGGCTGACCTACTCGATGGCCAGGGACAACATGCTGCCGTTCTCGCACATCTGGCGGCATGTGTCGCCGAAGAGCAAGGCACCCACCTACGCGGTGCTCGGCCTGGGTTGCCTGTCGGCGCTGCTGCTGTGTTCGGCACTGGTGAACGAGGCGGCGTTCAACTACATCATCGGCATCGCCTCACTGTTGTTCTTCTTCGTCTACATCCTGCAGACCATCGGCCTGCTCGTCGGCTACAAACGGGGCACCATCCCGGTCGGTGAGCCGGGCACCTTCGACCTCGGCCGCTGGCGGCTCCCGCTGTATGTCACCGCGCTGGTGGTGTTCCTCGGTGTCGCCGTCGCGCTGCTCTTCCTCCCGCAGTTCACCACCAACAAGTGGGTGTTCCTCGGCATCGTCGCGGTAGCGGCGCTCTGGTGGGCCACCGGCCTGAAATCGCGGCTGGCCCGCGGCGACGCCGGCGCCGACTACGTCAAGACCCACGCCTCGTAACCCGAAAGGACCTGTCCGACATGACCATTGCAGACGCAGGCACCAGCAATCTCGTCGCCGTCGAACCCGGCGCGGCCATCCGGGAGGACACCCCGGCCGGCTCGGTGATCCAGTACAGCGACTACGAGCTGGACACCTCCAGCCCGTTCGCGGGCGGCGTGGCCTGGATCGAAGGTGAGTACATGCCCGCCGAAGAAGCCAAGATCTCGATCTTCGACACCGGCTTCGGGCACTCCGATCTGACCTACACCGTCGCGCATGTGTGGCACGGCAACATCTTCCGGCTCGGGGATCACCTGGACCGGCTGCTCGACGGCGCGGCCAAGCTGCGTCTGGATGCGGGTATCGGCAAGGACGAGCTCGCGGAGATCACCAAGAAGTGCGTCTCGCTGTCCCAACTCCGCGAGTCGTTCGTGAACCTTACGGTGACCCGCGGCTACGGAAAACGTAAGGGCGAGAAGGACCTCACCAAGCTCACCCATCAGGTGTACATCTACGCCATCCCGTACCTGTGGGCGTTCCCGCCTGCGGAGCAGATCTTCGGCACCACCGCCGTCGTACCGCGTCATGTCCGGCGGGCCGGTCGCAACACCGTCGACCCGACCATCAAGAACTACCAGTGGGGGGACCTCACCGCGGCCAGCTTCGAGGCCAAGGACCGGGGTGCGCGCACCGCGATCCTGCTGGACTCCGACAACTGCGTTGCCGAGGGGCCCGGCTTCAACGTGTGCATCGTCAAGGACGGCAAGCTGGCCTCGCCGTCGCGAAATGCCTTGCCCGGCATCACCCGTAAGACGGTGTTCGAGTTGGCCGACCAGATGGGCATCGAGGCCACCCTGCGTGACGTCACCAGCCACGAACTGTACGACGCCGACGAGCTGATGGCCGTCACGACCGCGGGCGGGGTCACGCCCATCAACTCGCTGGACGGCGAGGCGATCGGCAACGGCGAGCCCGGCCCCATGACCGTCGCCATCCGGGACCGGTTCTGGGCGTTGATGGACGAGCCGTCCCCGCTGATCGAAGCGATCGAGTACTGAGCCCCGAGGCGATCGTCGACCTGGCGGCCATTGCGCACAACGTTGGCGTGGTACGTCAGCGGTCCGGTGCCGAGGTGATCGCGGTGGTCAAGGCCGACGGGTACGGCCACGGCGCGGTGCCGGTGGCTCGGGCCGCCGTGCAGGCCGGGGCCACCGAGGTCGGGGTCGCGACGGTGGGTGAGGCACTCGCGCTGCGGGCGGCGGGCATCAGCGCACCGGTGATCGCCTGGTTGCACACGCCGTCAACGGATTTCGCTGCCGCGATCGATGCCGGTGTCGAGGTGGTGGTGTCCACACCGGCCCAGCTGGACGCGGTGATCGCCGCCGCGCACCGGCTCGGCCGGGCCGCCACGATGGGTGTCAAGGTCGACACCGGACTGGCCCGCAGCGGGGTGTCCGAGCGTGACTGGCCCGCCATGTGCGCCCTGCTCAAGGACGATGCCCTGGTGCTGCGGACGGTGATGTGCCACCTGGCTCGCGGCGACGAACCGGGCCACCCGCTCAACGCCGAGCAGGCGACCGGACTGGACACCGCCGTGGCGGACCTGCGCCGTGTAGGACTGCGGCCGCAGCGGGTACACATCGCCAATTCGGCTGCCGCGCTGACGGATCGGAGCCTGGCCAGGGACGTCGTGCGTGCGGGCATCGCGATCTACGGGCGCAGCCCGGTACCCGAGCTGGGCGATTTCGGGCTTGTCCCCGCGATGACGATGACCGCGGAGGTGGCGATGATCAAGAAAATCTCTGACGGACAGGGCGTCTCGTACAACCACGCCTGGGTGGCCCCGACCGATACCGTGGTCGGGGTGCTGGCGTGCGGCTACGCCGACGGTGTGCCGCGTGCGCTGTCGAACGTGATGGCAGTGCAGATCAACGGTCGGCGCTTCGACGGTATCGGGCGGATCTGTATGGACCAATTGGTGGTGAACCTCGGCCACGACGGCGGTGGCGTGACCGAGGGGGATCGGGCGGTCCTGTTCGGTGGTGCCGGTGCCGGTACGACCGCCGGAGACTGGGCAAGCGCGACCGGCACCATCGACTACGAGATCCTCACCGGGATCGGTGGGCGAACCGAACGGCGTTATGTGGATTCGATGACACCCTGAGCGGCCCGGGCGCGGTCCTCGTAGGCCTTGCGCTTGGACCTGTCGAACTCGAGGAACACCTTGTCCAGTCCGAGCGCCTTGTTCAGCGCGCGGCGGCCCTTCGGCGGCAGCATCTGCGCGGCCTGCGCGGTGAACCGCAGTGGCGGCGGGACCGACACGTGGGTCTTGGGCTTGTCCAGCGTCTTGACGATCGCTGCGGCAATATCTTCGGGTTCCACCGGCTTGATCGCGCCGCTGGACTTGGTACCCGAGATCAGCTCGGTGTTGGTGAACGGCGGCATGATGACCGACACGTTCACGCCGTGCGGCGCCATCTCGTCGGCCAGCGCGGTGGACAGCCCGACGACGGCGTACTTGGCGCCGACGTAGACCACCTGGCCTGGCAGCGGGATCAAGCCGGACAGCGACGCGATGTTGATGACATGGCCGCTGCGGCGCTTGACCATCTGGGGCAGCGCGAGCTGGCAGCCGGTGAGCACGCCGTACACGTTGACCTCCAGCGAGGACCGGATCGACTGTTCGGTCTCGTCCAGGAACGCGCCGACCGGCATCACGCCGGCATTGTTGATCAGCACGTCGATGCGGCCGCCGCCGTCGGTGCGGGCCTTATCCAGGAACGTCGCGAACGATTCCCGGTCGGTGACGTCCAGCGGGTAGCCGGAGACCTGGCCCAGCTTGGTCAGTTCGACGACCGCCGACTCC
>JAHFVC010000168.1 GCA_023264765.1 Mycobacterium sp. | reverse complement strand
CAGGTCGACGAACTGTGCCCCCACCAGCGGGGAGCGTGCCGTCAGGTTGAGGTGGTCGCTGATCAGCACCGGCTGGCCGACGCGGTAGTCCGCACGCAGCCCGCCCGCGGCGTTGGTGAGCACCACGGTGCGCACCCCCGCCGCGCACGCCGTACGCACCGGGTGCACGACGTGCTGCAGGTCGTGGCCCTCGTAGGCATGGATGCGGCCCACCAGCACCAAGACGTGATGCGCCCCGATGGGTATCGACAGCACCCGGCCCCCATGGCCGGCCGCGGTCGGCGGCGTGAAACCGGGCAAGTCCGCCATAGCCACGGTGGCGGTCGGTGCTCCTAGTTGCTCGACGGCCGGTGCCCAACCCGACCCCAGCACCACCGCGACATCGTGGGCTTCGACACCGGTGCGCTCCCGGATGGCCTCGGCGGCGGCCTCGGCCGACAGCTGCGGATCAGTCACGGGTGAGATACTGCCAGGATGCCCACGGTCGCCGCGTTGTCGAGTGTCGAGGACGCCGTCCACCGGCGTCGCGGCGATCTGATCGAACTGTCCCATGCCATCCATGCCGAACCGGAGCTGGCATTCGAGGAATACCGCAGCTGCGCCAAGACACAGGCGCTCGCCGCCGAGCGCGGGTTTGCCGTCTCGGCCGCGCCCGGCGGATTGAAGACCGCGTTTCGCGCCGAGTACGGCAGCGGTCCGCTGGTCGTCGGGATCTGCGCCGAATACGACGCGTTGCCGGGCATCGGGCATGCCTGTGGACACAACATCATCGCTGCCTCCGCCGTCGGGACCGCGCTCGCGCTGGCCGACGTAGCCGACGAGCTCGGCTTGACCGTCGTCCTGGTGGGCACCCCTGCCGAGGAGACCGGTGGTGGAAAAGCCCTGCTGCTCAACGCCGGAACGTTCGACGACATCGCTGCCACGGTGATGCTGCATCCGGGTCCCGTGGACATCGCGGCGGCCCGCTCGCTGGCGTTGTCGGAGGTGGCGGTCGGGTACACCGGGCGGGAATCGCACGCGGCGGTGGCGCCCTTCCTGGGGATCAACGCCGCCGATGCGCTCACCGTGGCGCAGGTGGCCATCGGCCTGCTACGCCAGCAGTTGTCGCCGGGCCAGATGGTGCACGGGCTGGTCACCGAGGGCGGGCAAGCCAGCAACATCATTCCCGCGCATACCGAACTGCGGTACACGATGCGCGCCACCACGATGGAGTCGCTGCACGAACTGGAGGAGCGCATGGCCGGGTGTTTCGCCGCCGGAGCGGTGGCCACCGGTTGTGAGCACACCGTCGCCGAAACGGCCCCGCCCTACGACGCGTTGGCACCGGACGCGTTCCTGTCGGAGGTGTTCCGCGCCGAGATGCTGCGGCTCGGGCGGACACCCGTGACCAAGGAGCTCGAGGTGGCGCTCCCGCTGGGCAGCACCGACATGGGCAACGTGACGCAGGTGATGCCGGGCATTCACCCGGTGGTGGGTGTGGACGCCGGCGGCGCCTCGATCCATCAGCCCGAGTTCACTGTGGCCGCGGCCGGTCCGTCCGCCGACAAGGCCGTCGTCGAAGGTGCAATCATGTTGGCCCGCACGGTGGTCGCGCTGGCGCAGGATCCGGCCGAACGGGATCGGGTGCTGGCAGCGCAGGCCCGACGGGAGAACCGATGAGTCTGCGCGAGCACACCGAGGCATGGCTGGCCGCCCACCGCGAGGAGCTGGTGTCCTGGCGCCGGCACATCCACACCCATCCCGAACTCGGTCGGCAGGAGTTCGCCACGACCGAGTTCGTCGCCAACCTGTTGGCCGACGCGGGCCTGAACCCGAAGGTGCTGCCCGGTGGCACCGGACTGACGTGTGATTTCGGTCCCGACGACGGACTCCGGGTGGCGCTGCGTGCCGACATGGATGCGCTGCCGATGGCTGAACGCACCGGCCTGCCCTTCACGTCTGCGGTACCGGGGGTGGCGCACGCCTGCGGGCATGACGCGCACACCGCTGTCCTACTGGGGGCCGCCCTCGCGATGGCGTCGGCGCCGGAGCTTCCGGTCGGAGTGCGGCTGATCTTTCAGCCCGCCGAGGAATTGATGCCCGGCGGTGCGATCGACGCCGTGGCCGCCGGTGCGGTGTCCGGGGTTTCGCGGATCTTCGCGCTGCACTGCGACCCGCGCCTGGAGGTTGGCAAGATCGCGACGCGACCCGGCCCGATCACATCGGCGGCGGATTCGATCGAGATCACGCTGCACTCGCCGGGCGGACACACGTCGCGCCCGCACCTCACCGGGGATCTGGTGTACGCGCTGGGCAGTCTCATCACCGGGGTGCCGGGAGTGCTGTCGCGGCGGATCGATCCGCGTCTGAGCACCGTGATGGTGTGGGGTGCGGTCAACGCCGGCGTGGCCGCGAACGCGATACCGCAGACCGGGACGTTGGCGGGCACCATCCGCACGGCCAGCCGCGAGACCTGGCTGACACTGGAATCCCTTGTCCAGGAGGCAGTTTCGTCGATCTTGGCGCCATTGCAGGTGGAGCACGCCGTCAACTACCGGCGCGGTGTCCCACCGGTGGTCAACGAGGAGGCCGCCACCCGCATCCTCACCCACGCCATCGAGGCGCTGGGTCCCGATGCGCTGGCCGACACCCATCAGTCCGGTGGCGGCGAGGACTTCTCCTGGTATCTGGAAGAGGTGCCCGGTGCGATGGCCCGCCTCGGAGTGTGGTCCGGCAGTGGTCCGCAATTGGATCTGCACCAGCCGACATTCGACCTCGACGAGCGTGCCCTGGAGGTCGGGGTGCGTGTGATGGTGAACCTGGTGGAGCACTCCGCCTAGCGTTCTTCTCGCGAGCGGCCGTGTTTGCACACCGACACGCCGCAATTACTGGCATTTTGGGGCCGCTCGCGGGCGAAGTTATCCACAGATCGCGGCGCGGGGGTGTTGCCTTCGTGCGTGGCCACCGACGATCGGTGCCATGGTCGACGATCTCATCGAACTCTTCCGAGCTCAGGGCGGCGTTGCTTCCAGCGGCCAGATACTGACCTACATGCCTCGTCGGGCGTTCGAGGCACTCGTGAATTCCGGCGTGATGGAACGACTTTGGCAAGGCATCTATTGCCTGGGCAAGGCAGACGACGCGCGCCGCCTGCGCGGGCTCGACTTGCTTTGTGGCAGAAAGGTTCCCGTGTGTCTGGCCACTGCGGCGGCGGTGTACGGATTCGACACCGAAGCGCCCGAGCGCCTCCATGTCCTCAGCCCGCCGGGAACCCATCTGCGATCCGCGGACGGCTTGGCGGTGCACCGCCGCGACGGCGCCCCGCTGATCATGATCGCCGAACGGCTGACCACTGCACCGAATTGGACCGCCGTGGAGGTCGCTCGTTCCCTACGCCGGCCTCGCGCACTCGCGACCCTCGATGCGGCGCTGCGCAGCGGCAGCTGCGACCGGGGCGGGCTGCGTCAGGCCGCTCGAGAGCAGTGGGGTCGACGTGGAATCGTGCATGTGCGTGAGCTGATCGAGTTCGCAGATCCGTTGGCCGAATCCCCGATGGAGAGTGAGGCTCGGCTGGTGATGCGGAACGGCGGATTGCCTCGACCGGAACTTCAGTACGAGATCGTCGATGGAAATCGGGAGCTGCGTCGGCTGGATTTCGCCTGGCCGAACGCGCGGGTTGCCGCCGAGTACGACGGTGAAGCCGCGCACAGCGGGCCCGACGCGATGCGCCGGGACCGTCGACGGCAGGCGGCATTGCAGGACATCGGCTGGACTGTCGTCCCGATGCTGTCCGAGGACGTCCGGCGGTATCCGGTGGAGCTGGTTGCGCGTATTTTCCGGCAGTTGGAGCACAGGCTGGCGGCGTGAGCGCCCGCAAAATGCCACGAATTACGGCGTGTCACTGTGCAAACACGGCCGTTCGCGAGAGGAAGGCTCAGGTGCCGGGGCCGACGTTCGCGGCCGGGCGGGTGCGCAGGTCGTGCACGTAGGCCGACGGTGCACCGGCGATCTCCGCGGCATCGGCCATCACCCCGAGGTAGCGCGCCGAGGGGAGGCCACCCTCCCAGGCGTCCACCACATACAGCCAGGCCAAGACGGGATCTGTCGTGGTGTCCGAGGACAACCGGTCCACCCGGCACCGGATCTTCTTGTGGAAGCCCAGCTCGGAACCTTCCCAGCGGTCCAGGTTGCCTTCGTCTTCTTTGGTCATGTCGTAGAGCACCACGAAGACCTTCTCGTCGGGATCTTCGACCAGGGTCGCCAGCGCGCCTTCCCAGCCGAAGTCCTCGCCACCGAAGGTCAGGCGCCACCCGTGCAGCCAACCGGTGCCGGCCACCGGCGAATGCGGGGCGCGCTGAAGCATCTGCTCCGGATGCATGTTCGATCCGTAAGCGGCGTAGAGCGGCACGGGCCAACTTTAGGCGGTCTTGATGAAAGGAGCGAAGCGACCCGGGAGATCAGTCCGGTGGGCTGGAGCGAAGCGACCCGGGAGATCAGTCCGGTGGGCTGGAGCGAAGCGACCCGGGAGATCAGTCCGGTGGGCGTGCGCGCAGTGACCCACTACGTTTATCTGCGTGCCCACCCGCATCGTGATCATCGGCGGCGGTCCCGCCGGCTACGAGGCCGCTCTTGTCGCTGCATCCCGCGGCCCGGACGCCGTGTCGGTCACCGTCGTCGACAGCGACGGCATCGGCGGCGCCTGCGTGCTCTTCGACTGTGTTCCGTCCAAGACCTTCATCGCGTCCACCGGCGTACGCACCGAGTTGCGCCGCGCCAACGGCCTCGGCTTCGACATCGCCATCGAGGACGCGAAGATCGACCTCGGCCAAATCCACAACCGGGTCAAGACGCTGGCCCGGTCCCAGTCCGCCGATATCGGCTCCACGCTGCTCAATGCGGGCGTCAACGTGGTCAGAGGCCGCGGCGAGCTGGTCGACAGTGTGCCGGGCATGGCGCATCACCGGGTCAAGGTGTCCACCCCCGACGGCAAGGTCGGAGTGCTCAAGGCCGACGTGGTGCTGATCGCCACCGGCGCCACCCCGCGCGTGCTGCCCAACGCGGTCCCGGACGGTGAGCGCATCCTGAACTGGCGTCAGCTCTACGACCTGACGGAGCTGCCCGACCATCTGGTGATCGTCGGTTCCGGTGTCACCGGCGCGGAGTTCTGCAGCGCGTACACCGAGCTCGGTGTGAAGGTCACCGTGGTGGCCAGCCGGGACCAGATCCTGCCGCACGAGGACTCCGACGCGGCGGCAGTCCTGGAGGAGGCCTTCTCCGAGCGCGGGGTGTCGCTGGTGAAGAACGGCAGAGCCGAGTCGGTGGTCCGCTCCGACAAGGGGATCGCGGTCACCCTCGCCGACGGCCGCGTCGTCGAGGGCAGCCACGCGCTGATGACCGTCGGTTCGGTGCCCAACACCGGTGGCCTGGGCCTGGAACGGGCCGGGATCGACCTGGGCCCGGGCAACTATCTGACCGTCGACCGGGTCTCGCGGACGACGGCGCCCGGCATCTACGCGGCGGGCGACTGCACCGGGCTGCTGCCGTTGGCGTCGGTCGCCGCCATGCAGGGCCGCATCGCGATGTACCACGCGCTCGGCGAGGGGGTGACCCCGATCCGGCTGCGCACCGTCGCGTCGGCCACGTTCACCCGGCCCGAGATCGCCGCCGTGGGCGTCCCGCAGACCCAGATAGACGACGGCACCGTGCCCGCGCGGACGCTGATGCTCCCGCTGACGACGAACGCCAGGGCCAAGATGTCCTTGCTGCGTCGTGGCTTCATCAAGATTTTCTGCCGGCCGGCCACGGGTGTGGTGATCGGCGGCGTGGTGGTCGCGCCGATCGCTTCGGAACTGATCCTGCCCATCGCCCTGGCGGTGCAGAACCGGATCTCCGTGGGTGACCTGGCCCAGACATTGTCGGTGTACCCGTCGTTGTCGGGATCCATCGTGGAGGCGGCCCGCCGGCTGATGGCGCACGATGACCTGGACTAAAGGTAAGTTCGAAGCGCCGAACGCACACGGCTTCGTCTTCGCGACGTAGGCTCGGAACCGGCAACGCCTACCGACGAGTAACCACGAGGAGCTTCCTGCCGTGACTGATCCGATCTCAGGCAATGGGCAAGCTCAACTCGGACCGAACCAACGCGCGACGGCGTGGGAGCGCCTGGGCAGTGAGCAGTTCGACGTCGTGGTCATCGGCGGCGGCGTGGTCGGCGCGGGTGCGGCCCTGGACGCTGCCACCCGTGGTCTGAAGGTCGCACTGGTGGAGGCCCGTGATTTCGCGTCGGGAACCTCCAGCCGCAGCAGCAAGATGTTCCACGGCGGTCTGCGCTACCTGGAGCAGCTGGAGTTCGGTCTGGTCCGCGAGGCCCTGCACGAACGCGAGCTGTCGCTGACGACCCTCGCTCCGCATCTGGTCAAGCCGCTGCCGTTTCTGTTCCCCCTGACCAAGCGATGGTGGGAACGCCCGTATGTGGCCGCGGGCATTTTCCTCTACGACCAGCTGGGCGGCGCGAAATCCGTTCCGGCACAGAAACATCTGCTCAAGGCCGGGGCGTTGCGGCTTGCGCCGGGCCTCAAGCGCAGCTCGCTCATCGGTGGTATCAGGTATTACGACACCGTCGTCGATGACGCCCGTCACACCATGACCGTGGCGCGGACCGCCGCGCAATACGGGGCGGTGGTTCGGACCTCCACGCAGGTGGTGGCGTTGCTGCGCGAGGGTGACCGCGTCACCGGCGTCAAGGTGCGCGACTCCGAGAACGGCGCCGTCACCGAGGTGCGCGGGCACGTGGTCGTCAACGCCACCGGTGTGTGGACCGACGAGATCCAGGCATTGTCGAAGGAGCGCGGCCGGTTCCGCGTGCGGGCATCCAAGGGCGTGCACATCGTGGTGCCCCGGGACCGCGTCGTCAGCGAGGTGGCCATCATCTTGCGTACCGAGAAGTCGGTGCTGTTCGTCATTCCGTGGGGCACGCACTGGATCATCGGCACCACCGACACCGACTGGAATCTCGACTTGGCGCACCCGGCCGCGACGAAGGCCGACATCGACTACATCCTCACCCACGTCAACACGGTGCTGGCCACCCCGCTGACTCATGACGACATCGACGGCGTCTACGCCGGACTGCGGCCGCTGCTGGCGGGGGAGAGTGAGTCCACCTCGAAGCTGTCCCGGGAGCACGCCGTGGCGGTCCCGTCGCCGGGTCTGGTGTCCATCGCCGGAGGCAAGTACACGACCTACCGCGTGATGGGCGAAGACGCCATCGACGCTGCCGCCGAATTCGTCCCGACCCGGGTGGCGCGCTCGATCACCGAGAAGGTGCCGCTGATGGGTGCCGACGGCTACTTCGCGCTGGTGAACCAGACCGAACACGTGGGCGCGCATTACGGTCTGCATCCCTACCGGGTGCGCCATCTGCTCGACCGGTACGGCTCGCTGATCGGCGAGGTGCTCGCCATGGCCTCCCAAAATGGAGTGGTCAATGCCGAACTGCTGGAGCCGATCACCGATGCGCCGGTGTATCTGAAGGTCGAAGCCGTGTACGCGGCGGCGGCAGAGGGCGCGCTGCATCTGGAGGATATTCTCGCCAGGCGGATGCGGATCTCCATCGAATACCCGCACCGGGGCGTGGACTGCGCTCGCGAAGTCGCCGAAGTCGTTGCGCCCGTGCTTGGTTGGAGTCCAGAGGAAGTCGACCGCGAGGTGTCGACCTACCTTGCCCGGGTAGAGGCCGAGGTGCAGTCGCAGACGCAGCCTGACGACGAGAGCGCAGATGCGTTGCGGGCCGCGGCGCCCGAGGCCCGTGCCGAGATCCTGGAACCGGTGCCCATCAAGTGATCGGTCCGCTGCCCGATCGCGACGGCATCGGACCGACGCGCGTGCGGCTGCGCGGCGGGGCTGTCCTGGTCGAGCTCGCCGACCGATTCGGTTCGCAAGCTGCTGCCAAAGTGCTTGCGGGCGAGGTGGTCTGCGCCGACGGCAGCGTGGTGACGGCGTCGACGGTACTCCCGCCGTTTTCGGACGTCTGGTTGTACCGGGACCTGCCCGACGAGGTACCCGTGCCGTTCGCGATGCCGATCCTGCACCGCGACGACGACATCGTGGTGGTCGACAAGCCGCACTTCCTGGCGACCATGCCGCGCGGCGGTCACGTGGTGCAGACGGCGCTGGTGCGGCTGCGCCGAGAACTGAATCTGCCCGAACTCAGCCCCGCGCACCGGTTGGACCGGCTCACCGCGGGGGTGCTGCTGTTCACCGCGCGCCGTGAGGTCAGGGGCGCCTATCAGACCATGTTCGCTTCGGCGCTGGTCGGCAAGACGTATCTGGCCCGCGCCACCGGGACCCCGACCGTCGACTTGCCGACGGTACTGGCAAGCCGGATCATCAAGCAACGCAGTGTGTTACAGGCGTTCGAAGAGCCCGGCGAACCGAACGCCGAGACCTATGTCGAACCGCTTGGGGCCGGGCTGTACCGATTGACGCCGCGAACCGGACGCACCCATCAATTGCGGGTGCACCTGGCGTCCATCGGCATTCCGATCGACAACGATCCGTTGTATCCAGTCGTTACCGACGTGGCGTCCGGTGATTTCACCCGGCCGCTGCAATTGTTGGCGCAGCGCCTGGTGTTCGAGGACCCGCTCAGCGGTGAGCGGCGTGAGTTCGTCAGTGGCCGGGAGCTCAGACCGCTTTACGCGTGAACTGGGCGATGGCGCCGTAGTCGTGGTAGTCGTGCGTCTCGGCGAGCGGATTCTTGTCGAAGGTGTATTCGACGTAGAGCTTGTTGATCTTGCGTGCCAGTTCGACCGGGATGTTGTCGATGACGGCCGCTTCCAGCCCCTCGATGTCGATCTTGAGGATGTCGATCTTGCCGTGCTTGGCGACCACGTCTTCGAGGACCGTGAGGGAGTTCACCAGGGGCACGGTGAGGGTGTCGCCGAACGGGGCGCCGACGCCGCCGTAGCGGCCCGACTCCTCGAACGCGAATTCCACTTCACCGTCGCTGGTGCCGACGGCGGCCTCGCGCACCTCAAAGCGGCCTTCGAACGGGGCCAGGTTCTCTTTGAGTTTGGCCACATTGGTCGGCAGCGGCTCGAACAAGTACGTGTACGCGGCGGAATTGCGGGTGAGGAAGTACGCGGCGGAGATGCCGATGTTGGATCCGAAGTCGACGATCACCGTGTCCGAGGCGTCGGCGAGGTAGTCGTTGCGGCAGAAGATCTCGTTGACGGTCAGCAGGTCGTGCCCGGTATGGAGGCGAAGGTCCAGCCAGGACTGCGGGGTACGGACCCGCACCGTGCACGGGTAGGTGCCCTTGCCGAGCAGGTAGCGCTTGAACATCTGCGCCGGGTGCTCGTAGAGCTTGACCATGTTGCCGGCCGCGACATAGTGCCTACGGTCCAGCGCGGATTTCGCGATCAAGCCGAGATTGCGTCCCGCGACCTGCATGTCTACCTCCGTCGTGTGGGGCGCTTCTCGTGGTCACCATGCTGGTGCACCCGCAACGCCCGCAAACACTACCGGCACCGTCAGAAATTGATACTGCAAGTGAACTGACTGCCCAGCCGGTGGACGGTGTCTGATCTACTGACCGGCATGGACCGCGCCGGGTTTGACCAGTTGTTCGACATGTCCGACCGCACCGTCATCGTCACCGGCGGCACCCGGGGGATCGGACTCGCGCTGGCCGAAGGGTTTGCCCTCGGCGGTGCGCGGGTGGTCGTCGCCAGCCGCAAGCCCGACGCGTGCGCGGTGGCCGCCGCGCATCTACGGGGTCTCGGTGCCCAGGCGATCGGCGTGCCCACCCACTCCGGGAATGTCGATGATCTGGCGACGCTCGTCGACCGCACGGTGGCGGAGTTCGGTGGCATCGATGTGGTGGTCAACAACGCTGCCAACGCCCTGGCCCAGCCGATCGGGTCGATGACGGTCGAGGCCTGGAACAAGTCTTATTCGGTGAACCTGCAAGGTCCGGTGTTCCTGGTTCAGCATGCGCTGCCGTACCTGAAGCAGAGCACGGCACCGGCGGTGCTGAACATGGTGTCGGTGGGTGCGTTCAACTTCGCACCGGCGTTGTCGATCTATGCCTCCAGTAAGGCAGCGCTGATGTCGGTGACCCGGTCGATGGCGGCCGAGTTCGCGCCGCTGGGGATCCGGGTCAACGCGATCGCGCCGGGGCCGGTGGATACCGACATGATGCGTAACAACCCGCAGGAGGCGATCGCCGCCATGACGGCCAACACCCTGATGCATCGGCTCGCAACCCCGGACGAGATGGTGGGTACCGCGCTGCTGTTGTGTTCACGCGCTGGCAGCTACATCACCGGCCAGGTCGTCATCGTCGACGGCGGTGGCACACCGCGCTAGTCCTTTTTGCGCTGGGCGAATGCCGCGGCGAACTCCCGCAGTTCACCACTCTGCGAGGCCAGTATCTGGCTGCGGTTCTCAACGTGCAGTGCCGTCTCCAGGCATCCCGCATCGAGGTTCGCCCAGAGCACCTGCTTGGTCGATTCCAGGCCGAATTTGCCGTACCCGCACAGGGTTTCGGCGATCGCCAGGGCATCGTCGAGTACTTGGCCGTCGGGTGATACCCGGGTCACCATGCCGAGGCGCAACGCCTCGGTGGCGTCGATGGTCCGTGCGGTCAGGATGAGGTCGAATGCCGGGCCGGCACCGACGACGCGGGGCAACGTGTGGCTGACGCCGATATCGCAACCGCCGATGCCCAGCTTGATGAATTGGGTGCAGAACTGCGCGGATTCGGCGGCGATGCGGATATCGGAGGCCATCGCCAGGGCGAAGCCGCCGCCGTAAGCCGGGCCGTTGACCGCGGCGATGACGGGCTGGCGCAGTCGGTGGAGTTTGACCGTCAGCGCTGCGATCCGTTCCTGCCAACGCATGCCCGAACGCGGGAACTCCGTCCCGCCGCCCGCTGCGGGTGGGTTGGGGTCGGTGAGATCCAGACCGGCGCAGAACCCGCGGCCGGCGCCGGTGAGGATGACCACGCGACAGTCGTTGTCGGCGGCGATGTCGTCCAGTGTGGCGTGCAGTTCCTCGACCAGATCCGAGGACAGCGCGTTGAGCTTCGCCGGCCGATTGAGGGTGATGACGGCGACGTCGGGACGGGGGCGGGCCAGGTCCAGGTTCGGCATGGGGCCACCCTATTGGCCCTCAGTCGGCGCTGCGCCAGCCCCTCACGCCGACGGCGATCATCCGCATCTGTTTGATGGCAATCCGTTTGATCTCTTCGAGCGCCGACGGATCCGACGCGTCCTCGGCCGTCTCGGCGATCGAGATCATGGCGTTGACGAACAGGTTGGCCAGGATGTTGAGGTCCTCGCTGCTCCATTCTTTGAGCCCGGGGAAGCGCGCCAGATCGATGGCGAGTTCCGAAGTGATCAACCGGATCTCGGTGCGGATGGCGTAGCGCAGAACGACGACGCCGCTGGCGCGTTCGCGGGTGATGAAACGCCAGTGCTCGCGGCGCTCGTTGATGCTGGCGATGAGGATCTCGGCGGAGGAGTCGATGACGTGGTTGGGATCGAGCTTTCCGGCACGGGCGCCGCGCAGCATGTCGCGCAGGGATCGGAAGGATTCGTCGATCAGCACCAGGCCGAGCGCTTCCATGGAGTCGAAGTGCCGGTAGAAGGCGGCGGGCACAATTCCGGCCTCGCGGGTGACCTCACGCAGACTCAGGCCGGTGAAGCTGCCCTCTTCGAGCAGGTGCAGTGCTGCGGCGACGATCGCGCGCCGGGTGACCTCTTTGCGCTCGTCGCGCGAGAGGGTGTCCCGCGAGGAGCGTGACCTGCTACTGGAGCGACCAGAACGCCCCGATCGGGACCTGGGTGCGTCGCTTTCCACAGCCAATGAGCCTACCGCCGCGTTTTCACCCGGGTACCCGGCCTTCGAGTCATCAAACGTTTGTGAGTTCGGAGTACGAATGTTCACTGTGTAATGACCATCACAAGCTGGGCGTTTTCCTTGACTGACTGCATTGGACACGCTCACAGTGTACATATGTTCACCGAAACATTGACGCACAAGCTGAGGGACCGGGTGCTCCGGTCGCCGCTGCTGGATCTGCTCACCGGACCTCACGGCGTCGACCGTTACACCGAGATCGTCGATCCGGCGTGGATCAAGGGCGCGGCCCGCGCCAAGGTGGTGGCTGTCCGCCGTCAGACTTCCCGCAGCGTCACCCTGACGCTGGAACCGAACGCCGCCTTCACCGGATTCTCCGCGGGGCAGCACATCAACCTGTCGGTGGAGATCAATGGTCGCCGGCGTACCCGCCCGTACTCCCCGGCGAGCGCCGAGGGCAGTCGCCTCCTCGAACTGACTGTCGGCCGCCATGACGGTGGCCTGATGTCGACCTACCTGTACGAGAACGCCAAACCCGGCATGACCGTCGGCCTGGATTCCGTCGGCGGCGACTTCGTCATGCCCGCTGATCGGCCCCGGCGCATCCTGTTCGTCTCCGGCGGCAGTGGCATCACACCGGTGCTGTCGATGTTGCGCACCCTCAAAGCAGAGGGATTCACCGGCGAAGCCGCGTTCATCCACTACGCGCGCTCCGCCCACGAGGCGTGCTACCGCGACGAGCTGGACACCATGCCCGGCGTGCGCGTGCTGCACGGCTACACCCGCAGCGACACCGGGGCGGATCTGGACGGGTACTTCGCCCCGCATCACCTGTCCGCCGCGATCGCCGAACCGGACGCCATCTTCGTGTGCGGTCCGCCCGCCCTCGTGGAAGCCGTGCGTGAGGTGCGTCCGGACGCTCGGTCGGAGAGCTTCGTCCCGCCGGTGTTCGCGATGCCGACCGAAGCCACCGGTGGCACCGTGACCTTCACCGGCAGCGGTGTCGAGGTGAGCGACAGCGGTCAGACGCTGCTGGAGCAGGCCGAAGCAGCCGGGCTGAACCCGGAGAGCGGATGCCGGATGGGCATCTGCTTCAGCTGTACCCGACCCAAAACCCGTGGCGCCGTGCGCAATCTGCTCAACGGCACGGTATCCACCGAAGACTGCGAAGACATCCGGATCTGCGTCAGTGCACCTGTCGGTGACGTCGAGATCGACCTGTAGAAACCCCGCGAAGCGAGAGGACAAGCAATGACCACGCTCGAATTGCCCCGTAGCTCCACCACTTCCACCAACAAGTACGGTCTGACCGCCGAACAGTTCGAGGCGCTCGGTGCCGAGCTGGACGCCATCCGGGAACGCCACCTCGCCGATCTGGGCGAGCGTGACGCCACCTACATCCGCCAGATCATCAAGTGGCAGCGCGGACTCGAGGTCGGCGGCCGAGCCCTGCTGTTCCTGCCGCCGGCCTGGCCGGTCGGCACCGTGATGCTCGGCTTGTCGAAGATCCTCGACAACATGGAGATCGGCCACAACGTCATGCACGGCCAGTACGACTGGATGGGTGACCCCGCGCTGCGCGGTCAGAACTTCGAATGGGATTCGGCTTGCCCGTCCAATCAGTGGCGGCACTCGCACAACTACATGCACCACACCTACACCAACATCGTCGA
>JAHFVC010000452.1 GCA_023264765.1 Mycobacterium sp. | reverse complement strand
GTGCCAGTGAGGCTCGCGAACAGGGATATCGCCAACGCGAATGGCGTGAGCCTCGGCCATTTCGTCAGCACGGCGACAAACAGCGACACGGCTGTCACGGCCGATGCCCCGATGAGCCAGCGGGACCACGGGGGGGCCAATCCAGCTCGGTGCAGCAAGACGATGGCCCAGCCTGCGGTGACCACCACCATCGCGATCGCCGCCGACCTGCTCAATACGGCCGCCAGCCCGATCAGTGCGCCCGCCGCCGGTGCCAGGGCGATCGTGTAGTACGGGTGGACCATGCCGGTCATGTAGCTGAACACGACCGTGCACACGACGAACCACACCGTCCACGTCACAAAGCCCGCCGCTTCCAGCCGGCTGAGCCTGCGACGGACCGCGAGATAGCCGGCGGCGACGATCGCGATCGCGACGGCAGGCAGCAGCCACGAAACCTCGTAACCCATTTCCGCGGAAAGAATTCGCAGTACTCCGGCATGAGTGCTCCAGCCGCTGGGATGTCCGTGCGACACCTCGTTGCCGCCGCCGACGATGCGGTCCACACCGTTGTAGCCCAGCGCAAGATTGAGCACATTGTTGTTCGTCGAGCCGCCGATGTAGGGACGGGAGCCGGCCGGCCACAACTGGACGATCGCCACCCACCAGCCGGCGGAGATCACCAGTGTCACAGTGGCTCCCAGGAGATGCAGCACACGGCGCCACCAATTCGTCGGCGCGAAAAGCAGATACGTCAGACCGAAGGCGGGCAGCACCATCAGTCCTGCCAGCATCTTGGTCAGGAACGCCAATCCCAATGCGGCGCCGACAAGCGCGAGCCATCGCCACGACGCCGCGGGTATCGCGCGCGTCAGGAAGTAGGCGGCCGCCACCATCAACAGCACCAGCAGCGCGTCGGGGTTGTTGTACCGGAACATCAAGGTGGCCGCGGGAGTGAGGGCCAGGATGGTGCCGGCGATCAGGCCTGCGATCGCCCCGCGCGTGGGGTCGGCGACGGTGCGGCGGACCGTGGCGTACAGGATTGCGACGGCCCCGACGCCCATCAGTGCCTGCGGCGCCAATACGGCCCAGCTGTTCATCCCGAACAACCGCACCGACAGGCCGGTCACCCACAATGCGGCCGGCGGCTTGTCGACGGTGATGAAGTTGTTGGGGTCCAGCGAGCCGAAGAACCACGCGGTCCAGTTCTTGGCGCCGGACTCAGCGGCCGCGGCGTAGAACGCATTGCCGTAGCCGTTGATCGGCAGATTCCAGAGGTAGAGCGCGGCGGTGACGACCAATAGGCAGCTCAGCGCGACAGCCGGCCACCATGCAGCGGTGCGCGGGCGGGCGATGGGCCCGGGCGCATCCACTGCATGGGCGAGGTCGGCGGTGGCGGTCACCGCACCACGGTGCACGACGGTGCTGACCCGCCGACGTTGTCGCAGCTGGGAACTGACTGTGGATTTCATGATCGACGCGGATGTGGTGAAGTGGCGGCATGTGGAATCCGCAGACGTATCTCACGTTCGCTGATCAGCGCGGACGGCCGTTCTTTGATCTGCTCGCACGTATCGGTGCCGAGTCTCCGCGTCGGGTGACGGATCTGGGCTGCGGGCCGGGCAATCTCACCGAACAGCTCGCGCAGCGTTGGCCGGATGCTGTGCTGCAGGCCGTGGACAGCTCACCGGAGATGGTCGCGGCCGCCCGGGAACGCGGTATCGACGCCGAGCTGGGCGATATCGCGGCCTGGACGCCGCCACCCGGCACCGACGTCGTGTTCAGCAACGCGGCGCTGCAATGGATCCCCGGGCAGGCCGACCTGATGGTGCGCTGGGCGGGTCTGCTGGAGCCCGGTGCCTGGATCGCGGTTCAGGTTCCCGGTAACTTCGATGCCCCGTCGCACGCGGCGATACGCTGGCTGGCCGATCAGGAACCGTGGTCAAAGATGCTGGGCGACTTCAGGTTCCGCAACGCCGACATCGTCGAGACGCCCATGCGGTACGCCGAGTTGCTGACCGGCGCGGGTTGTACCGTCGATGCCTGGGAAACCACCTATCTCCACGAACTCAGCGGCCCGGATCCGGTGCTGACCTGGATCACCGGCACCGCACTCACGCCCGTGCGCGATCAGCTCACCGACGACCGGTGGCAGCAGTTCCGCGCGGAGCTGATCCCGCTGCTGGACGAGGCGTACCCGCCTCGACCAGACGGCCGCACGTACTTCCCGTTCCGCCGGATCTTCGTGGTCGCTCAGGTGGGCGGTTGACGTTTCTCGTCGAGCACGGCGAGCACCTGTTTGACCAGGTCATCGATGTCCGCCCCGGTGGTGTCGACCACCAGGTCGGCGGACTCGGGTGGCTCGTAGGGACCGTCGACACCGGTCAACCCCGTGAGCTCACCGGCGCGGGCCCTCTTGTACAGACCCTTGGGGTCGCGCTTCTCGCACTCGCTTACCGGCGTCGACACCCACACTTCGATGAACGGCAGCTTGGCGGCGTTGTTGAGCGCCCGGGCGATATCGCGGTCCGACTTCAGCGGGGACACCAGTGATGCGAGAGCGACGACCCCCGAGTCGGCGAACAACCTCGTCAGGTGGCCGACTCGGCGGATGTTCTCGGCGCGGTCGCCGGCCGAGAAGCCCAGATCATCGGACAGCCCGTGGCGGATGTTGTCGCCGTCGAGCAGATAGGCCACCTGCCCGGACTCCACCAGGGCACGCTCGACAGCGACCGCCAGCGTGGACTTGCCCGAGGCCGGGAGACCGGTGAACCAGATGGTCGCACCGCGCTGTTGTGTTGCCGTCCATCGATAGTCGCGGTCCAGTGACGAGGGATGCCATTTGATGTCGTTGCGGGTCTGCTCACCCGGTTTGACCTCGCGGGCCTCCAAGATCGTGCCGGCGCCGACGGTGTCATTGGAGTGTTCGTCGATCAGGATGAACGCGCCGTTGTCGCGGTCCACTTCGTATGGGTCGGCCACCACGACCGAACTGGTGCGCAGGGTGATCGAGCCGATGTCGTTGATGGCCAACTCAACTGGGCCGTCGAGCTCGTCGAGTGTTTCCGGATCCAGCCGGGTGTGCAGGGCCTGGACGGTGGCTCGCACCGTTCGAGTGCCTTGTTTGAGTGCGACCCGGTCTCCCGCACGCAGCGGGGTGTCGGTGAACCAGCACACCGTGGCGTCCACTTCCCGCGCCAGGGTCGGCAGGTGCGGATCGTCGAGACCGCTGACCAGGACGTCGCCGCGACCCACATCGATGTCGTCGGCCAGCTCCACCGAAACCGACAGCGGCGCAACCGCCGTCGTTCGTGCCTCGTCGAGCGCGTCGAGGGCGGTCACCACCGACCGGGTACCGGACGGAAGTGCGATGACAGGATCGCCGACGGTCAGCGTGCCAGCCGACAGCCGTCCGGTGTAGCGCCGGCGCTGATCGGCGGTCGGTCGCGACACCCACTGGACCGGCAGCCGAAGCCGGTTCGCCTCGGCCTGGGGTGCGGTCAGCTCCACCTGCTCGAGGTACTCGAGAAGCGTCGGGCCCTCGTACCACGGTGTCTCGGCAGAGCGGTGCACGACGTTGTCGCCGTGCTTGGCGGCGATCGGGATGACCGTCAGATCGAGGCCGCCGAGGCGAGCGCCCAACTGCCGCAACTGATTTTCGACCTCGGCGAACCTGTCCTGATCGAAACCGACGAGGTCGATCTTGTTGACCGTGGCCACGAAGTGCTTGATGCCGACGAGCTTCGCGATTCGGGCGTGCCGCCGGGTCTGCCGCAGAACGCCGGCGCGGGCGTCGACGAGCAGGATCGCGGCGTGTGCGTTGGAGGCACCGGTGAACATGTTGCGCGTGTAGCGCTCGTGTCCGGGCGTATCGGCCAGGATGTAACTGCGGGTGTCGGTCGAAAAGAACCGGTAGGCAACATCAATCGTGATGCCCTGCTCGCGTTCGGCGCGTAGGCCGTCCGACAGCGCGGCCAGGTCTGCCACCCCTTCTTCGTCGGTCACTGCTTCCAGATGGTCGAGCGGGAGGCTGTCGGTGTCGTGCAGCAGCCTGCCGATCAGCGTGCTCTTGCCGTCGTCCACCGAGCCTGCGGTGGTGATCCTCAGCAGCTGACGTGTCGCGGTCGTCATCAGAAATAGCCTTCGCGTTTACGGTCTTCCATGGCAGCGATCGACGTGCGGTCGTCGGCGCGGGTCTCGCCCCGCTCGGAGACCGTCGCGGCCGAGATTTCAGTGATGACGCCGGAGATATCGGTGGCCGTGGACCGGACGGCTCCGGTGATCGTCAGATCACCGACCGTGCGATAGCGAACCCACTCGACCGCCGAGGTTTCGTCACCCTGCGGGCGGGCGTAGTCGGACACCGCGAGCAGAATGCCGTCGCGTTCGAAGACCTCACGTTCGTGGGCGAAGTAGATCGAGGGGATCTCGAGGTTCTCCAACTCGATGTAGCGCCAGATGTCCAGCTCGGTCCAGTTGCTCAGTGGGAACACCCGAACCTGCTCGCCCTTCTTGATCCGGCCGTTGTACAGCGACCAGGGCTCGGGGCGCTGCGCGCGGGGATCCCACTGGCCGAACTCGTCGCGGAAGCTCAGGATGCGTTCCTTGGCCCTGGCCCGCTCCTCGTCGCGTCGTGCGCCACCGAACGCGGCGTCGA
>JAHFVC010000010.1:13512-43450 GCA_023264765.1 Mycobacterium sp. | reverse complement strand
ATCCGGATCGACACGGCCCGCATGTTGCCCGCCCTCTCCGGGGCGATCGCAGCGATGAGCGAGCCGATGATGAGCCATGACTGTGTCGCGTTCTACCTGCTCTCCCAGGAGGTCAGCAAGCACGTCAAGGTGGTGCAGTCGGGTCAGGGCGCCGACGAGATCTTCGCCGGTTATCACTGGTATCCGCCGATGGCATCGGCGGCCGACGGCGACGTCGATGGCGCGCTGAGTCGTTATCGCGCAGCGTTTTTCGATCGGGACCACGCCGGTGTGAATGCTCTTCTGCAACCGCAGTGGCGCCTGGACACCGATATCGCCGGGGATTTCGTGCGTGATCGGTTCGCCGCGCCGGGCGCGGCCACCGCCACCGACCGTGCCCTGCGGTTGGACACCACCGTGATGCTGGTCGACGACCCGGTCAAACGGGTGGACAACATGACCATGGCGTGGGGTCTGGAGGGCCGGGTGCCGTTCCTGGACCACGAACTCGTGGAACTGGCCGCCACGTGCCCGCCCGAACTCAAGACGGCCTTCGACGGCAAGGGTGTGCTGAAAGAGGCGGCCCGCCGGGTCATCCCGAGTGAGGTCATCGATCGGCCGAAAGGATACTTCCCCGTCCCGGCGCTCAAGCACCTCGCCGGGCCGTATCTGGACCTGGTGCGCGACGCGCTACACAGCGACGCGGCCCGTTCGCGGGGTCTGTTCGACGCCTCGGCGGTGGACGGGTTGCTCGCCGACCCGAACGGCAACCTCACTCCGTTGCGCGGTAATCCGTTGTGGCAGATCGGTTTGCTGGAGATGTGGCTGGCGCAGAACATCGACGGAGGTACGCGTTGACCATGTCGGATACTCGCGATGGCGTCGGAGTGGTACAGGACCTCGGCTGGGGACGGCTGGTCTTCGGTCAGACCTTCGACGACCCGGAGGCGTTCGGTACCGCGCTGCGGGCCGAGGCCAGTGGCCGGCGTGACATCGGCATGTATCTGGACGCGCCCCATGTCTTCGTCGCGCTGCATCCGCAGGAGTTCTTCATCGACCCGAGCTTCACCTACCGGCTGACCTTCAGTGAGCGGGGCGAGTTCTGGCCGGGTGAGGTCCCCGGCGTGGCGGTGCGGCCCGTGGAGTCGCTGGCCGACTGCGGTGCCATCAACGAGATCTACGTGCGCTGCCGGATGGTGCCCGCCGACACCGACCTCATGTGGAACAACGTGCAGCGCGAGCAGCACATGGTCTACCTGGTGGCCACCGACGAGCACACCGGCGCCCTGATCGGCACCGTCACCGGCATCGATCATCGGCAACTCTTCGACGACGACGAAAACGGTTCCAGCCTTTGGTGTCTGGCAGTGGACCCCAGCGTGTCCCGGCCCGGCGTGGGCGGACTGCTGGTGCGCTCGCTGGTCGAGGAGTTCGTCCGGCGGGGCCGCGACCAGATGGACCTGTCGGTGCTGCACGACAACGAGGGCGCGATCGCGCTGTACGAACGGATGGGTTTCGCGCGCGTGCCGGCGCTGGGCATCAAACGCAAGAACGCCATCAACGAGAAGTTGTTCGCGCCCGTTCAGGAGGAGGAGGGTCTGGCCGAACTCAACCCCTACGGCCGGATCATCGCCGACGAGGCGATCATGCGCGGCATCCACGTGGAGGTGCTCGACGGCAAGGGCGGCTACATGCGGCTCACCCACGGCGGCACCAGCGTCGTCACCCGGGAATCGTTGTCGGAGTTGACCAATGCGGTCGCCATGAGCCGGTGTGACGACAAACGGGTGGCCCGCCGGGTGGTGTCCGAGGCGGGGATCCGGGTGCCGCGCGGCCGGAACGCGACCTTCGACGACGAGGACTACGCCTTCATGCGTGAGGTGGGGTCGGTGGTCGTCAAACCCGCCCGCGGCGAGCAGGGCGCCGGCATCACCGTCGGCGTCACCAAAGCCGACGAACTGGACCGCGCACTGACCTGGGCGGCCAAGCACTGCCCCGACGTCCTCATCGAAGAGCGTTGTGAGGGTGAGGATTTGCGCCTGGTCGTGATCAACGGCAAAGTGATCGCCGCGGCCGTGCGGCGTCCGCCGGAGGTGCTGGGCAGCGGTAAGCACACCGTCCGCCAGCTCATCGAGGCGCAGAGTCGCCGACGCTCGGTGGCCACCCACGGCGAGTCCGAGATCCCCGTCGACGATGTCGCCGTCGACACCGTGCGCGAAGCGGGCTGGGAACTCGACGACGTGCTGCCCATCAACGAGCGGCTCACGGTCCGGCGAACCGCCAATCTGCACACCGGCGGAACCATCGGGGATGTCACCGACGAGGTCAACCCGAAGCTGGCCAGGGTGGCGATCGACTGCGCGGACGCCATCGGTATCCCCGTCACCGGCATCGACCTGATGGTGCCGTCGGTAGCCGGCGAGGAGTACGTGTTCATCGAGGCCAACGAACGGCCCGGACTGGCCAACCACGAACCGCGCCCGACGGCCAAGGCGTTCGTGGATCTACTCTTTCCCCGCACCGCGGCCACGCCGTGGGCATGGCAGCCGGATCCGGTGGATCAGGGCTAGTCACCCGGGCGGCGCTCGACGCCGCCCACAATTCGATACGTGAGAAGGAGGCATGGTGTCCGAACCTGCCGCGATGCCGGAAGCCACCCGCGCCTGGATGATCGACACGCTGCTCGGCCTGCTGCAGACGCCGAGCCCGTCGGGACGCACCGATGCGGTGATGCAGTTGATCGGCGACACCCTCGACGATCTCGGGGTGCCGTTCACCCTGACCCGCCGGGGCGCACTCACCGCGGTGCTGCCCGGTGAGTCCAAGACCACCGACCGCGCGGTCGTGGTGCACGCCGACACCATCGGCTGCATGGTCCGCGACCTGAAGGACAACGGCCGACTCGAACTGATTCCGGTCGGCACGTTCTCGGCGCGCTTCGCTACCGGGGCGCGGGTGCGCATCTTCACCGACGATCCCGAGGAGTTCTTCACCGGCACGGTGATGCCGCTGAAGGCATCCGGGCATGCGTTCGGCGACGCGATCGACACCCAGCCCACGGAGTGGGAGCACGTCGAGGTGCGCATCGACCGCAAGGTCTCCACCCGTGCCGACCTGGTCGAACTCGGCTTCAACGTGGGTGATTTCGTCGCACTGATCGCCGCCCCGGAGCTGACCGCGGACGGCTACATCGTGTCGCGCCATCTGGACGGCAAGGCCGGGGTGGCCGTCGCGCTGGCCCTGGCCAAGACCGTCGCCGAGGACAAGATCGTGCTGCCGCACAAGACCACCATCATGGTCACGATCACCGAAGAGGTCGGCCACGGCGCGAGCCACGGGCTGGACCCCGACGTCGCCGAACTGGTGTCCGTCGACAATGCCGTGTGTGCGCCCGGCCAGCACTCCATCGAGGACGGCGTGACCATCCCGATGGCCGACCTGCACGGGCCCTTCGACTACCACCTCACGCGCAAGCTGTGCAAGCTCGCCGACAAGCGTCAAATACCTTATGCGCGTGACCTTTTCCGCTTTTACCGGTCCGATGCGGCGGCCGCCATCGAAGCCGGGGCCAACACCCGCGCGGCGCTGGTCGGGTTCGGCCTGGACGGCAGCCACGGGTGGGAGCGGACGCACATCGACTCCCTGGAGGCCGTCTACAACCTGCTGTTCGCCTGGCTGCAGACCCCGCTGACGTTCGCCAAATGGGACGCCAAGCCGACGGGCAAGCTGCGCGATTTCCCGTCGTCGAAGCAGCCGGCGCCGACCGAGCAGTGGGTGCCGCTGTCGCGCGGCGACCACGCCGAGCCGGGGGAGTGGTCCGGCGAGCACTGGCCGCCTGCAGAGGGGCCGGCAGGTCCGTAAATCGACGGGCCTAGTGGTTCAATCGAGGCGTGCTGAGCATCGAAGAGATCTCCGACCGCCTGGAAATCCAAGATCTGCTGGTCGCGTACTCGACCGCCATCGACAACCGCCGGTTCGACGACCTCGATCAGGTGTTCACCGAGGACGCCTACATCGACTACCGGGCGATGGGCGGGGTGGACGGCCGTTTCCCCGAGGTCAAGGCGTGGCTGGCGCAGGTACTGCCGAACTTCCCGGCGTATGCCCACATGTTGGGGAACTTCGACGTCCGCGTGAGCGGGGACACCGCATCGTCGCGCACGCTGTGCTTCAACCCCATGGTTCTGGGAGGCGATCAGGGCCAGGTGCTGTTCTGCGGGCTCTGGTACGACGACGAATTCGTGCGCACCGCCGATGGCTGGCGGATGACCCGCCGGGTCGAGGCGAAGTGCTTCGACCGCGTCGTGTGAATTTGGGCGGGCGGTGACCGTTCTGGCACAATAGGCGGCTGTCTGTCGCGCGACACCGTTAGATGCGCTGCGCGGCGGTCACACACGCAAAGGCAAAACCGGACCGGGCAACCCGCCCGAGTCGCCGAATTGCAGGCGTGGCAATCACCAGGAGAGACGCTTCATCATGGCTGTCAAGATCAAACTCGCCCGTTTCGGCAAGATCCGCAACCCCCAGTACCGCATCGCCGTCGCCGACGCGCGCAACCGTCGCGACGGACGTTCCATCGAGGTCATCGGCAAGTACCACCCGAAGGAAGAGCCGAGCCTGATCGAGATCGATTCGGAGCGCGCGCAGTACTGGCTGAGCGTCGGCGCCCAGCCCACCGAGCCCGTCCTGGCACTGCTCAAGATCACCGGTGACTGGCAGAAGTTCAAGGGCCTGCCGGGCGCCGAGGGCACCCTGAAGGTCAAGGAGCCCAAGGCGTCCAAGCTGGACCTGTTCAACGCCGCCCTGGCCGCCGCGGACAACGAGCCCACCGGCGAGGCCACCCAGCTGAAGAAGAAGAAGGCTCCGGCCAAGAAGGACGAGGCCGAGGCTGCCGAGGCGCCCGCCGCCGAGGCCACCGAGGCGGAAGCACCCGCCGCCGAATGAGCTCCGTAGTCGTCGACGCCGTCGAGCATCTTGTTCGCGGGATCGTCGACAACCCGGATGACGTCCGGGTCGACCTGGTGACCAACCGGCGCGGCCGCACGGTCGAGGTCCACGTGCACCCCGAGGACCTGGGCAAGGTCATCGGACGCGGCGGCCGCACGGCCACCGCGCTGCGGACCTTGGTCGCCGGTATCGGCGGCCGGGGTATCCGCGTCGACGTGGTCGACACGGATCAATAGAAGCCCAGTAGTCGATTCGATCATGGACCTCGTCGTCGGTCGGGTCGTGAAGGCCCACGGCATCAGCGGCGAGCTCGTCGTCGATGTCCGCACCGATGATCCGGACGCCCGGTTCACCCCGGGCGCCCGGTTGCGCGGCGCCAAGCGTGGTGGCGCGCAACGCGAATTCGTCATCGAGTCGGTGCGCGAGCACGGCAACCGCCTGCTGGTGCGGGTGGCCGGTGTCTCCGATCGCAATGCCGCCGACGAGGTCCGCGGCACCGTATTCCTGGTCGACACCGAGGAACTGCCGCCGATCGACGATCCCGACGAGTTCTACGACCACCAACTCGAAGGGTTGGCTGTGCGGTCCGTCGACGGCACCGCGATCGGCACCGTGGCCGAGGTGCTGCACACCTCGGCGGGAGAACTGCTGTCGGTGAAGACCCCCGAAGGTGCCGAGATACTGGTGCCGTTCGTCGGGGCCATCGTCACGTCGGTCTCGCTGACCGATCGGCTGATCGAGATCGATCCGCCCGACGGTCTGCTCAACATCGAAGACCTATAGGGCGCCATGCGGATCGATGTCGTCACGATCTTCCCTGACTACCTGGGGCCCTTGCGGCAGGCGTTACCGGGCAAGGCCATCGAGGCCGGCATCTATGACATCGGTGTGCACGATCTGCGCCGCTGGACCCATGACGTGCACCGCTCGGTGGACGACTCGCCCTACGGCGGAGGTCCGGGCATGGTCATGAAGGCGCCCGTCTGGGGTGCCGCGCTCGACGAGATCTGTTCCCCGGAAACGCTTCTCGTGATTCCCACACCCGCGGGTCGGCCGTTCACCCAGGCCGTCGCGCAACGCTGGAGCGCCGAATCGCACCTGGTCTTCGCCTGCGGCCGCTACGAGGGCATCGATCAGCGGGTGGCCGACGACGCCGCCCGCCGGATGCGCGTCGAGGAGGTCTCCATCGGCGACTACGTGCTGGCCGGGGGAGAGGCCGCGGTGCTCGTCATGGTGGAGGCGGTGGTGCGCCTGCTGCCCGAGGTGCTCGGGAATCCGCAGTCCCACCTTGATGATTCGCATTCCGTGCAGCAGGGGGGCCTGCTCGAAGGGCCCAGCTACACCCGGCCCGCGGTCTGGCGGGAGCTGGAGGTGCCGCCGGTGCTGCTGTCGGGGGACCACGCCAAGATCGCGGCATGGCGCCACGAGCGGGCACTGGAGCGGACCCGCGAGCGCAGGCCCGACCTGCTGAGCTGACTAGATGTGCCCGCCGGGGAAGATCGTCGCCACGGCCTGGGTGATCGTCTGGCGGGCTTTCTCGGCGCTGGTCGCCTGCATGGAGCTGATCGCCATCACGTAGCGCCGGTCCGGCCCGATCACGCCGGTGGACAGGTGCATCCAGTCCGCGCCGACGCAGCACATCCAACCCTGTTTCACCGCAACGGGTTCCGCAGGCAGTCCCTCCGGGATGCCGAAACGCTGCGGGTATACCCCGCCCGGCACCATGCCGTCGGGTGCGGTGGGAGTCGATTCGGCGAGATTGGACAAGATGATGCTGGCGTCGGCGGGCGGGAGCCCACCGGTGCCCGCCAGCAGCATGTCGTAGTAGCGGACCAGGTCGGTGACGGTGCTGGTCGTGTTGTACCAGCGGCCGTTGCCGGGCGGAACGGTCGAGGTCAGGCCATATCGCGCGACCACGCGATTGATGATCGCGCTGCCGCCGCTGCGGTTCCAGAACGACTCGGCGGCGCTGTCATCGGAGGACCGCAACATGACGTCGAACATCCGGCGGTCGTCCGGGCTCAAGGTGGTCTGCCCCTTGGCCTCTTGCAGCAGGAGGTCGTCGGCGATGAACAGTTTGACCACCGAGGCGATCGCGACGGTGTCGGCCGCGCCGTTGGTGACCAGTTGGCCGGTGTTGCGATCCAGGATCGCAACGGTGATGTCGGCTCCGGATTTCGCGGCGTCCGCGGTGGCCTGCTGGACGCGGAGATCCAACCCGTCGAACGCGGCGGTCGGCTGGTCCGGCGGCGCCTCGGGCATGGGCGCAGAGTTACCCAGGGGCGCGATGACGGTCAGCTGCGGCGATTCCGGCGGGGCGGGCGGCGTTCCGTAGACCTTGGCCTCACAGGCCGACACCAGTGCGCCGGTACAGAGCACGGTCGCGGTCACCGTCATCAATTTCGACGGCCGCGCGCGCATAGCTCTCCTCCTGGACATGACTGTCAATGGCCTGGGTAAACCCTGTGTAAGTCGAGATCTCGGCCGCTGGAAACCGGTCCTGACGCTTCTGTAGCCTAACGGCTGGACGGCCTCGCCGTGCACCTCGCGACTCCTGGCGTTTCGCTCCCGTATCCGGCGATTTCGCCGTATGCGTGCCGTCTGGCACAATTGAGCAGTTGTCTGCGCACGGCGTCACCTGTTTGAGTGAGGCCTGCTGCGTGACGCAGGACCCGATATACCCGAAATACCTCGGCTCGACCCGCGCCCGACGTGGTGTCACATGAGTCGCTAACAACAAGGAAGTGTCACCGATGAACACGCTTGACTTCGTCGACCAGGCGTCGCTGCGCGAGGATATCCCGGCCTTTGGCCCCGGCGACACCATCAATGTGCACGTCAAGGTCATCGAGGGCTCCAAGGAGCGCGTTCAGGTCTTCAAGGGTGTCGTCATCCGGCGCCAGGGCGGCGGCGCCCGCGAGACCTTCACCGTCCGCAAGGAGAGCTACGGCGTCGGCGTCGAGCGGACCTTCCCGGTGCACTCGCCCAACATCGACCACATCGATGTCGTGACCCGCGGTGACGTGCGTCGCGCCAAGCTGTACTACCTGCGCGAGCTTCGCGGCAAGAAGGCGAAGATCAAGGAAAAGCGCTGACGCGCCCTGCCAGGGTTTGCGTCCGATCGCTGACTACCCTGATGCCGTGACCGAGGACAAAGAAGGCACGGCGGCTGACGACGAATCTGTGACGGACACCGTCGAGGACGACACTCCCGACGAACCGAAGCGGAAGTCCGGGGCGTTGCGTGAAGGGGTCGTCCTCGTCACCATCGCGCTGGTCATGTACTACGTCGTCCTGACGTTCGTGGCCAGGCCGTACCTGATCCCGTCGGAATCGATGGAGCCCACCCTGCACGGGTGCGCCGGCTGCGTCGGCGACCGGATCATGGTCGACAAGCTGACCTACGACTTCAGCGAGCCGGAGCCCGGCGACGTCATCGTCTTCAAGGGGCCGTCGAACTGGAACATCGGCTACAAGTCGATCCGGTCCGAGAACGCCGTCATCCGCGCGGCGCAGAATGCACTGTCTTTCGTCGGTTTCGTGCCACCCGACGAGAACGATCTGGTCAAGCGGGTCATCGCGGTGGGCGGTCAGACCGTCGAATGCCGTGCCGCCACGGGGCTGACCGTCGACGGGAAGAAGCTCAACGAGCCTTACCTCGACCCGTCGACCATGATGGCCGACACCAACGTCTACCCCTGCCTCGGCAACGAGTTCGGTCCCGTCAAGGTGCCTGACGGCCGGCTGTGGGTGATGGGTGACAACCGAACGCATTCGGCCGACTCCCGCGCGCACTGCACCAATCTGCCCGCCGATGCGCAGAAGGGGCTGTTGTGCACCGGTGACCCGGTCGCCGGCACCGTGCCCGTCGACAACGTCATCGGCAAGGCCCGGTTCATCGCATGGCCGCCGTCGCGTTGGGGTGGCGTGCACGCGGTGAACCCGCAGACGGCGCCCGCGTCCTAGGAGTTCTGGCGTTGCCGGCGAGCTGGCCACCGAGGACCGTGATCCGCAGATCCGGTCTGCGCACCCTCGAATCCGCGCTGTACCGCAGCGGGCTGGGCCCCGTCGCGGGTGTGGACGAGGTCGGGCGGGGCGCGTGCGCCGGGCCGCTGGTGGTGGCGGCGTGCGTGCTCGGCCCGAACCGGCTCTCCAGCCTCGCCGCGCTCGACGATTCGAAGAAGCTCACCGAGGCCGAACGGGAACGCCTGTTCCCGTTTATCCGTCGCTACGCGGTGGCTTATCACGTGGTCTTCATTCCCTCGACCGAGGTGGACCGGCGCGGAGTGCACATCGCCAACATCGAGGGAATGCGCCGTGCGGTGGCCGGACTGCCGTTTCGGCCCGGCTACGTGCTCTCCGACGGCTTCCGGGTGCCGGGGCTGGCGGTGCCGTCGCTGCCGGTGATCGGTGGGGACGCCGCCGCCGCCTGCATCGCCGCCGCCAGCGTGCTGGCCAAGGTCAGCCGCGACCGGCTGATGGTCGGCATGGAAGCCGAGCACCCCGGATACGGCTTCGCCGAGCACAAGGGCTACAGCACGGCGGCCCACACCGAGGCGCTGGCGCGGTTGGGGCCGTGCCCCGAGCACCGGTTCTCGTTCGCCAACATTGCACGCGTTGCGGGATCGGTGCCACGCGGTGATAGCGCGTGCGGAATGATGGAACACAACCTAGACGAAGGACAGCAGAGCAGATGAGTGCCGAGGATCTCGAGAAGTACGAAACCGAGATGGAGCTCTCGCTGTATCGCGAGTACAAGGACATCGTCGGCCAGTTCAGCTACGTGGTGGAGACGGAGCGTCGCTTCTACCTGGCCAACAGTGTGGAGTTGGTGCCGCGCAACGCCGATGGTGAGGTCTACTTCGAGTTGCGGCTCGCCGACGCCTGGGTGTGGGACATGTACCGGCCGGCGCGCTTCGTCAAGCAGGTACGGGTCATCACGTTCAAGGACGTGAACATCGAAGAGGTCGAGAAGCCCGAGCTGCGGCTGCCGGACTGAACGGGGACGTAGGCCTTGTCCGCCCGGGGCCGCCGTGATGTGGTGACACCCATGCGAGTGGCGTGGGCGACGATGTCGGTGTTGATGGCTGCGGGCGCGCTCGGGGGAGCGGGAGCGGCCTGGGCCGCCCCCGCGGTGCCCAGCGCCGGTGACCTCACCTCCGAGCTGCAGCAGGTGCTCGACACCGGCGTGCCATCCGATGTTCGGGCCGCGAAACTGGCCGGTGGTCAGGCCGCGGTACCCACCGCCGACAACATCGCCAATCGCCTGAACGCCTACTCCGGCATGATGTCGTGGCAGGTGCAGAACCCGGCGCTCAACGGCGACCGGCTGGATGCGCAGCTGGCCGTGACCATGCCGATCTTCGGGACGAAGACCCACAACATCTACTGGGTGAATCAGGGTGGGGCGTGGAAGTTGTCCAACCCATCTGCCTGTGTGATCGCCCGCGACGCCGCCGGCGTCGACTGCACTGTCTGACGCGGATCAGGTCGGTACCGGCGCGTCGTGGCGGATGACCTCGGCAGCCGCGCGCTCACCCGATCGCACGGCGCCGTCGATGAAGCCGTACATCAGATCTGACGTCTCGGTCCCGGCCCAGTGGATGCGGCCGCACGGGGCGCGCAACGCCGGGCCGAACTCGGTCAGCACTCCCGGCGGGGTGTGCGAGATCATCCCGCCGCCCGAATATCGTTCGACGGTCCAGTTCTGCTCGAGGTAATCCACCGGCGTGAGCGCCCGAGCGCCGAACCGATCGGCGACGGCTGTCAGGACGGCCTGCCGGCGGTCGGCGTCGCTGCGCGTGCACAGGTCGCGCGCGTCCTGAGCCTCGGTGATGACGGTCAGGATGCCGGGGTCCCCGGTGTGGGTGCACGAGTCGATGGTCAGGTTGGCCGCTGAGCCGGGTGCGAACGACTGGCCCGACAAGCCGTCGGCGCGCCAGAACGGTTCGTCGTAGACCAGGGCGATCTTGAAGACGGCACCGCTGGGCATCCGCTGATGAAGGAACGCCCGGTCGACCGGCAGCATGGGTTCGTAGACGATGTGCGAGGCGATGCAGATCGGCACCGTCACGATGACGCGCCGGGCACGCACCGCCATGTCGTCGGAGCGGATCGTGACGCCACCGGAATCCTGGGTGATGCGGCGGACGGGCTGCGACAGCGAGATGACGTCACCGAGTTCGGCCACCAGCGCTCGATGGATGGCACCCATCCCGCCGACCGGCCGGGCGTCCTCGGCAGCATCCTTGACGCCGAGGACGAAGCTCGGGCCGCCCGCGGAGGCCATTTGATAGAGCACGAACAGCAGCGACAACTCCGACGCCGCCGAGGTGTAGACACCGGCGACCGCATGCTCCAGTAGTTCGTGGGCCGGTTTGGACAACGTGTTGCCGTCCAGCCACTTCGCCCAGGTGGTCTGATCCCATTTCTGCGCTTTCGGTGCATCCCAAGGCGATTCGGGCGGAACCGATTTGCACATCTGGGTGAGTTCCAGGAACACCGTTCCGATGTTCGCGACGGCGAACGGGCTCATCGACAACGGGATGGTGCCCGTGTAGCGGTACTTCTTGCCGCTGACGAACATCATGGCATCGCCGTGCACGTACTGCTTGTAGCTGGGGACGTCGAATTCGTTCATCAGGGCGTAGATCCGGTCCTGTCCCGGCCCGATCCAGGCGCCGCCGCGGTCCACCCAGTAGTCGCCGCGGGTTTCGGTGAAGGTACGGCCACCGACCCTGTCGCGGGCCTCCAGCAACCGGACCGAATGACCGGCCTGGGTGAGCCGCAGCGCCGCCGTCAATCCGGCGAAACCTGCGCCCACGACGCAATAGTCGACGTCGACCATGACAGCAGGACTACGCGCAATTGCCTCTGCTGTCAATATCCCGTCAGCGCTACGCCTGCAGGTGCTCGCCGAAGAAGGAGAACACCCGCGACCAGGCGTCCTCGGTGGCGGCCTCGTTGTAACCGAACCCGGCGACCCGCAGCAGCGGTTGCGCGGGCAGCTGATTGGCGAAGCTGTGCCCGACGTCCGGGTAGACCTTGATATCGGCAGTGATGTTGTGGGCGTCCACGGTTCGCCGGAGCTTCTCCGGGGCGCCGATGCCCAGTGGGTCCCTGCGCCCGAAGCTGGCCACGATGGGGCACGCACCGGACAGGGTCCGCTCCAGGTTGCGCGGCAGCGGCGCGCCGTAGAACGGGGCGGACGCGCCGAAACCCTTGGGCGACAGCACCAGCGCGAACTGACCGCCCATGCAGAAGCCCGCGATGCCGACCGTGCCCGCGGATTGCGGCAGTCCCAGCAGATGGTCGCGGGCGGCCAGGATGTCATCCAGCGAGCGGCCGCGCTGGGTCAGGAGTTCCCGCATGACCCGGGTGATGCACCGTGCCCGGCCACCCCGCGCGTACAGGTTCGGGGTCAGGGCCAGGTAGCCGGCGTTGGCGATCCGGCGGGAGATGGCCTGGCAGTCCGGCCCGTAGCCGAAGGCGTCGTGGACGACCACCACGGCGGGGAAGGGCCCGGGTCCTTCCGGGACGTCCAGCCATGCGTCGATCGGACCGTCTGGGGTATCGATCGTGATCGGGGCCACGCCAACAAACTAGCCTGGGCGGGTGACTGACGCACCCGAGGCTCTCCGGCCGTTGGCCGGTGTCCGCATCATCGAGATCTCCAGTTTCGTCGCCGTCCCACTGGCGGGGATGACGCTGGCCCAACTGGGTGCCGAGGTGATCCGGGTGGACCCGGTGGGCGGCGCCGCCGATTATCGGCGTTGGCCGGTGACCGACGCCGGGGACAGCATCTACTGGGCAGGGTTGAACAAGGGCAAGCGGTCGGTGGCCGTGGACATGCGTTCGGATCAAGGTCAGGACCTGGTTGCGCGGCTGATCGCCGATGCCGGCGTGCTGATCACCAATGTGGCCGGACGGCAATGGCATTCGTATGACACGTTGACTGCGCTGCGCCCCGACCTTATTCATGTGGAGATCTCGGGCCGCGCCGACGGCGGTACCGGTGTCGACTACACCGTCAATGCCGGACTGGGCTTTCCGCTGGTGACGGGGCCCGCCGGGTTGGATGTTCCGGTCAACCACGTGTTGCCCGCATGGGATGTGGCGTGCGGGCTCTACGCCGCGCTCGCGGTCACCACCGCACTGCGGCACCGCGATGCGACCGGGCACGGCCAGCGGGTGTCGATCCCACTGGAGAACGTCGCGCTGGCCACTGCGGGCAACCTGAGTTTTCTGACCGAGGTGATGATCAACGGGGATGACCGGCCCCGGATCGGCAATTCGATCTACGGCCAGTACGGCCAGCAGTTCACCAGTGCCGACGGCGTGGCATTCATGATCGTCGCGCTCACCGGCCGGCACTTCAAGGATCTGGCCGAGATCACCGGTAACACCAAAGCTGTTGCGGCGCTGGGTGAATCGCTGGGCGCCGACCTCACCGACGAAGGTCAGCGCTACCACCACCGCGACGCGCTGACCGGGTTGTTCACTCCCTGGTTCAGCACCCACACGGCGGTCGAGATCGGTGCTGCGTTGGCGGCCACATCCATCCTGTGGGAGCGCTACCGCAGCTTCGCCGAGGCGGCCGCGGACCCGAAGGTGACCGAGAATCCACTGTTCACCACCCTGGATCAGCCTCGCATCGGCAGCTATCTGGCACCGGGGCTGCCGGTCGCGATCGACGGTGCGTATCCGGCCGCGGTGGCTTCGCCCGCGCTCGGCGACCACACCGCGCAGGTGCTCGCCGAACACCTGGGTCTCGGTGCCGACGAGATCGTGCGGCTGACCGACGCCGGCACGGTCGCATGAGCGCGTTGGCGGCGCTGTTCGACCTGACGGAGGCGGGCCACGACGCCTGGACCGGTCCGGCCAGCGGACCCGAGGGCAAGCGGGCCTTCGGTGGCCTGATCGCCGCGCAGAGCCTGGCCGCGGCGTGCCACACCCTCGACGCGGGGTATCAGCCGACCAACATGCACCTGCAGTTCCTGCGCGGCGGCGACGCCGGCGCGCCGCTGGATCTGCGGGTGGACCGGGTGTACGACGGGCGCACCGCCGCTTCCCGGCGGGTGGAAAGCCGCCAGGCCGGCCGTCTGCTCACGGCCGCGACCGTCTCGTTCACCGTGCCGCTGGCCGGGCCCGAACACGGTGTGCGGCAGACGATGCCGGTCCACCCTGATACTTTGCCGCACACCGGACCACCCGGCCCGGCACCGTCGCTGCCCTTGGACGAGCTCGACATCCGGATCGAAGACGTCGGCGCCGGAGCCGATTTCGTCCGTCGGATGTGGTGGCGGGTGATCGCACCGCTGCCCGAGACGCCGCTGTTGCACACCTTGATCGCGGTGTACATCACCGACCTGTACGGGGTCGACCCGGCTTCGCACGTGCACGGCTCGTCCATGCGGGAACGGGTGCACCGCACCAGCACCACCGATTCGTCGATCTGGCTGCACCAACTTGTGCGGGCGGACGAGTGGAATCTGCTGGAGTCCGCCTCGCCCGCGGCGGCGCGGGGCCGCAGCCTGACCACCGCGAGCCTGCTACGAGCCGACGGCGTGGTCGCCGCGACGCTGGTCCAGGAAGGTCTGTTCGCCGACCGGGAGCATTAGCTGTCCGGCGGTGCGGCGCCGGGCGACTCGTGGGTGGACCCACTCGATGATGCCCCGGTCGGGCATGTCGATGAAGTAGTCGAAGCCGCCGTACGCCGGCGCCCGGTCCCGGGCCAACCGCGGGGGCAGCGGCAAGCGGTAGAGCTGGATGGCAGCATCGATCTGCTCGGCACCCGATTCCAGAAGTTGGTCGAAGGTGAGATAGCGCAACGCGATTGACCGCTGATCGGCATGACGCAGGCTTGCGATGGCATCGATCGACATCTCGTGCCCGACGATCCGGTGGTAGTCGGATTCTGCGAATTCGGTCCCGTGCAGGTAGTGGATACCGGAGCCGTCAGACCATTCCACCGCAGGCCGGCCCGTATCGTCGTGCAGCACGCTGGTGCTGCCTTCGGCGTAGCGCACCGCCGGCATCGGCACCAGCAGCACTTCGCGGTGGATCGGTATCACCCACCCCAGCCCCAGGTCTCGAGCCGAGCGCATCGCCTGTGAGAACCGCGCCCAGCGACTGACCGACACCACGCTGATCGGGGGTAGCCAGCGCGCGTCCGGCAGGGCGGCCACGAAGCGGCTGTACAGGATGTCCCGCAGGTCGTTGGGGACCACGGCGCCGGGGACATCGCCGGCGTCGTCGCTGCCCGACCAGAGGGCGATACGGGTCCAGCGTTTGTCCGGTCCGTTCATCGAGGCGATCCGCAGGGCCCGATCGAGTTGCGGGATGACGGAATACCTGGTGCCCAGATGCACGTCACGGGAGACGCAGAACTCGGTCACCAGGTTGAGCGCAGCGTCGGCGTCGAACGAAGCCAGTCCGGCCGAGCGCCGCGCCGGGAGGTCCAGATCGACGTAGGACTCCATGTCGAAGGTCATGGGCGCAACGTAACGCGGGCCTCCGACAAGTTCCTTTGGCTCACGCGTTGCGCGCGCGAGCGTGCACGCAGAGTGTCACCGAGCACGAAAATCGCGCTCTCACGGCACGCTCGACGGCGCCCGGCCCGCGGGGCCGGTCCGCGCAAAGGCTGCGTTTTGTCGCAGCCGATCAATAGGATCGAGCAATGAAGCCGATAGCCATCCTCCTGTTCAGCGCGTCCGCCGTCTTCGCCACCGTCGCGGCCCCGACCGCGGCCGCCGCCGACCCGTGCTCGGCGAGCAGTCTGGCCACCACCGCCAGCGGTGTGCTCAGTCAGGCGGGCGCCTACCTCGACGCCCATCCCGGCGCCAACGATGTGCTGACCGCCGCGGGTAATCAGAGCACCGGCGACGCGACCGCCGCGATCCGGGGATACTTCACCGGGCATCCGGGGGAGTTCCTCGATTTGCAGGGCATCGCCCGCCCGCTCACGTCGTTGCGCAGCCAGTGCGGGGTTTCGGTGTCCCCGAGCCAGCTGGCCGCGTTGTTCGATGCGCTGGCCTGACGGCCAGGGGGCCTGACAGCGAAAAGCGAGTACACGCCTACTCGGATCCAGCGAAATGACCACGCCTACGGTGGTTGACATGACCACGTGGGCAATCTCGATCCAGATGCCCATGGACGGCCCGCTTGAGGAGCAGACGGACGCGCTGCTGGACACGGTGCGGCCGTTCATGGAATCCCTGACCCGACGGCCTGCCACCCGGGCAGGCAATGTGTTCGCGTTCGACTTGCTGAGCGCCACCGGTATCCGGGAAACGAACAGATACCTGCTGCTGGTCGACACGGACGGCCCATCGCCCCGGTCGTTGCGCCGGTTGGCCGACGGCCTCACTGCGGTGCTCCCGGCCGGAACCATCGTGTCGGCGCTCGGTGAATTCGACTCCGTCGCCCGATCCCCGGAGTCTCAACTCCTCGCCTGGTAGGCCATCGCTTCCGGCACCGCCTGTGGATGAATCGGTGACTGTGGATAACTAGGGCTTTTGCCCGGTTTCGTGCGCTGGTCTGTCGGCGGGTGTCGCGAAGGTTGATCCATGGAGACATGGAGTCGCGCCGAGATCGGCGCTCTGGGAGAGCGGTTGGCGGTGCAACACCTGCAGGCCTTGGGTCTGCAAGTGCTGGAACGTAATTGGCGGTGCCGCTACGGCGAGCTGGATGTGATCGCGGCCGACGGCGGCACGGTGGTGTTCGTCGAGGTCAAGACGCGCACCAGTGACGCGTTCGGTGGGGTTGCCGAGGCGGTGACTCCGGCCAAGGTGCGTCGGCTGCGGCGGCTGGCCGGAGTGTGGCTGGCACAGCAGCCCAAGAGTTGGGCGGGGGTGCGTATCGATGTGGTGGGTGTGCGCATCGGTCGCACCCGGGTGCCGGAACTGGCGCATGTGCAGGGGATCGGCTGATGGCACTGGGCAGGGCGTATTCGGTGGCCATCCGCGGGGTGGAGGGCCTCATCGTGGAGATCGAGGCAGATATCGCCTCGGGTCTACCGGGGGTGCATCTGGTGGGGCTGGGGGACGCGGCGCTGCAGGAGGCGCGGGATCGGGTGCGTGCGGCGATCACCAACTGCGGCAGTGAATGGCCGCAGTCGCGGCTGACGTTGGCGTTGTCGCCGGCGACGCTACCCAAGAACGGGTCGGCGTATGACCTGGCTCTGGCGTCTGCCGTGCTCTCGGCGCACGGGAAGAAGGAATGGCCGCGGCTGGCGAAGAGCCTGCTGCTGGGCGAATTGGCGCTCGACGGCCGGGTCCGGCCGGTCACCGGCATCCTTCCTGCGGTGGTGGCGGGCAAGAAGGAGGGCTGGCCCGTGGTCGTCGTGCCTGAGGACAATCTGGCCGAGGCCAGCCTGGTCGACGGCATCGAGGTGTGGGGTGTGCGCACCTTGCGTCAGCTGCAGGCCTGGCTGGCGGGCAAGGGCGGGCTGACGGGCCGGTTCGACACGGTGCCGCCCGCACCGGTGGCGGCCGCGGATCTCGCGGACGTGATCGGGCAGACCCAAGCCCGCTACGCGGTGGAGATCGCCGCCGCCGGCGCGCACCACCTGTTCCTGAGCGGCCCGCCTGGCATCGGGAAAACGATGCTCGCGCAACGCCTTCCAGGGTTGCTTCCGTTGTTGTCCGACGACGAGGCGCTGGAGGTCACCGCGATCCATTCGGTGGCCGGGCTATTGACGGGCAAGACCCCGCTGATCACCGAGCCGCCGTTCATCGCGCCCCATCACACCTCCAGCGTGGCGGCGATGGTGGGCGGCGGAACGGGTATGGCGCGCCCCGGTGCGGTCAGCCGGGCGCACCGCGGCGTGCTGTTCCTCGACGAGTGCGCCGAGATCGGCACCAGTGTGCTCGAAGCGATGCGAACACCGTTGGAGGACGGTGAGATTCGGCTGGCCCGGCGTGACGGGGTGGCGAAGTACCCGGCCCGGTTCCAGCTGATCCTGGCTGCCAACGAATGCCCCTGCGCACCGGCCAATCCGCGGGATTGTGTGTGCCCGGCCGCGGTGAAGCGCCGCTACCTCGGCAAGCTGTCCGGTCCGTTGATGGACAGGGTCGACCTGCGGGTCAAGATGCATCAGGTCCGTGGCGGCGCATTCGGTCAGGCCGTTCCCGAGCCGACCGCGGCCGTGCGCGAACGGGTGGCCAACGCCCGCGGCGCCGCCGCGCTGCGCTGGCAGGCGGTCGGGGTGCGGACGAATGCCGAGGTGCCCGGCCCGGTGCTGCGCCGTGCGTACCGGCTCAGCCGGTCCGCGATGGAGCCGCTGCGCCGGGCGCTGGATCGTGGCTCGCTGAGCATCAGGGGCGTCGACCGGTCCCTGCGGGTGGCGTGGTCCATCGCCGACTTGGCAGGCCGGGAATCGCCCACGGTGGAGGACGTGTGCACCGCGCTCAGCTTTCGTGACGAGGTGGTCAACGATGGCCGATGACCAGACCCGCACCGCCTGGGCCTACTTGTCCCGCGTCACCGAACCGCCGTGCCCGGCATTGACGGACTACGTGCGCACGCACGGCCCGGTCGAGGCGGCCGCGCGGATCCGATCGGGCGGTGAACCGCACTGGCTGACGGATGCCGTGGCAACGCGCCGTGAAATGGACAGCGCGGCAGAGGATCTGGCGATGCTGGATCGCCGCGGGGGCCGGCTCATCACCCCTGGCGACGACGAGTGGCCGTATCTGGCGTTCGCCGCGTTCGACAATGCCGACGTGACCAGGAAGCAGGACGGTTATCCACCGATGGTGCTGTGGGCGATCGGTCCCGCGCGGTTGGACGATGTCGCCGAGCGGGCCGCGGCCATCGTCGGGACCCGGGCGGCCACCGCCTACGGCGAACACATGGCGGGCAGCTTGGCCGAAGGTCTGGCCGAACACGATGTCGCAGTGGTCTCGGGTGGCGCCTATGGGATCGATGGTGCGGCGCACCGGGCCACGCTGGCGGCCGACGGCTGCACGGTGGCAGTGCTCGCCGGCGGCATCGATGTCCCGTACCCGAGTGGTCATTCGGCTCTGCTGCACAGGATTTCGCAAAGCGGGTTGATGCTCACCGAGTATCCACCGGGCGTGCGGCCGGCGAGGTTCCGGTTCTTGGCCCGCAATCGCCTGGTCGCGATACTAGGTCGCACCACCGTCGTGGTGGAGGCGGGGTTGCGCAGCGGAGCGGCCAACACCGCCGCCTGGGCCCAGGCGATGGGCCGCGTGGTGTGCGCCGTTCCGGGCCCGGTGACGTCGTCGGCCTCGGCGGGTTGCCACGTGCTGCTGCGGGGTGGGGCGCAACTGGTCGACCGATCCGACGAACTGGTCGAGATCGTCGGGAAGGCAGGGGAGTTCGCCGAGGAGCCCGAGCATCCGGCCTCTCCGTTGGACGGGTTGTCCCGGCCCGAACGCCTCGTCTACGAGGCGCTGCCTGCCCGGGGCTATCGCAGCGTCGAACAAATTGCAGTCGAAGCCGCGCTGCCGGCGGAATCGATCCTCGGGCCGCTGGCGCTACTGGAAGTGTCGGGCTTGGTGGCACGCAAGGAGGGGCGGTGGGGGATCGTGGCGAAGTGACCTGACCGGGCGTAGGAGACCGCACCCGTCCACCCACTCGTACAGTGGTGTCGAGATCGATCGACAGGATGGGGGAACCGCTGTGGCGGGACGACCGGTGCACACGTTCGAGGTGATCAGCTCCACGGCGCTGACACCGCACATGATCCGACTGGTGCTGGGTGGACCCGGATACGACACCTTCACGCCCAGCGCATTCGCCGACTCCTACGTCAAATTCGTCATCGTCCCCGACGGCGTCGATATGAGCGCGCTCCCGAAGCCGTTGACGTTGGACAGCTTCAACGAACTGCCCGAGGATCAGCGACCCACGGTTCGCACCTACACCGTGCGGCACGCAGACGCTGAAAAGCGCCAGATCACAGTCGATTTCGTGGTGCACGGAGAACAGGGTGTCGCCGGGCCGTGGGCCGCGGCGGCCAGCCCCGGCGCGCCCGCATATCTGATGGGGCCCAGCGGCGCCTATGCGCCGGACCCCGCCGCGGACTGGCACCTGCTGGCCGGTGACGAGGCAGGGCTCCCGGCGATCAGCGCCGCACTGAACGCACTGCCCGCGGATGCCGTCGGCCAGGCCTTCATCGAGGTGGCCGGACCCGAGGACGAGGTCGACCTCACCGTCCCGGCCGGGGTCGCGGTGCACTGGATTCACCGCGGCGGTCGCGCCGATCAGGTGCCCGACTCGGTGGCCGGCGACAACGCGCCGCTGGTCGCAGCGGTGCGCGGTGCGGAATGGCTGCCCGGTCAGGTGCAGGTGTTCGTGCACGGCGAAGCGCAGACCGTCATGCACAATCTGCGTCCGTACCTGCGCAAAGAACGCGGAGTCGAGGCCAAGTGGGCTTCCATCTCCGGGTACTGGCGCCGGGGCCGCACCGAGGAGACCTTCCGGCAGTGGAAATCGGAGCTGGCGAAAGCCGAAGCGGGCCAGTCAGACTGACCCCATGGCATTCGGCGACTATCAGCTCGAGATCTACCTGCAGGGCCTATCCGGGGTTATGCCCTCGCTCCCGATCGGCTTCGCCGAACTGCAGGAGAGAGCCGAAAAGGCGATGTCCCCGTCGCTGTGGTCCTACGTCGCGGGCGGCGCCGGCGACGAGCGCACCCAGCGGGTCAACGTCACCGCGTTCGAGAACTGGGGTCTGATCCCGCGGATGTGCGTCGGCGCCACCGAACGCGACCTCACGGTCGACCTGTTCGGGCTCACCCTGCCCTCGCCGCTGTTCATGGCGCCCATCGGGGTGATCGGGCTGTGCGCGCAGGACGGCCACGGCGACATCGCATCGGCGCGCGCCGCCGCCAGGTCCGGGGTACCGATGATGGTCTCCACGCTCACCGCCGATCCGCTGGAATCCGTGGCCGCCGAATTCGGCGACACCCCGGGCTTCTTCCAGCTGTACACCCCGAAAGATCGGGAGCTCGCGGCCAGTTTCGTGGCCCGCGCGGAAGCCGCGGGGTTCAAGGGCATCATCGTCACGCTCGACACCTGGGTGCCGGGCTGGCGGCCGCGCGACCTGAGCACCTCGAACTTCCCGCAGCTGCGGGGCCACTGCCTGACCAACTACACCAGCGACCCGGTGTTCCGGGCCGGGCTGGCGCAGACGCCGGAAGAGAATCCGCAAGCCGCGATCCTGAGCTGGATCCAGAATTTCGGGCAATGCGTCACCTGGGACGACCTGGCCTGGCTGCGCACGCTGACCAAGCTGCCGCTGCTGGTCAAGGGCATCTGCCACCCCGACGACGTGCGGCGCGCCCGCGATCTCGGTGTCGACGGCATCTACTGCTCCAACCACGGCGGCCGCCAGGCCAATGGTGGACTCCCCGCCATCGACTGCCTGCCCGACGTGGTCGCCGCGGCAGACGGGCTGCCGGTGCTGTTCGACTCCGGGATACGTAGCGGTGCCGACATCGTCAAGGCGCTCGCGCTGGGCGCCGCCGCCGCGGGGGTCGGGCGGCCGTACGCCTACGGCCTGGCTCTCGGCGGCGTCGACGGAGTGGTGCACGTGTTGCGCTCGTTGCTCGCCGAGGCCGACCTGATCATGGCCATCGACGGCTACCGGTCACTGGCTGATCTCACCCCGGACACGTTGCGGCGCGTCACCTAGACAGCCCGCCCCGGCCTGAGCACGGTAGGGGAATGGACGTCCTGCTCGAGGAATTCGACAAGTACCTCGCCCTGCAGCGGTTGCGTTCCGAGCACACCCGCCGCGCCTATCTGGGCGATCTTCGGTCGCTGTTCGCATTCACCGGCGGCGGGCTGGAAAGCCTGAATCTCATGACGCTGCGCTCGTGGCTGGCCGCCCAAGCCGGTACGGGGGCGGCGCGCACCACGCTGGCCCGGCGCACGTCGGCGGTCAAGACGTTCACCGCGTGGGCGTGTCATCGCGGCCTGATGCGGACCGATCCCGCCGCGCGGCTGCAGACCCCCAAAGCCCATCGCACCCTGCCCGCGGTGCTGCGGCAGGACCAGGCGCTTGACGCCCTGGAAGCACTGAATTCCGGTGCCCAGCAAGGTGATCCGCTGGCATTGCGGGACCGGCTCATCGTCGAACTGCTCTACGCCACCGGTATCCGCGTCAGCGAGCTGTGCGGACTGGACATCGACGAGGTCGACACGGAGCGCCGGGTGTTGCGCGTCCTGGGGAAAGGCAACAAACAACGCACCGTGCCGTTCGGCGAGCCGGCCTCGGCGGCACTGACGGCCTGGCTGACCGAGGGCCGTCCGCGGTTGGCGACCGCGAAGTCCGGTCCGGCACTGCTCCTCGGCGCCCGCGGCGATCGCCTCGATCAGCGTCAGGTGCGCACCGTCGTGCACGACACCATGACCGCCGTCGACGGAGCCCCCGACATCGGTCCGCACGGCCTGCGGCACAGCGCGGCCACCCATCTGCTCGAGGGCGGCGCCGACCTGCGCATCGTGCAGGAGCTTCTGGGCCATTCATCGTTGGCCACCACGCAGCTCTACACCCATGTCACGGTGGCACGGCTGCGGGCGGTCCACGACCAGGCCCATCCCCGGGCTTGACAGGTTTGAGCCGGATAGGCGTCTCGGCGAGCAGTCCGAGCGGATCGACGTAGTCGGCCCGCGCCGCCGGGCCCCACATCGCACCCCAATGCAGGCACGCCGCCGCCGGGCAGCCCGCGTGCCCGGCGATCAGTACCCCGATCGGGGTGCCAGCCGGCACCACCTGCCCGGGGCGCACCGTGGCGCGCACCGGTTCGTAGCTGGTGCGCAGCCCGCCCGGATGCGCAACGGATACCAGCGGCCGGCCGGCGAGCTCACCGGCGAACACCACTGTCCCGTCCCCGGCGGCGTAGACCGGCGCACCGGGTGCCCCCGCGAGATCGACACCGCGGTGACCGCGGTTCCACTTCACCGACGGGGCGTCGAAGGCGCGGGTGACAGCCGGTCGGGGCCGCAGCGGCCAGGTGAGCCGATCGTCGTCGGCGTGCGCGGGTGTGGCGCACGCCAGCATCAGCGCGAGCATCCCGAGAACTCTCATCACACCAGCTCAGCGCGGTGGCGCCGAGATAGGAACCCGGTCGCCGGAGAATGTGGATGACGGCCCGACTGTGCATAACCGCAGTGGTAAGAGCAGCTGTGTCCACGGTGTAAACTGCTATCCGCAGCTCACTTGCGTGGGCTGACTTCGCGCGCCTGCCTCGCAACCTCGTACCACCAGGTTGCACCAGCATGCCGGGCGGTCCTGATTCGGGAAACCGGAACAGGTCCGGCAGCGGCAGACGCCAGGGTCCGGGATCACCCGATTCCGGACGACAACCGATATATAAGTGAGGCACCACCATGGCCGTAGTGACCATGAAGCAGCTGCTCGACAGCGGCACCCATTTCGGGCACCAGACCCGTCGCTGGAACCCCAAGATGAAGCGGTTCATCTTCACCGACCGCAACGGCATCTACATCATCGACTTGCAGCAGACGCTGACCTACATCGACAAGGCCTACGAGTTCGTCAAGGAGACCGTGGCTCACGGTGGCACCGTGATGTTCGTCGGCACCAAGAAGCAGGCCCAGGAGTCCATCGCCGACGAGGCCACCCGCGTCGGGATGCCCTACGTGAACCAGCGCTGGCTGGGCGGCATGCTCACCAACTTCTCCACCGTGCACAAGCGTCTGCAGCGCCTCAAGGAGCTCGAGGCGATGGAGCAGACCGGTGGGTTCGAAGGCCGCACCAAGAAGGAAATCCTCATGCTGACGCGTGAGAAGAACAAGCTGGAGCGCAGCCTCGGCGGTATCCGGGACATGCAGAAGGTGCCCTCGGCCATCTGGGTCGTCGACACCAACAAGGAGCACCTGGCCGTCAACGAGGCCATCAAGCTCGGCATCCCGGTCATCGCCATCCTCGACACCAACTGCGACCCGGATCAGGTCAACTACCCGGTCCCGGGCAACGACGACGCGATCCGTTCGGCCGCCCTGCTGACCAAGGTCATCGCCTCCGCCGTCGCCGAGGGCCTGCAGGCCCGTGCCGGCGCAGGCAAGGCCGAGGCCGGTCAGGATGCTGCGGCCGCCGAGCCGCTGGCCGAGTGGGAGCAGGAGCTGCTCGCCGGTGCCACCACGAGTCCGGCTGACGGCGCAGCCGCTGCCGAGCCCACCACCGACGCTTCCTGATTTCTTCAGTTCAAGGAGAACGCATTCATGGCTAACTACACCGCTGCCGACGTCAAGCGCCTTCGGGAGCTGACCGGTGCCGGCATGCTCGACTGCAAGAACGCGCTGACCGAGAGTGACGGCGATTTCGACAAGGCTGTCGAGGCGCTGCGCATCAAGGGCGCCAAGGACGTCGGCAAGCGCGCTGAGCGCGCCACCGCCGAGGGCCTGGTCGCGGCCAAGGACGGCGCGCTCATCGAGCTGAACTCCGAGACGGATTTCGTCGCGAAGAATGCGGAGTTCCAGGCGCTCGCCGATCGCGTCGTGGCAGCCGCCGCAGAGTCGAAGGCCGCCGACATCGACGCTCTCAAGGCGGCGAAGTCGGGTGACACCACGGTCGAGCAGCTGATCGCCGACCTGAGCGCCAAGATCGGCGAGAAGCTCGAACTGCGTCGGGTGGCTTACTTCGACGGTCAGGTCGAGACCTACCTGCACAAGCGGTCGGCCGACCTGCCGCCCGCCGTGGGTGTGCTGGTCGAGTACACCGGCGCTTCGGAGGAGGCCGCACACTCGGTCGCCCTGCAGATCGCCGCGCTCAAGGCCAAGTACCTGACGCGTGAGGACGTGCCCGCCGATGTCGTCGCCAACGAGCGTCGCATCGCCGAGGAGACCGCCAAGGAAGAGGGCAAGCCGGAAGCGGCACTGCCCAAGATCGTGGAAGGTCGCGTCACCGGTTTCTACAAGGACGTGGTCCTGCTCGATCAGTCGTCGGTGGCGGACAGCAAGAAGTCCGTCAAGGCGCTGCTCGACGAGGCCGGCGTGACCGTGACCCGGTTCGTCCGGTTCGAGGTCGGCCAGTCCTAGCAAGCTGAGTCAAAGAACCCCGTTGTCGCCCGGGCGACAACGGGGTTCTTTGCGTCGGTAACCTCCCGACGCCGTGGTACGTACTGGTACCGTCGGGTTCATGACACGTGTGCATGCCTTCGGCGACGACGCCCTCGGTGACCTGGACGCGGTGGCGCTGGCCGCTGCGCTGCGCGCCGGCGAGGTCTCGCAGGCCGAGCTGATCGACGCCGCGATCGCCAGGGCCGAAGCCGTCGATCCGGCGTTGAACGGGCTGGCCCACGCGGCGTTCGACCGGGCCCGCACGGACGCCCCCCGCAACGGGTTCTTCGCCGGTATCCCGACCTTCGTCAAGGACAACTCCGACGTCGCGGGGATGCCGACGATGGACGGCACCGATGCCTGGACGCCGCGCCCGGCGCCGGCCGACGGCGACTTCGCCCGCAGCTTTCTGGGCACCGGTCTGATCGCCCTGGGGAAGACGCAGCTCTCCGAGTTCGGGTTCAGCGCCTCGGCCGAGCACCCCCGACTGGGCCCCGTGCGCAACCCATGGAACACCGAGCACACTGCCGGTGCGTCATCGTCCGGATCGGGCGCGTTCGTCGCCGCGGGTGTCGTGCCGATCGCGCACGCCAACGACGGCGGCGGATCGATCCGCATTCCGGCCGCCTGCAACGGACTCGTCGGGCTCAAACCGTCGCGAGGCCGGCTGCCGCTGGACAAGCAGATGCGCCAGATGCCGCTGCGCATCGTCGCCAACGGCGTGCTCACCCGGTCGGTGCGCGACACCGCCGCGTTCTACCGGGAGGCCGAACGCCTGCAGCGCAATCCCAAGCTGCCGGCCATCGGCAATGTCACCGGTCCCGGCAGTCGGCGGCTGCACATCGCCGTGTGCACGGAATCGATTGCGCGCGAAGCCAGTCCGGAGATCCGCGAACTGACCATGAAGACCGCGGCGCTGCTGGAGGGCCTCGGTCACCGTGTCACCGAGATCTCCAACCCGGTGCCTGCCTCGTTCATGAACGACTTCCTGCTGTACTGGTCGCTGCTGGCGTTCGCCCTCGTGCGCGGCGGGCGGCGGACGTTCGGCCCCAGTTTCGAGAAGACCAAACTGGACAACCTGACACTCGGACTGGAGCACCTGGCCGGACGCAACCTGCATCGGATGCCACTGGTCATCGGACGCCTGGCGCGGACCCGCAGAATCATCACACGGCTCGCCGCGTCCTACGACGTCCTACTCACACCCACCCTCGCCGACGTGACACTCCGGATCGGGCACCTCGACCCGACCGCTCCGTACGAGCAGATCATCGACCGACTCATCGACTGGGTGGCCTTCACCCCGCTGCAGAACGTCACCGGCGACCCGGCCATCTCGCTGCCGGCCGGTCGCTCCGCGGCGGGCCTGCCGATCGGGATGATGTTCGCGGCGCCACTGGGCCAGGAGCGCGTCCTGCTGGAACTGGCCTACGAGCTCGAAGACGCCCAGTCCTTTCCCCGCATCCAGGATTGACCGCTCTATGCTGTGAGGCGGCTGTCTGAGTGAGTACTGGGGGATAGATGGATTCCGGGTCCGACGACGTATCCGATGGCACACCGCCGCCCGGCCATCAGGCGGCCCCGCCCTCGCCGCGCGGCTCCATGCGCTACCAGGACGCCGCATCGACGACGCCCCGCGCGCCGACCGTCGCCGAGGCACGCCAGCGCGACAAGGCCCGTCGCGCCCGTGAGACCGCCGAGGAATTCGCCGCCCTGCAACGGGAGACGGCCGCAAAGCGGAAGGCCACCGGCAAGAAGGTACTGATGGGCTCGGTGGCCGTCGTCGGTGTCGTGGGGGTCGTCGCGCTCGGCTACCAGATGCTGCACGAGGACACCGTCAGTGCCACGTGCGTGGCCGACGGCAGCAACGAGGTGGTGCCAGACAGCTACTGCAGCAGCGGCTACTCCGGAGCGGGCGGAGTCTTCATCTTCGCCGGCTCGCCCTACCGCTACTACTACGGCGGCAGCAACGGTGGCATCGGCACTCCGGCGCGGGGCGGGACCCTGGAACTGCCGAAGGGCACCACCGGAAAGACGAGCTCGGGATCGACGGTGTCGCGCGGCGGGTTCGGCTCCTCCAGCCACGGAAGTTCGGGTAGCTGAATGCGCCGTGTCCGCAGTTCCCCGCGACCAGGCTGGGAACGGATCGTCGCCGAACAGGGCATGTGCTTCGGCACCCCAGCGCAAGATGCGTCGGGCGCCGACCGACCCTACTGGGACGAGTCGGTGCACTACGTCTTCGACATGGACGAGGTGTTGTCCCTGGAAGCCTCCGTCGAGGTACTGCATTCGATGTGCCTGGACGCCGTCGAGCACGTCGTGCTCGTCGGGCGCTACCACGACTTCGGTCTGCCGGAATGGACGTGGGAGCACATCGAGAAGTCGTGGCGGCGCAGCGATCCGCACCTGTACGGCCGGTTCGACCTGCGCTACGACGGCCGCAAGCCACCCGTACTGCTGGAGTACAACGCCGACACCCCGACCTCGCTGTTGGAGGCAGCCATCCTGCAATGGCATTGGAAGACCGACGTCTTTCCCGCCGACGACCAATGGAACTCGCTGCACGAGCGCCTCGTCGCACGGTGGGCCGAGATCCGGGATCGACTGCCCGGCAAGGAAACCCACTTCACCTGGTCCTCGGCCGACACCAGTGGCGAGGACAACGTCACCCTGGCCTACCTGCAGGAGTGCGCGGCCGAAGCCGGCATGCACACCGTCGGCCTCTCGATCGAGGACATCGGTTTCGACCAGGACCTGCAGTGCTTCGTGGACCTTGAGGAAGCGCCCATCTCGTCACTGTTCAAGCTCTACCCGTGGGAGTGGATCCTCGACGACGAATTCGGCCGGCACGCCCTGGACACCCTGCCGTCGACCATGTGGGTCGAGCCGCTGTGGAAGACGCTACTGAGCAACAAGGCCATCCTCGCGGTGCTCTGGGAGATGTACCCGGGACACCCGAACCTGTTGCCCGCCTACCTGGACGACCCGCACGAGCTCACCGAATACGTCCGCAAACCCAAACTGGGCCGCGAAGGCGCGAACATCAGCGTGGTCGGTGCCGGGCAGGACATGGAGACCGGCGGGGTCTACGGCGAGGAGGGCTACGTCTACCAACTGCTGGACCCCTTGCCGAAATTCGACGATATGCGCCCCGCGCTCGGCGCGTGGATCGTCGGCGACGAATCCGCCGGACTCGGTATCCGGGAGACCGCCGGCCTCATCACCGACAACGGCGCCGCCTTCGTTCCCCACCGTATTCCGCTGTGATCGGAAGGATCAGTCAATGAACGGCACCATACTCTCGGCCCTGGGTCCGGACTACTGGTCGATCGTCGGCCACGGTGCGTCGGCGATCGTGCTGTACACGATCGTCGGCATCGCACTGATGGTCCTGGGCTTCTTCGTCATCGACTGGACCACGCCGGGGCCGCTGCGCGCCCTGGTGCAGGCCGGCCGACCGAATGCCGCCGCCATCACGGCATCCGGTGTGGTCTCGATGGCGCTGATCGTGGTGCTCGCGATCTACAGCTCGACCGGCGACCTGGTCGGCGGTCTGATCAAGACGCTGGTGTTCGGTCTGCTGGGCATTGCCGCGCAAGCCTTCTCGGTGCGCCTGGTCGGCGTGATCAAGGGTGTCGACATCGGCCGGGTGCTGGCCGAGGAACGCTTCACCCCCGAGGTGCTCGTCGTGGCGGCATCCTATTTGGCATTCGGAATGATCATCGCGGCCGCGATTCTGTAGGTCGGCGACGAAATCCGTTGTCGTCGAGACACCTTGTTGTAATCGCAAGCAGTCTCCGTTAACGCGGCGGATACCGCAGATAGCTTTCGACGAAACACGGCGCGCCCACGATCCCTCTCGTGGAGTCCGCTGCACCACCCACCGTCGCCCGACCACCGGAGATCGCCACCGCATCCGGTAACACCTTCATGTGCCTGGTCCGGTTCGCCCTGGCCAACATCAGGCGCCGCCCCGAACGGTTCGTGTTGTCCGTCCTGGGTATCGCGCTGGCCATCGCGTGCGTCACCGTGGTGCGCACCATCGCCGCGAGTTTCGCCATCACCGGCGAGGATTCGGTCACCGACGTGATCGGTGGCGCGCAGCTGTGGGTGGTTCCGGCTGCCGGGGTGCACTACGACACCGAGACCCGGGCCCTGGTGGCAGATGGCGCCGCGCCGGACATCACCGCCCTTCCCGACGGCTGGTCGGCGACCCGCACCCCGTCCGGCACGACCACCGTCAACGGCCTCGCGGTGTCCATCCGCGGCAGCGACGAGGTGCCCGCCGGGCACGCCGCCGTGGGGGAGCAACTCGCCACGCGACTGGGGGTGGGCGCCGGCGACCGGGTGGTGATCGGTGGTCAGAGCTTGCTGGTGGACCTCGCCGGCAGCGGTCAATCGGCCACCGTGCCAATCGATCTGGCGCGCAGCCTGGTCGGGGACAAGGGGTGGTGGACGATCACGGCGCCCGCCGGCCAGGAGAAGCGCCATGACCTGGCTCAGACGTTCGGCGCGGCGACCGGGCTGCCGTCGACCACGGACCCGTCGGTGTTGCCCGACCGCGGCGGCCCGGGGCTGATCTATGACACGGTGGGCGGGGTCGGACCCCTGACGTTCGAGCAGAACTTCTCGGCACTGTTCTCCGGCAAGGTGACCGGGTCGACGCTGGGGCTCATCTCCACCATCGGTCTCATCCTCGGCTTCGTCATCGCCGTGTCCTCCTTCCTGGCCGCCGTCGCCGAACGGAAACGGGAATTCGGCATCATGAGCAGCATCGGACTCGCCGACGAGGTGCTGTACTTCTTCCTCGTCGAGTCCGCCATCGTGTTCATCGTCGCCTACGTCGTCGGAGTGCTCGGCGCGGGAGCCGCTGTCGCACTGGTCATTCCGGGCATCGCGACGCTGGCGGCGTGGGCGCAGGCCGCCGGCATGGTCGCCGCGTTCATCCCCGCCATGG
>JAHFVC010000010.1:0-13502 GCA_023264765.1 Mycobacterium sp. | reverse complement strand
ATCCCCGTGCACCGCCTGCTCCAACAACGTCCCGTCGATCTCCTGGGCGGCCGATGAGCGCCCGCGCGAAGAGCAGAGGGCAGCGATGAGCGCCCGCGCGAAGAGGAAAGGGCATAGGTGACCCATGCGCTACGGACTGTCATACGGGTGGTTGGCGGCGCGCCGCCGGCTCGGCGAGATGATCCTGCCCGCGATCACCACCGCGACCGGTGCCTTCCTGGTCGTGATCGTCTTCGGGATGTCCGAGGGCATCAGCGCCCAATCGGCATCGCTGGGACACGCCGACGAAATCCGTGCCGCGGTGGTGCTCATTGCCGTCACCGTGCTGCTGGTGGGCGTGGTCGAGGTGGCCGTCGCCACCACCCGGACGGTTGCCCAGCGGACCCGAGAACTCGGGGTGCTGGGCGCCAACGGCATTCCCCGGATGCCGGTGGTGGTGGCGCTGCTCGTCGAACCTGTCATCGCCGCACTGCTCGGCGCGGTCGGTGGGGCGGTCTTGGCGGTGATCGCCGCGCTCACCCTGGGAGCCGTCGGCTTCGTACCGACCGGGGTCGCGGCGGGCGGCCTGGCGATGGGTGCGGTCATCGCGGTCGGCGTCAGTATCGTCGCCGCGCTGGCCACCAGCGTCGTCCCCACCTGGAACGCCGCCTCCCGCCCACCCATCCGATCGTTGAGCACGGGATAGGAAGACATGACTGCCATCAACGAGACAACCACCGCGTCGGTCCGGGTGACCGACACCGAATCGTCCGGCGTCGCACCGGTCATCGAGATCTCCGATGTCTGGAAGCTGCACAAACTCGGCGACGAGGTCGTCAAGGCCCTCATGTCCGTCGAGTTGCGAGTCATGCCAGGCGAATTCGTCTGCTTGATGGGACCCAGCGGCAGCGGGAAGTCGACGCTGCTCAACATCATCGGTGGCTTGGACCGGCCCACGAAAGGTGCCGTCCGGGTCGCGGGTCAGGACACCGCCACGATCTCGGAGAGCCAGTTCGCCGCCCTGCGCCACGATACCATCGGGTTCATCTTCCAGAGCTACAACCTGATCCCGTTCCTGTCTGCGGTCGAAAACGTCGAACTGCCATTGATGTTCGAGCCGTACGACCGTAAGGCGCTGCGCCGGCGCGCCACCGAACTGCTCGAAATGGTGGGTCTGGGGCATCGTGTCCACCACCAGCCGACCAAGATGTCCGGAGGGGAACAGCAGCGGACCGCTATCGCGCGTTCGCTGATCAGCAATCCGACGTTGGTGTTGGCCGATGAGCCGACCGCCAATCTGGACCACCGCACGGGGGAGACGGTGGTGCGCATGCTGCGCGACCTGTGTTCGACGCTCGGCGTCACGGTCGTCGCGAGCACACACGACCCCACGGTGGCCGACGAAGCGAGCCGTGTTGTCCGGATGCGTGACGGACAGATCGTCAACTGATCCAAAGGTATTGGGAGACAATAAATGACACAAGAACTGGAACATTCGGCGACCGCTGACCGCGACAAGCTGATGGCGACCGAGCTGGTCCCCGAGCAGATCTTGCCGAAGGTGATGAGCACCTTCGGCCTGACCGCCGCCTATGTGTTCATCATCTGCTGGATCACCGGCTCCTCGGTGATGGCCACCGGTGGCTGGACCGCAATCCCGATGTGGATTCTGGGCATCCTGACCTTCCTCGTCCCGGCCGGCATGGCGGTCGTGGAACTGGGCAACCTGTGGCCCGGTCAAGGTGGTGTGTACATCTGGGCCACCCGCACCATGGGGGAGACCTGGGGCTTCATCGGTGGGTACCTGTCGTGGGTACCGGTGATCCTCAATGCCGCGTCCTCACCCGCGGTGGTGCTGTCCTTCCTGCTTCTGGCCTTCCACACCGAGCTGGGCGTGATGACGAGCGTCATCCTGCAGCTGGTGATCATGTGGACGGTGGTCGGGTTGGCGCTGGCGAAGCTCGCGGCCAACCAGCGGATCATGAACGTCGTCTTCGTCATCTTCGGCATCCTCGCGCTGACCATCTTCTTCGCCGGGGTCATCTTCGCGGTGAAGCACGGTTCGGCGACCCCGTTCAGCTGGCACGACGCGACCATCCCCAATTTCGCGGTCTCGGGCTTCCTCTACGGCACGGTGCTGCTCTACCTGCTCGGTGTCGAGACGCCCTACAACATGGGCGCAGAGTTCCTCTCGGTGCGCAAGAGCGGGCCGCGGATGATCCTCTGGGGCTCGACAGCCCTGGTCGCCATCTACCTGCTGACCACGCTGGGCACGATGATGGCGCTACCCACCGATCAGATCGACGCGGTGACGGGTGTCATCGGCATGCTGGACGTGGCCGGGTTCCCCGGGCTGATGGAGATCTGCGCTGTCGTGCTGGCCTTGATCATCGTCGTGGCGCTGATGACCTACCAGGTGGCCTACTCCCGACTGATCTTCGTCTCGGGTCTGGAGCGGCACTTGCCGCGCATCTTCACCCACTTGAACCCGCGCACCCGTAATCCGGTGTCGGCCATCCTGATCCAGGGTGTCCTGTCCTCACTGCTGATCGTCGGGCTGTACTCGCAGAGCAGCCTGGTCAACACCACGATTTTCCTGCAGGGCGGCTTGTCGACGGTGTGGCTGCTGTCGGGGTTCTTCTTCCTGATCCCCGTGGTCATCGCGCGGAAGAAGTACGCCGATCGCTATGCGAGCGAGACGTTCTGGCGTATCCCCGGCGGCATGGTCGGCGTCTGGATCACCGTCGTGGTGGGCACCATCGGCACCATCGCGGGTGTCTACTACTCGTTCGCGAAGTCCTGGCTCGCGAGTGCCGGCGTCGGGGACGCAGAGTGGATGACCTGGGTCGGCAGCATCAGTGTCGGCATGTTCGCCCTCGGCCTGATCGTCTACGTCTTCGGCCGTCGCTCGGCGCACAAGGTCTCCCAAGACGACGCCCTGGCGCATCTCGCGGTGTTCGATCTCAACAAGGAAGCAGAGGAAACCGTCAAGTGACCATGGAGGACACCGTGCTCGGCACGGGCACCGCCACACCGTCCACTCGTTACCCGCTCGACCCGCTCACCGGCGCTGAGATCGAGGCCGCCGCGGCCGTCATCACCGGATCCGAATATGCCAGCCCCACGCTGAAATTCGTGATGATCCAACTCGCCGAGCCCAGCAAGACCGCATCGCTGACCTTCGACGGTGAGGTGCCACGGCGCGCGTTCGCGAGCATGTACGACGCGGCGGCGAAGATGATCTACGAAGCCGTCGTGGATCTTGGTGCCCGCGTCATCGACTCGTGGAAAGGTGTGCCGGGGCGGTTCCCGTCCTACCTCGTCGAGCACATGACGGGTGTGGAGGAGAAGGTCCGCGAGGACCCCCGGTGGCAGGAGGCGATGCGCAAGCGTGGCGTCACCGACTTCAGTCTGGCGATGATCGACCCTTGGCCCGCCGGTTATTACGGTGCCGGGGACCACCACGAGAACTCGCCGCTGATCTGCCGGCCGTTGACGTTCATGCGTGCCGCGCCATCCGAACACGGCTACGCGCGTCCGGTCGAGGGGCTGATCGTCACCTTCGATCTCGACGCGATGGAGGTCATCGGCATCGAGGACCACGGGGTGGTGGCGCTGCCGCCGACGGCGGGCAACTACTCCGAGGAGTTCATGTTCTCGCCCGACAACCGGCCGGCGTTCACGCAGTTCCGCGACGACGTCAAACCCATCGAGATCACGCAGCCCGACGGCCCCAGCTTCACCGTCGACGGGTGGAATGTGCAGTGGCAGAAATGGTCCCTGCGTATCGGGTTCAACCCTCGGGAAGGCGTCACGGTTCACGAGGTGACCTACACCGACCGCGGCGAGACCCGTCCGATCCTCTACCGCGGGTCACTGTCGGAGATGGTGGTGCCCTACGGCGACACCTCACCGACGCACTGGAACAAGAATGTGTTCGACATGGGCGAGGTCGGGATGGGCTTCTCGGCCAATCCGCTGACGCTGGGCTGTGACTGTCTGGGGGAGATCCACTACTTCGACGGGACGGTCAACGATTCCAGTGGCAACGCTGTCGTCATCCCGAATGCGATCTGTATGCACGAGGAAGATTTCGGGATCTCCTGGAAGCACACGGATTTCCGCACTGGTGAGGTCGAGGTGCGCCGGTCGCGGCGGCTGGTCGTATCGATGATCTGCACCGTCGGCAACTACGAGTACGGCTTCTTCTGGTACTTCTACAACGATGCCTCGATCGAGGTCGAGGTCAAGCTCTCGGGCGTGCTGACCACCGGTGCGGTTGCCGAGGGGGAGACGCCACGCTGGGGGAAGATGGTGGCGCCCGGGATCTACGGGCCCAACCACCAGCACTTCTTCAACTTTCGGCTCGACATGAGCATCGACGGCACCGGAAACAGTGTCTACGAGGTGGATTCGGTGCCCGAACCCGACCCCGAGCTCAACCCGCACCACAACGCGTGGATCACGCAGGACACGCTGGTGGCCTCGGAGGCCGAGGGTGCCCGCGACTGGAACTGGCAGACCGGCCGGTACTGGAAGGTGACCAATCCGTCCAAGACCAACGAACTCGGCTCGCCGGTCGCCTACAAGCTGGTGCCCAAGGAGATCGTGCCGGTGATGGTGCAGGAGGGGTCCTACATCTATGACAGGGCCCGCTTCGTGCAGCACAACCTGTGGGTGACCAAGTACGACCCGACGGAGATGTTCGCCGCCGGCGACTACATGTACCAGTCTGCCGACGCCCAGGGCCTGCCCGAGTTCGTCGCCGACGACGCGCCGCTGGAGGACACCGACGTGGTGCTCTGGTACACGCTGGGGGCGCATCACGTGGTGCGGCCCGAGGACTGGCCCGTGATGCCCTGCGCCTACACGGGTTTCCACCTCAAACCGGTCGGTTTCTTCGACGGCAACCCGGCGCTGGATCTGCCGCCTTCACCACCGAAAGCGTGCCACCAGCACTAACATCGGCACCGTGTTCAGCATGAAGATCGACGACGTGTTTGTGATCAAGAATCGCGGCGTCGTGGTGACCGGTCGCGTGGACGCCGGAGAGGTCCGCGTCGGTGACACCCTCTGGGTGGCCGACCGGACCTTGCGGGTCGACGCGATCGAGGCCTTCCGCAAGTCACTGGACGCAGCGTCGGCGGGCGAGCACATCGGGTTGCTCTTCCGGTCCGCGCAGAAGGCCGACTTCGAGCCCGGGTCGGTGATACGGGGCGGGCTGGAAGGCTCAGCGACTTTCACGCTCTGAAAGGGCCTGATTGCCAGGTTGTGGGGCTACCCTGTGCGCACTCTATGAAGGGGTGGCCATGCAGCCGAACACGCTCGACCCCGTTGCCGGTGAACGGCTGGCACACGCCAAGAAGGTGTTCACCTCCGACCTGTCGATCAACGAGTTCGCGATCCTGCACGGTGCCGGCTTCGAGCCCATCGAACTCGTGATGGGTGTCTCGGTCTATCACGTGGGGTATCAGTTCAACGGGATCAAGGCGCAGACCGAATTGCCGGTGCTGACCGAGGCCACTTACCGTGCGCGCTGGAATGCCATGTCCCGCTTGCAAGCCGAGGCGGATGCCCTGGGCGCCGACGGAGTGGTCGGGGTGCGGCTGCGGTGGCGCCACCTCGGTGAGGGCGACCATCTTGAGTTCATCGCCGTCGGCACCGCGGTGCGGTATGTGCCGAATCCGGGTGCCTACCGGAGGCCGAACGGTCAGGCGTTCACAAGCCATCTGTCCGGCCAGGACATGGGCACGCTGTTGCGGTCCGGTTTCATCCCGGTCGCTTTCGTGATGGGCAACTGCGTCTTTCACGTTGCGGTGCAAGGCTTCATGCGCACCCTGAGCCAGGTGGGGCAGAACGCCGAGATGCCGCAGTGGACCCAAGGCAATTACCAGGCAAGGGAATTGGCGATGTCCCGGATGCAGGCCGAAGCGGAACGGGACGGCGGGACGGGTGTGGTGGGGGTGTGGTTCGACATCACCAACTACGCCTGGGGGCATCACACGGTCGAGTTCTACACCGCGGGGACCGCCGTGCGCCCCGGCGCGACACCCGGGGAGACGATCATGCCCGCGTTCGTCCTGCCGATGACCGACTGATGGCGGAACTCGACGTCCAACGGGTGAGTACGGCGATCGGTGCCGCCGCGTCCGGACCGGGCGGAGTCGGTCTGGTCGTCAACGTCCTCAGTGGTGTGTCCGGGGTCATCCGCACGCCCGCGCGCCGCGGGTTGTTCCACTCCGAACCGGAGCGCATCCTGATCGGTGACTGGCGCTATGAGGTCGGTCATGACGGACTGCTGAGCACCGCGCATGTGGTGCACGGCGTCGTGCTGGCCCAGGATGTGGTCGCCGTCGGCGCGGTGGGCTCGCATATCGCCCGCGCGTTGGGCCAGCTGGTCGCACGGCACGGCGACGTCGTCGCCGCGCATATCGATGCCGCGGTGGACGCACTGGTCGCCGGTACCGGTTAGTCCCCGACGGCCGCGAGCATCCTTTTCAACTCGGTGCGTTCGTGCTCGGTGAGGTGGCCGAGCACCTTCAGTTCGGCGGTGCGCACGCCGGCATCGGTGCGTTTGAGCAGCGCCACGCCCTCCCGCGTCACTTCTGCGGGCAGGGCCCGCCCGGCAGCCACGGTGGCGGGCCGGGACAGCAACCCGAGCTCCTGCAGGCCGCGCACCACCATGTTCATCGCCTGTGGCGACACGAACATCTCGCGAGCCAGCTCGGCATTCGACTTGCCCGGGAAATGTGACAGCGAACGCAGACAGCGGTACTGGGCGAAGGTCAGATTCAGTGGTTCGAGCACCGAAGAGGTGACCTCGACCCGCAAGGCCATGGCGGCGCGAGTCAGGAGGTAACCGAGTGGGAGGTCGGCGGGGGCATCACCCATGTCAAGCATATTGACACATATCAACTACGTTGATATACCGGAGATATGACCACACCACAGGAGATGTTCGAATCGGCCTACCGCGGCGAAGCCGCCGACTTCGAGGGCGCACGCCCACCGTGGAGTATCGGGGAGCCTCAGCCGGAGATCGCGGCGCTGATCGAGGCGGGGCGAGTGCACGGTGACGTCCTGGATGCCGGCTGCGGGGAAGCGGCCACCGCGCTGGATCTCGCCGCGCGCGGGTTCACCGCAGTCGGCCTGGACTCCTCGCCGACCGCCATCGAGTTGGCCCGCGCGCAGGCGTCCCGCCGGGGCCTGGCCAACGTCAGCTTCGACGTCGCCGATATCAGCGCCTTCACCGGATACGACGGCCGGTTCGGCACCATCATCGACTCCACCCTGTTCCACTCGATGCCCGTCGAACTGCGCGAGGGTTACCAGCAGTCCATCGTGCGGGCGTCAGCGCCCGGTGCGTCGTACTTCGTGCTGGTCTTCGACGCCGCCGGAATGCCGGCCGAAGGCCCGGTCAACGCCGTCACCGCCGACGAACTGCGCGACGTCGTGGGCAAGTACTGGGAGATCGACGAGATCCGGCCTGCCCGCATCCATGCGCAGGTGCCGGCGGCGCTGGGTGATTTCGGAGCCTTCGCCGGTGCCGACGTCCGCGATGAGCCCAACGGCCGCAAATCGGTGGGCGCCTGGCTGCTTTCCGCGCACCGCGCGTAGTCGATCCGGCGCACCGCGCGTAGTCGATCCGGCGCACCGCGGCTGACCGAATCACATGTCCGCCCCGGCCACCCCGACGTGGCCGGGGCGTCGTCATGAGGCAGGATGGTGGCGATTCTTTGTCGCAACCGAAGGAGTCTGATGGCGGTGGGACAGATCCGGCCCGCGTACTCGCGAGTGCTCCTCAAACTCGGCGGCGAGATGTTCGGCGGCGGCCAGGTCGGGCTCGATCCCGACGTCGTCGCCCTGGTGGCACGCCAGATCGCCGAAGTCGTCCGTGGCGGCGCCCAGATCGCCGTCGTCATCGGTGGCGGCAACTTCTTCCGCGGCGCCCAGCTGCAGCAGCGGGGCATGGAGCGCACCCGCAGCGACTACATGGGCATGCTCGGCACCGTGATGAACAGCCTTGCCCTGCAAGACTTCCTGCAGAAGGAAGGTATCGACACCCGGGTGCAGACCGCCATCACCATGGGACAGGTCGCCGAGCCCTACATCCCGCTGCGGGCGCGCAGGCACCTGGAGAAGGGCCGCGTGGTCATCTTCGGCGCCGGCATGGGGCTGCCGTACTTCTCCACCGACACCACCGCCGCGCAGCGCGCCCTGGAGATCGGCGCCGAGATCGTGCTCATGGCCAAGGCGGTCGACGGCGTGTACACCGACGACCCCAGGACCAATCCGGACGCCGCGTTGCTGACCTCGATCACGCACCGTGAGGTGATCGACCGCGGACTTCAGGTGGCCGATTCCACGGCGTTCAGCCTCTGCATGGACAACGGCATGCCGATCCTGGTGTTCAATCTCCTCACCGACGGCAATATCGCGCGAGCGGTCGCAGGTGAGAAGATCGGAACACTGGTCACCAGCTGACAGCCGCAGCACCCAAGGGAGATAAACACGTGATCGACGAAACCCTCTTCGACGCCGAAGAGAAGATGGAGAAGGCGGTGTCGGTGTCGCGCGATGACCTCGCGTCGATCCGCACCGGCCGTGCCAATCCCGGCATGTTCTCCCGGCTGAACATCGACTACTACGGTTCGCAGACGCCGATCACCCAGCTCTCCAGCATCAACGTGCCCGAGGCCCGGCTGGTGGTCATCAAGCCCTACGAGGCCGGCCAACTGCGCGCCATCGAGGACGCCATCCGGAATTCCGACCTCGGCGTCAACCCGTCCAACGACGGCAACGTCATCCGGATCTCCATTCCGCAGCTCACCGAGGAGCGCCGCCGCGACCTGGTCAAGCAGGCCAAGTCCAAGGGCGAGGACGCCAAGGTGTCGATCCGCAACATCCGTCGCAAGGCCATGGACGAACTGGCGCGCATCAAGAAGGACGGCGAGGCCGGCGAGGACGAGGTGGGCCGTGCCGAGAAGGACCTGGACAAGTCGACCGCACAGTACGTCACCCAGATCGACGAACTGGTCAAACACAAGGAAGGCGAGTTGCTGGAGGTCTAGATGACCTTTCAGCACCTCACTCCCGTGGCGCAGACCGAGCCACCCAAGAAGACTTCGCGCGCCGGGCGCGATCTGCCTGCCGCCATCGCGGTAGGCGCGGTGCTGGGCGCCATGGCCATCGGCACCCTGCTGTTCGCGCCCATCTGGTGGCTGCCGCTGCTCGCGGTCGCCATCGCCATCGCCACCCACGAGGTGATCCGGCGCCTGCGGGAACACGGCTATGCGCTGCCCACCGTCGCGCTGCTGGTCGGCGGCCAGGCGATGATCTGGCTGACCTGGCCGTTCGGCGTCGCGGGCCTGTTGGGCGGCTACGGCGCAACCATCGTGGTCGCCATGGTCTGGCGTCTGGTCGGTCAGGGCCTGCACCAGCAACCGGTCAACTATCTGCGCGACATCGCCGCCACGGTGCTGCTGGCCACCTGGGTACCGATGTTCGCCGCCTTCACCGCGTTGCTCATCTTCGCCGACCACGGCGGCGTGCGCGTGTTCACCATCATCGTGACGGTGGTGTTCGCCGATATCGGCGGTTACGTCGCCGGCGTCCTGTTCGGCAAGCACGTCCTGGCGCCCGCGATCAGCCCCAAGAAATCCTGGGAGGGGCTGGGCGGCTCACTGCTGTTCGGCATCACCGCCGCGGTGCTGTCGGTGGCCTTCCTGATGGACAAGCCCGCCTGGGTGGGCGTGCCGCTGGGCGTGCTGCTGGTCATCACCGGGGTGCTGGGCGACCTGGTGGAATCGCAAGTCAAACGAGACCTCGGCATCAAGGACATGGGAACGCTGCTACCCGGTCACGGCGGGATCATGGACCGGATCGACGCGATGCTGCCGTCCGCCGTCGTGGGCTGGATCGTGCTGACGCTTCTTGCCTGAATCTTTGTTGCCCGACGCGTTCAGCCAGCACGCGACCGCACCGAGGACCAGCCCCGCGGCGATCCCGAGGTTCACCCGCTCGCCGAGCATCAGCCAGGACAACACACCCGCCACCGCGGGAATGACACAGAACAACATGGCGACCGCCGACGCACCGTGCAAGCTGATGGCCCGCACGTAGAGGGACACCCCGAGGGTGGCGTTCAACAACACCACGCCGGCGACGGCGAACACGGCGTGGGTCATGTTGTGCACCACGATCGGTGTGCTCAGGGCCAGAGCCAGGGCCGGCACGAACGCCACGGCGTTCTGCACCGAGGTGGCGGCCCGGAAGTCGACGTCGGCGCAGAACCGCTGCTGATACACCCCACCGGCTGCCAGGCCCATCAAGGCGACGAGCAGCAGCCCGACCACGGGGTCCACCCCGCCGGTGGCGATGAGGCGCGTCGCGCACGCCGCGAGTACCGCAGCGACCCCGAGCACCAGCGCGACGACGCGCCGCGGGGTCAACCGGTCGCGCAGGAAGGTGGCGGCCAGCAGGGCGGTCGCAACGGGGTTCATCGCGATGACCACCGCGCACAGCACCGCGGGTGCGCCGTGCTGGATGGCGATGTAGAGCGCGCAGAACTGCACGGCCTGCATCAGCAGGCCCGCGACCGCGACGTGGGCCAGCGTCCGGCCGGTCGGGAACCGCACCCGGGCCAGGGCCGCCCACGCCCCGAGGATCGCGCCTGCCAGCCCGAAACGGAACGCCAGCACCGCCATCGGGGACAGCGCGTGGACCGCCAGATTGCCGATCGGGTAGCCCAGTGCGTAGAAGAACGTCACGGTCGTCGCGGTGCGCAACGGCATCGGGGTCATGACACCCATCGTGGGCGGCGCGGCGACCGAGGTCCAACGAATATCGGCTATCGGGATTGATCGCGAATTCTGATCGATTGTGCGGAATAACCTCGCCATCCATGCAAACGGTCGCGATTTTTGATCGTCTGCACTGATCGGAGTACCTTGGCCGCATGGGTCAGGTGCTGGACATCGCACCGCTGCGCAGTGTGGTGGCGGTCGCGGACTGTGGCGGGTTTCACCGCGCCGCGGCGGTGTTGCACATGACTCAGTCCGCGGTCAGTCAACACGTCCGGCGGGTCGAGGCGGTCGTCGGCGGACCCGTCGTCGAGCGCTCCGGGCGCGGCGTCGCGTTCACCGAACTCGGGCACCGCGTCCTGGGCCACGCAAGGAACATCCTGGCCGCGCACGACGCGGCGCTGACCGATCTCGGGGCGGCCGAGGAGCGGGTGTTGTTGATCGGTGCCACCGAGCACGGTGCCGACGTGATGCTGCCCGGTCTGACCGCCGCCCTCGGGGAACGGCTGCCCGAATGGCGGCTGCGCTTCCGGCTCGATCGCAACGTGATGCTGGCCGACGCGATCGAACATGGTCTCGTCGACCTCGCGGTGATGCTCGACGGATCGGGGCTGGATCCCGCACACGCGTCCGGAATGCTTGCGCTGAAATGGGTCTCGGGCCGCAGCTTCGGCGTGCCCGCCAACGAGCCGCTGCCGGTGGTGATGTTCTCCGAACCGTGCACCCTGCGTGAGCCGACGTTCGCCACCCTGGACCGACTGGGCACCGACTACCGCATCGCCGCGGAATCGGCCGACCTGTCCGGCCTGTTCGCCGCCGTGCGGTCGGGGCTGGGTGTGGCGCTGCTGCCGATGATCGGCCGGCTGCCCGACGGGTTGTGTCTGGCCGAGGGGCTGCCGCCGGCCAGTCGCGCGTCGGTGTTCGTGCGCGGCCGGGCCGGGGTCGATGCCGCTGTCCTGGACACCGTCGAACAGACCGTGCGTGACGTTCTCGCCGGACAAGCCTGATACTGGAACGGATCATGAAGCAGGAACTGGTTTTCGAAGCACCCCGTCGCGGCATGCCGCCACGGCACCTCGCCGATCTCGACGAAGCCGGCCGGATCGAGGCCGTCACCGGACTCGGGTTGCCGAAGTTTCGGGCCAAGCAACTGGCGAATCACTACTACGGGCGCCTCATCGCCGATCCGCATCAGATGACCGACCTGCCCGCGGCCGTGCGCGACCAGGTCGCCGGTGAGTTGTTCCCGACGCTGATCTCGCCGTCCCGCGAGATCCAGTGCGATGCGGGCGAGACGCGAAAGACGCTGTGGCGCGCGTTGGACGGCACCACCTTCGAGTCGGTGTTGATGCGCTACCCGCAGCGCAACACCGTCTGCATCTCGTCGCAGGCCGGCTGCGGCATGGCCTGCCCGTTCTGCGCGACCGGCCAGGGCGGGCTGAAGCGCAACCTGTCCACCGCCGAGATCCTGGAGCAGGTGCGCGCGGCGTCCTTCGCGATGCGCGAGGAGCACGACGGCCGGCTGTCCAACATCGTCTTCATGGGCATGGGGGAGCCGCTGGCCAACTACAACCGGGTGCTGGCCGCCGTGCAGCGCATCATCGCGCCCCCGCCGGAGGGGTTCGGGATCAGCGCCCGCTCGGTGACGGTGTCCACCGTCGGGCTGGCTCCGGCCATCCGCAAGCTCGCCGACGAGAAGCTCGGGGTGACGCTGGCGGTGTCACTGCACACCCCCGACGACGAACTGCGCGACACCCTGGTCCCGGTGAACAACCGGTGGAGCGTCGACGAAGTCCTCGACGCCGCCCGCTACTACGCCGATTCCACCGGCCGCCGGGTATCCATCGAATATGCGCTCATCCGTGACGTCAACGATCAGCCTTGGCGCGCAGACCTTCTCGGCAAGAAGCTGCACAGCAAGCTCGGTGCGCTGGTGCACGTGAACTTGATCCCGCTGAACCCGACCCCCGGTAGCGAGTGGGACGCCAGCCCCAAGCCCGTCGAGCGGGAGTTCGTCAAACGCGTTCTGGCCAAAGGGGTCTCGTGCACCGTCCGCGACACCCGCGGACGCGAGATCGCCGCGGCGTGTGGGCAATTGGCCGCAGAGGGCTAGCCGCCCGGCTTGTTGACGAACCAGACGTTCTCCTCGCGCAGGCTCCTGCTGCGCCAGCCGTCCGGGGTGCGCACCAGCTCGTGGTGGTAGTAGCCGCCACAGGTGCACATCTCGGCCATGCCCTTGATCTGAAAAGGGTTGTGGAACATCGCCCGGACGGTGGCCTCGTCGTCCGATGCCGTGAGCACCTCGATGTTCGTGATGTAGTGCATGCTCCACTCGATGGCGCCCCAGCCGGTGACGAACCAGTCGACGATCTCGTCCCGCGGTCCGGCCGCGGCACCCGCTGACGAGTAGTCGATGTACGCATCGGGTGTGAACACCGACCGGTAGAGCTCCCAGTCGCTGGTGTCCACGGCGCGGGCGTAGCGGTAGAGCAAGGCCGAGATTGACGTTTGGTCGGATTCTTCTCGCACTTGTCGACCCGTATGTTCAGTTGGGCGGGTCACGCGGGCATGCCGATGGTTTTCGCGTCGAGATACTCCTTGTAGCCTTCTTCGCCGTTGCGGTAACCCAGCCCGCTCTGCTTGGTGCCGCCGAACGGACTGCCGATCCCGAAGTGGCTCTTGCCGTTGATGGTGACGTTGCCGGTACGCATCCGGGTAGCT
>JAHFVC010000167.1 GCA_023264765.1 Mycobacterium sp. | reverse complement strand
CCGTGCACCGTGGTCCCATGACCACAGCACACACTCCTCTCGACGCCGCGACCGCAGTGCTGGCGCACCCCACCCTGCCGCCCGGTGACGACGAGCGTTTCGTCGGCTTCGGGGTGATGGGATTTCCGTTCACCTCAGGCCACTATCTGGCGCTGCGCCACTTCCCCGCGACGACGTTCGCGCCCGCCTACCGGTCGGTCTGGCACCGTGACCCGGCAGGCATCTGGACGTTCTACGCCACCACGCCGGCCGAACAGAGCTGCGCCAGATACTTCAGTTCGGCCACGCCGCAGGACGCCGTGAAGTGCGACATCGACGTCGCCTGGACCGACCCCTGGACCCTGCACGTCGCAATCCCGGGCCTGCTGGACTGGACCATCCAGATCCAGGCCACTGCGGCCACCCGGTTGCTCAGCGCCGTCGGGCAGCGATTACCTGTCAGCACCTGGACCAACAAGGCTGCGCTGACTGCCATCGGGTTCGCCGCCGGAACCCTGTTGCGGTCGGGCACCATGCGGCTGAGCGCCACCGCGCCCAACGGTCAGCAGTTCATGGTCGCGCCGCAACAGGTCTGGCGTGCGACCGGCCGTGCCGCGATCAACGGCGTCGACCTCGGCCGTCCCGGACCGCTGGACCGGCAGGCCCGACTCGGCGGCTTCCGGCCCCCGCAACGCGCCCTCTTCGTCGTCGCGTCCGGCCACTTCGAGAACTTCGATCCTTCGGTACATCGCGCGGCTGAGCACACGGTGAGCCTGGACTGACTGCATAATCGGCGCATGGCTGCGCCGGCCGACACCCCCAGCCGCGCCGAACTGCTCGCTGCGCTCTCCGTCGCGGTCGACCTGGGGCTGGGGCAACCGGGCGAGCACATGCTGCGCTCCGCGCTGATCGCGACCAGGCTGGCCGACCGGCTCGGCCTGAGCCGCACCGAGCGGGACTGCATCTACTACACGACGCTGATCATGTGGATCGGATGTCACGCCGACTCGCACGAATACGCCCGCTGGTTCGGCGATGACATCGCGGTTCGGCACGACACCTACCTCGTCGACAACGCCGGGTGGCCACTGATGCGCTTCCTGGTCGGCAACATCGCCCGCGGCGAACCACTGCTGCGGCGGCTGAACGTGATGGCGACGCTGTTCGTCGATGCCCGCGGGCAGCTTTCCCGGATGATCCATTCGCACTGCACCTCTGCCGCACTGCTCGCCGACCGGCTGGGCCTGGGACCCGATGTCCGGGCCGCGCTGGCGTTCGCCTTCGAGCGCTATGACGGTGGCGGGATGCCGACGGGCGCGAGCGGGGACGCGATCCCGATCCAGATGCGCGTGGCCCAGTTGGCCGACCTCGTCGAGGTGCATCACCGGACCGGCGGTGTCGCGGCCGCGGTCGCCATGGCCGCCCGCCGCCGCGGCGGCCAGTTCGACCCCGCGATCGTCGACGCCTTCGTCCGGGACGCCGACGCGCTGCTGGCCGGGCCGGTGGCCGGGGACGCCTGGCAGGCCGCGCTGCAGGAGGCGCCCGACCGGCACGACCACCTCGACGATGACGGCTTGGACGCGCTCCTGATGGCGCTCGGCGATTTCGTCGACCTGAAGTGCCCGTTCACCCTCGGCCATTCCCGGGCCGTCGCCCGGCTCGCCGGTGACGCGGCCGCGGTGGCCGGCCTGGACGCCGCGACGGTCGCGCTTACCCGGCGCGCGGGGCACGTCCACGATCTGGGCCGGATCGGGGTTTCCAACCAGGTCTGGTCCAAGGCAGGGCCGCTGACCTCCGGCGAATTCGAACGGGTCCGCCTGCACCCCTATCTGACGGTGCGGATCCTCAGCCAGGTGCGCGGCCTGGCGCAGGTCGCCCAACTCGCGGGCAACCACCACGAATGCCTCGACGGGTCGGGTTACCCACGCGGCCTGCCCGCATCGGCCCTGGGGCTACCCGACCGGGTGCTGGCTGCCGCCGTCGCCTACCAGTCGGGCTGCGAACCCCGGCCGTACCGCGAGACGCTGACACCGGCATCGGCCGCACGACGCCTGCAGGAACGGGTTCGCGCCGGCGAACTCGACCCCGTTGCCGTCGATGCGGTGCTGCATGCGGGCGGGCACCGCACCGACCGGCCCGGTGCCCGCCCTGACGGTCTCACCCCCCGCGAGGTCGACGTGCTGCGCCTGGTCGCCCGCGGCGCATCGAACAAGGAGATCGCCACGGCGCTGGTGATCAGCGAGAAGACGGCCCGCAACCACGTCGAACGCACCTACGCCAAGATCGGGGTGTCCAACCGCATCGGCGCCAGCATGTACGCGCTGCGGCACGGGCTCGCCAACCCGGGATGACGGGCGGAGGTGGGGCAAAAGCCCCATGTGCCCGGTACATGGGCTGCGACAGGCTCAGGTCATGGATCACACGATGAACAAAGCAGCCATCAGCCTCACCACCGGCCTGGAGGACGCCGAACGGGTCACGGTGGCCTTCCTGGTCGCCGTCGGCGCCGCCGAATCCGGCCGGCCCACCATGATGTTCCTGACCAAGGAGGCGGTCCGTCTGGTCGTTCCCGGCGTCGCCGTGGGCACAGCTTGTGAGGGATGTCCTTCGCTTGCGCAGCTGATGGAGCGCTACCAGAACGCCGGCGGCCGCTACCTGGTGTGTCCGATCTGCATCCAGTCCAAGCACCTGGACGCGGACGATTTCCTGGCAGGCGCCCAGCCCGGTGGGACGGTGCAGCTGTGGGAGTGGATCGGCGAGGGCGCCACGACGTTCAGCTACTGATCACAGGGCCGGACACCCAAAAACGAGTGTCGTTCTACTCAGTCCGTGCGAATCGACGCGACCGACAATTTCGGTCTCGCAGCGTGATCAGAGGAAGGAACGATGATGAGAAGACCCAGGAATTCCCTTGCCCGTGCCTGCGGTGCCGCGGTGTGCACCTGCGCCCTCGCCGCCGGCCTGGTCGTCGTCTCCGAAGGCGGCGGGCCGCCGAGCGCCGCGCCGCCGCCGGTGGCGCTGGCCGCCGCGCCCAAGCCGTTGGCGGCTTCGGCATCCGACCTCATCGCACATCTGGGCCAGTTCGCCACGCTCGCCGACCCGCTGCTACCCGAAGATGTTGCACCCCAGCGTTATATGTCGGCCTCGGCCACTGCGACGCCCGGCCTGGCGACCTCGGTCGTCGGCACGACGATCGCAAACGGCGTCTTCCGGGTGGCGGTGTTCGTCGCGTCGACGGGATTCCAGCTGGTGTCACCGTTGCTTCGCATCCCCGGCGTCGATCGGGTTCTCGGCCCCATCGTCTTGATCGGCGGGATCTTCACCGGACTAGTCGCGGCGACCGTGGCGGCGGTCGTTCTGCAGATCGACCAGGCGGTGAGCTCCCTGGTCGGATTCATCGGCTCGGCGCTGGGACGACTGTTTCGGCTGCCCGCAGCCCTGTTGAGCGGCGCGACCGGCGTGGCGGGAGCGACCGCCGCGGTGCCCGGTCCCACACCGCGGACCACCGCGTTCGCCGTCGATGGGCCCATCGCGCGGACGGCTGCTGAGCCCGACGTCCCGAATCGTGCGCCGTCGCCACCCCGGCAGAACGACGTGGACCTCCCGTCGCCTCCCCCCGACTCGCCGAAGAACGATCCGGAGCCCACAGCGGCGAAGCCGGAACCGGTGACGCCCGACATCACGGAACCTTCGAGCGGCGAGACCACGTCGGTGACCAAGACGCCGACCGACGCAGCGGAACCGCCTGCCGCGCCGGTCAAGCCGCGCACGAAGATCCGCCATGCGCACGGCGCTTCGGAGCGCACGTCCCAGGACTCGACCGACGACTCACCCGGCCCGACAAGCCACAAGAAGAGCCGGACCGCCCCGTCGCATCCGCAGGCACCGTCGCACTCCGAAGAACCCGCGAGCGCGGATGCCCCGGTGAGCTGACCCGGAAACGCGATTGCCGCGCGGATTCGAAGGAATCCGCGCGGCAATCGTGCTGCCAAAAGCCTTGGCGGCTAAGCGTTTTGGGCCGAGAGCTTCCGGTAGGCCAGGACGGTGTCGATGATGCCGTAGTCCTTGGCCTCTTCCGCGGTGAGGATCTTGTCGCGGTCGGTGTCCTTACGGACGACGGCCGGATCCTTACCGGTGTGGCGGGCCAGCGTGGTGTCCATCAGCGTGCGCATGCGCTCGATCTCGGCGGCCTGGATCTCCAGATCGGAGACCTGGCCCTGGATCGCACCGCCGACGGCGGGCTGGTGGATGAGCACCCGGGCGTTCGGCAGGGCCAGCCGCTTACCGGGGGTACCGGCAGCGAGCAGCACCGCGGCGGCCGAGGCGGCCTGGCCCAGGCAGACGGTCTGGATGTCGGCCCGGACGTACTGCATGGTGTCGTAGATCGCCATCAGCGAGGTGAACGAGCCACCCGGCGAGTTGATGTACATGGTGATGTCACGGTCGGGATCCAGCGACTCGAGGACCAGCAGCTGGGCCATGATGTCGTTGGCCGAGGCGTCGTCGACCTGCACACCGAGGAAGATGATGCGTTCCTCGAACAGCTTGTTGTACGGGTTGGACTCCTTGACACCGAAGCTGGAGTGCTCGATGAACGACGGGAGGATGTACCGAGAGGAAGGTTGCATATCGGGGTTCATTTGATACCTGCTCCTGGTCCGTCGCCGTTAACGCTGACACTGGTGATGATGTGGTCGACGAAGCCGTAATCCAGGGCCTCCGACGCCGTGAACCAGCGGTCGCGATCTGCGTCGGTCTCCACCCGCTCCAGCGTCTGGCCGGTGAACTCGGCGTTGAGCCGGTTCATCTCCTTCTTCGTGAGCGCGAACTGCTCGGCCTGGATCGCGATGTCGGCCGCGCTTCCGCCGATGCCTGCGGACGGCTGGTGCATCATGATCCGCGCGTGCGGCAGGGCGTAGCGCTTGCCCTTGGTGCCTGCGGCGAGCAGGAACTCACCCATCGACGCGGCCAGACCCATGGCGTAGGTCGCCACATCGCACGGCGCCAGCACCATGGTGTCGTAGATGGCCATACCCGCGGTCACCGAGCCACCCGGCGAGTTGATGTACAGGTGGATGTCCTTGACGGGGTCCTCCGCGGCCAGCAGCAGAATCTGCGCGCACAGCCGGTTGGCGATGTCGTCGTCGACCTGGGTACCCAGGAAGATGATGCGCTCGGCGAGCAACCGCTCATACACCGAGTCGATGAGGTTGAGCCCCGACGCGCCAGAACGCATGTCAGTCACGGCTGGATACCTGCTTTCTCGAGTTGTCGTACTCGTTCACCGACACTAACCAACGCGCAGCGAACCGCACGCCCTGGAGGGCGCGCGTTCGCTCACAGCGTCACTCAGCGGTGTCTTGATCTTTCTTGTCGGCCTTCTTCTCAGCCTTCTTGGCGGCCTTCTTGGCGGCCTTCTTCTCGGCCTTCTCCGCCTTCTCGGCGTCATCGGCCTCGTCGGCTTCCGGGGCGTCCTCGACGGCCTCGACCTCGCCGACCTCGACCTCGGCGGCCTCGTCCTCGGCGCCACCGGCCGGGCCGAAGAACTCCGCCGTGTCGACCACGGCGCCGTCGGTGTCGGTGACCGTCGCACCGTGCACGACAGCGGCGATGGTCAGACCGCGCCGCACGTCGGCGAACATGGCAGGCAGCTGGTTGTTCTGCTGCAGGAAGCCCAGCAGCTGCTGGGGCTCCAGGCCGTACTGGCGCGACATCAGCACCAGCCGCTCGGTCAAGTCGGCCTGGCCGACCTGGATGTCCAGCTTGTCGGCGATCGCATCCATCAGCAGCTGGGTCTTGACGGCCTTCTCGGCGTTGCTGCGGTTGTCGGCGTCGAACTCTTCGCGGCTGGTGCCCTGCTCGGTCAACGACTCCGCGAACTTCGCCTCGTCGTGCTCCAGCTCGTGGATGGCGTTGTGCAGGGTGTCGTCGACCTGCGCCTGCACGATCGCCTCGGGCAGCGGTACCTCGATGTCGGTGAGCAGGGTCTCCAGCGCCTTGTCGCGGATCTGCTCGGCCTGCTGGATGCGCTTGGCCCGGCGCACCTGCTCGATCAGGCTCTCCTTGAGCTCATCGATGGTGTCGAATTCGCTTGCCAGCTGGGCGAACTCGTCATCGGCCTCGGGCAGCTCGCGCTCCTTGACCGAGTTCACCTTGACCGTCACCTCGGCCTCCTGGCCGGCGTGGGGTCCGGCGACCAGCGTGGTGGTGAACGTCTTGCTCTCGTCGGCCTTCAGCCCGGTGATGGCCTCGTCGAGGCCCTCGATGAGCTGGCCGGAGCCGATCTCGTGGGACAGGCCCTCGGTCTTGGCCTCGGGGACGTCCTCGCCGTCGACGGTCGCCGACAGGTCGATGGACACGAAGTCACCCTCGGCGGCGGCACGCTCCACACCGGTCAGGGTGCCGAAACGGGCGCGCAGGTTCTGCAGCTCGGTGTCGACCTCGTCATCGCCGACCTCGATCGGGTCGACGCTGAACTTCAGCTCGGACAGCTCGGGCAGGTCGATCTCGGGACGGATGTCCACCTCGGCGGTGAAGACCAGTTCTTCGTTGTCCTCAAGCTTGGTGACCTCGATGTCGGGCTGCCCCAGGGGCTGCACGTCGGCAGTGGTCACCGCCTCGCTGTAGCGGCTGGGCAGGGCGTCGTTGACGACCTGCTCCAGCACCGCACCACGGCCGATGCGGGCCTCCAGGAGTTTGCGTGGCGCCTTGCCGGGGCGGAACCCGGGCAGCCGGACCTGCTGAGCCAGCTGCTTGAAGGCCCGGTCGAAATCGGGCTCCAGCTCGGCGAAGGGAACCTCCACATTGATCCGAACCCGGGTGGGGCTCAGCTTCTCGACCGTGCTTTTCACTGCGTTACTCCTGTATGCGTCTTCTGGTGGCGTCCCGGCGTGCGAGGACCAGACGTGTCGTCACGTGTCGTCCAGAGCAGCTCCGCGCGCTTCGCGAACAGGGTAGTTGACCGGGTTGGACGCCCGACACTTGGCGTCCCTGAGCAGCCTCCCCGCGGGGTGATGCAACCAATCCGGTTTCCACTACGTACCGAATACGAACGAGATGATTATTCACCCCCGCGGGTGGAACCCATATGTCACAGTCACCCCCAAGGAGGTCTGTCGTGACTCAGCAGCGGCTCGAAGACTCGAGCCCATTGGACAATTACGCCCCGGAAGAAGTGGCATTGCGCCCGCGCGATGCCAGGTTCTCGTGGGAGAGCACGCCGCTGCACTGGATGCCGGGTGACCCCTACGGCTCCCACGCGATCACCGCACTCAACCTGTTCCTGCCGGTGGCCGAACGCTGGTTCTCCAAGCTGTTCACCGAGGCGCTCGAACACGTGCGCGACGAGCGGCTGCGCGAGCAGATCGTCGGGTTCATCGGCCAGGAGGCCATCCACGCCAAGACCCACGACGACGTGCTGGTGGAGTTCCTGCGCCGCCACGACATCGACCCCACCCGATTCCTGGACCAGCTGGAATGGGTCGCCGGTCAGTACGACGTGCGGATGGCGAAGATCGCCTGTCCGGACCGGCGTCGCAAGGCGCTGGCTTCTGGCACCCACGCCCTCAACGGTGCCGAACACTTCACCGGTGTCCTCGGCCACTGGGCCCTGAACAACGATTGGGACAGTCTGGGCGTCGATCCGATGATGGCGGATCTCATGCGCTGGCACGGCGCCGAAGAGGTGGAGCACCGCCACGTGTCCTACAACGTGGCCAAATACTTCGGCATGGATTTCCTCGCCCAGGCGGCCGGCGGCCTGATGGTCAGCGTGGTGTTCTTCGCGCTGGTGCTGCGCGGGCTGAAGTTCCTGGTGCACGCCGACCCCGCGCTGCCCAACATGGGTTACACGCGCCTGATGTGGAAGATGCACCTTTCCGGGAAGCGGGGGTCCATCCCGACCATCGCCTACCTGTTCCGTACCGGGTCGCGATTACTGAGGCCGGACTACAACCCGGTCGACGAGGGCAGCACGGCTCAGGCGGTCGCCTACCTGGCCGCCTCACCCGCCGCGCGCGCCATGCACGGATGAGGCCGCACTTCCTCCGCAACCTCGTCAAGCCCTATGACGGCGAACCGCCACCCGGCTTGTACAAATCGAGCGCTCCGGATCTGTTGATCCGGATCGTCGGGACAGCGGTGCCGCATTTCCTTTCGGTGGTGACGCGCCTGGGCGGCGACGCCGCACTGCCTGAGCTGCCCGCCGCGGTCAACCGCACGCCCCTGCGCATCACGGACCGGCAGATCGTCGCCGCCGACGGACAGGTGGTGGCACTCACCCTGGCAGCCGTCGACGACACTCCCCTGCCGCGCTGGCATCCGGGCGCCCACATCGACCTGCACCTACCGTCCGGCCTGACCCGCCAGTACTCGCTGACCGGCGATCCGGAACTGCGGGGCGAATACCGAATTGCGGTGCGGCACAGTCTGGATGGCGCCGGGGGGTCGATCGAGGTGCACGGCCTGACGCTGGGCGGGATGGTCCAGGCCAGCGACCCGCGCAACGCGTTCATGATGCCGCTGCCGGGCTCGGCGTCGCGTTCTGCGCGGCTGCATTTCATCGCGGGCGGCATCGGAATCACCCCGATCCTGCCGATGATCCGACTGGCGGAACGTCAGGGCGCTCGATGGACCCTGTGCTACGCCGGCCGCAGCCACGACGCGCTGGCGTTCACCGAAGAATTGGCTTCCTACGGCGACAAGGTGCGGATCCGGACCGACGACGAGCACGGCGTGCCGAGCGCCGAGACCCTGCTCGACGGGGTGGATCCCACCACCGCGGTGTACGTGTGCGGTCCGCCGCCGATGATCGACGCCGTACTTCGTGCCGTCCCGTCGGACTCCGGTATCGAGGTGCACAGCGAGCGGTTCAGCGCCGCTCCGGTGATCGACGGCGAACCCTTCGCGCTGGAACTGGCGCACAGCGGCACCGTCATCGAGGTGGGGGCGCAACAGAGCGCACTGGCCGCCCTGCGCAATGCGGTTCCCACCGTTGCCTATTCGTGTCAGCAGGGCTACTGCGGTACGTGCGTGCAGCGGGTGATCTCCGGCGAGGTCGACCATCGCGACACCCTGCTCACCGACGAACAGCGCGAACTCGGGCAGATGTTGGTGTGCGTATCCCGGGCCAAGACACCGCAGGAAAGGCTGGTTCTGGACGCCTAGGACGGCTGGGTCGGGGTGACAGGATTTGAACCTGCGGCCTTCCGCTCCCAAAGCGGATGCGCTACCAAGCTGCGCTACACCCCGTGTCTCGCTGCGGTCGAGATACTACGGGTTCAACACGCGGGACGGTCAATTGGCTTTGTCCACGCCCTCGCCGGTACAGTCTTGCGTTGCATGAACGTGCGGGCGTAGCTCAATGGTAGAGCCCTAGTCTTCCAAACTAGCTACGCGGGTTCGATTCCCGTCGCCCGCTCCATAAACCGCCCTGACCAGGGCGGTTTTCTGGTTTCTGGGGCAGATACTTCGTTTGCGACCCGGCCGATCCGCTCGCGTCCGTAGGGACAAGCCGCCACATCAGCCCCACTGCACACCTGGCCAGTGGGACGAAGACCGCAACGATCCGCTCGTTCGATCAGCAACCCCTCATGACTCATCGCCCGGCCCAGAAGTGCCAGTTGCGAGGTGCCGGCTGCCACCAGAGCACCCGTGGCGTCTAAACGGGGACGATCTGTCCCACGGTTTCCGTCCACAGATCGAAGAAGGTTTGCTGATTCCTTCCGTTGGCAACGGGTCGGCCGCCGCGCGATCGTATTGATTCCTGTGGATTCAAATTCACCCTGAGTTCATTCTCAGCAAGTGGCAGATACCCATTCCCCATAACCCCGAAGCGCCCCTGGAGGAAGAATTGAGCGCCGCCGCGTTTCCGGCAGCACCTCAAGATATTCCTCTGAACTGCACTTATATGCCGAGACCAGCTATCGCTCCAGTAGACCGTGCGTGCCGCACTGGCGCGTTCACGGACAACCACTGCGGCCGGCGGGATTTGTTGTCGGCAAATAATTGACCACACAGTCAATAGAATTGTCGATAGCAAGTCGGTCATCCCTATGGCCCCTTCAGCAACAGCTGTGGTAACTTCCAAATGCCAACAAAGCAGTTTGCTAACCGGGAGGAAGAATCATGGATCGTCGTCAGGGGATGCGACACAAGGTAGTTGCCGCCGTGGCCGTGGCCGGTGGCGGGCTCGCCATCACACTCGCGTCGGCAGGTGTGGCCGCCGCCGATTCGCAGCAAAACATCATCACCCAGCTGGGCAATGGTGCCACCAACCTGCAGGTCCAGCTCGGCAACGCCGGCACCAACCTGCAGAACCAACTCGGCAACGCCGGCACCAACCTGCAGAACCAACTCGGCGACGCGGGCACCAACGGGCAGGTCCAGGTCGGCACCGGGGGCACCAACCTGCAGAACCAGCTCGGTACCGCGGGCACCAACCTGCAGAACCAGGTTGGAACCGCAGGCACCAACGTCCAGAAGCGGACCGGCGCAGCCGTCAGCGGTATTGCGAAGGCAATCGGCAAGGCCTTCGGAGGCTGAGCCTTTCGAACACCGGGCCGCGCACCGCGTCCTGACATCGAACCGGGGACCGATCCGACAGGGTCAGTCCCCGGTTCGGCGTCGGGGCCGGCGCCCCACCGCGGTGGCGATGTGAAACTATTTGCCACATTGCCCGAGCTGGCTGCGCAGTGCCATTCACGAGAACCACCGGAAATTCTGTCAATCTGCTGATAATTTACTGCCGCAGTAATTAATTTCGCCGTCGCATCCTTTATGTCGACACCGGCACGAGAGCACCAAACATCCAGCTAGATAGCCGTACGATCACTATTCGACATTCAAGTTTGGCGACAATTGCGCACCCAATTCGGACACGGTATAAGTATCGGATGACCGTGCACCTGCCGCCTTCCACGGAACACGGGCAGCCCAGACCAGATATTCCACACGCAATTGCTGAAGCGAACTGGCGAGATCCGAAGCGCTACCTCTGGTTGATGGTCCCCGCGGTCCCTGGCATGGTCGGGCTGTCCTGGCTACTGGTGTGGATCACCGCTTGGCCGGGCTTCTGGTGGACCGGCACGGCACTCGCCTTCGTCGTCGTACCGGTCGCCGATCAACTTCTGGGCCAGGACACCCGCAACCGCGCCCCGGACCACGCCTTGCCGGCCCTGGAAGGTGATCGGTATTACCGCGCTGCCACCCACCTGTACATGCCCACGCAGTATCTGTCGCTGATGTTCGCGTGCTGGCTGTGGAGCGGCGGCGGCTGGCTCAGCATCTCCCCCGTCGGCAAGCTGGGCTTGATGGTGACGACCGGCGTGGTGGGGGGCATCGCCAACAACGCTGCCCACGAACTGGGACACAAGCGCGAGCGCGCCGAGCGATGGCTGAGCAAGTTGGCCCTGGCGCAGTCGTGCTATGGCCAGTTCTATGTCGAGCACAATCGCGGGCACCATGTACGGGTGGCGACGGCTGAGGATCCGGCCAGTGCCCGGTTCCGGGAGAACGTCTACGCCTTCGCCATCAGATCCGTGACGACCGGCACCCGGTCCGCCTGGCAACTGGAATCCAAAAGGCTTAACCGCAAAGGGCATTCACGCTGGTCCCCGCGAAATGATGTCCTCAACGCATGGGCCATCAGCGTGGCACTGTTCACCGGGCTCACCGTCTGGTTCGGCGCCGTGGACCTGCCCTGGCTGGCCGGCCAAGCATTGGTCGGCATGTTCCTGCTCGAGGCGATGAACTACGTGTCTCACTACGGACTTCGCAGGCGCAAACTGCCCTCCGGTCGGTACGAGCGGCTTCGGCCCGCGCACTGCTGGAACGGAAATGCCGTCATCACCAACGTCTTTCTGCTGCATCTGCAGCGACATTCCGATCACCATCTCAACCCGGTACGCCGATACCAGGCGGTCCGGTTCGACGATCTCGCACCACGACTGCCGGGCGGATACGTGTCGATGCTCGTCCTGTCCATGTGCCCGCCGCTGTGGCGCCGCGTCATGGATCCGCGGGTGCTGGCCGTCTACGGTGGCGACGTCACCCTGACAGCGCTACGACCGCGCGACCTGAAGCGCCTTTCGCCTGCGACCTGAGTTCGCTCTCAGCAAAACGGCTTTCAGCCCGGAGACCAGTCTCAACCTGTCGGTACGCTGAAAACCATGAACGGCGTTCTGCTCGTGCTCATCGTCCTGGTCATAATGGCGATCGGCGCCGCGGTGTACTTCTCGCAACAAGCCTCCGGGAAGCGTACCGCCGCCTCACTGGACGACGCCAAGGCCGACGCCCGCCGCGTCATCGAGCGGCTCGGTGGCCAGGTGTTCAACCTGACCGGCACCGACGATGCGGCCAAGCAGGCCCTGGCCGATGCCTCGGAGCGCTACACGGCGGCATCCTCACAGATCGACCAGGCGAACACCGCCAAGCAGGCGCAGTTGGCCAAGGAGAGCGCCATCGAGGGCCTCTACTACGTGCGCGCGGCGCGCACCGCCATGGGCATGGACCCCGGGCCGGAACTGGAAACCCTGGATGGCCAGCGGTCGGCGGGCGCCGTCACCGAAGATCGCCGAATTCAGTTCGAGGGCAAGGAGATCGAGGCCTCCCCCGGTCCGTCGCCGCGCACCCCGAACTACTACCCGGGCGGCCGGGTGGCCGGACGTCCGGTGCCCGCCGGGTGGTATTCCGAACCGTGGTGGAAGCCGGCCCTGGTGGCCGGCGCCTGGGGCATCGGGTCGGTGCTGCTGTTCGACGCGCTGTTCTCCGGAATGCACGGAGTCGACTACGGCGCACAGGGTTTCGAGAACGGCTACGGGGACGGATTCCAACAGGGCTTCGAGCAGGGTGAGCTGTCTGCCGACGGGGGGCAGGACATGGGATCCGACGGCGGCTGGGGCGGGGACAGCTGGGGCGGCTCCGATGGGGGCGGCGACTTCGGCGGATTCGACGGCGGCGGGGACTTCGGCGGATTCGACTTCTGATCCGGCACCGGAGAGTGTGGGATCGGTAGCGGGTCCAGCGCGCCGGCTGTGACTACGCTGAGCGCCATGAACGGCATGCTGCTGATCCTCATCCTGGTGGTCGTGGTGGGTATCGGGCTCCTGGTGTACGCGTCGTCGAAGGCCGCCGGGAGCCGCAACGCCGCCGCCCTGTCCGACGCCAAGGCCGACGCCCGCCGCGTCATCGAGCGGCTCGGTGGCCAGGTGTACAACCTGACCGGCACGGACAACGCCTCCAAGCAGGCGCTGGCCGACGCGTCGGAGCGGTACAACGCCGCGGCAGCCCAGATCGATCAGGCCACGACCGCGCGCCAGGCTGCGCTCGCCAAGGAGAGCGCCATCGAAGGCCTCTACTACGTGCGTGCGGCACGGGCGGCGATGGGCCTGGATCCCGGGCCGGAACTGGAGACGCTCAGCGGCCAGCGGTCGGCGGGCTCGGTCACCGAGGATCGGCGGGTCACCGTGCAAGGCAGGCAGATCGAGGCCTCTCCCGCCCCGTCGCAACGCACGCCGAACTACTACCCCGGTGGCCGGGTGGCCGGACGTCCGGTGCCCGCCGGGTGGTATTCCGAACCGTGGTGGAAGCCGGCCCTGGTGGCCGGCGCCTGGGGTGTCGGATCGGTGCTGCTCTTCGACTCCCTCTTCTCCGGAATGC
>JAHFVC010000009.1 GCA_023264765.1 Mycobacterium sp. | reverse complement strand
GCGCGCCGACCGCGGTGAGTGGACGGTCGGGTCGCCACCAGCCGTGTCGGTAGACGGTTTCCCCGACGGTGATGTCGACGTGGGAGAGCTGTTGTCCCGCAACCTCGTTGCGGAGTTGCAGCGCGGCCTGAATGCCGGCGTGCAGGCCGCCCATTGCGGCGAAGGACTTCACCATGATGTCTTCGGTTTCCCAACGGGATCCCAGTCCCGCGGTCACCGCGGAGGCGTCGGGATCATGTCCCTCGCCGAAAACCGTCAGGAATCCGCCGTATCCGGTTTCGAAGACCTGCTTGATCCCGGTGTAGCCGGCAGCGGCCAGGCCGGCGGCGTAGAAGCCGTTGCGGGCGGCGAATCCGTGTTGCATGCGTTTGCTCATCGCACCGAACTGGGCGGCCATCAGGCCGCCGGATTGGGTGGCGGCCAGCCCGAGGGCGTCCTCCAATGCGGCGGGCGACAATCCGCGTAGCTTGCCGGCAGTCATTGCGGCGGTGTGAGTGCCGAACACCGGCCCGGAGTGCCAGCCGCGGTCGAGCATCTGGGCGCCGTGCAGCGAGTAGCCGACCCGCGGGCCGACCTCGAATCCTGCGATCGCCGCGAGCAGTGCATCAGCACCGCGCGCTCGGCCGGCGAGTGCCGCGGTGGACAGGATCACGGGTACCACCAGCGAGCAGCTGTGCAGCGGCGCGACCGGGTGGAAGTCGTCGAGTTCGAAACCCTGGATGTAGGTGCTGTTGAGCACGGTCGCCGCCGTCGGGCTGGTGCGCCTTCCGGTGCCGATGACGACGGCGTCGCCCGTTGCCTCCATTGCCAGGACGGCGTCGGTGGCCAGCCGGGACCACGGCAACTGGGCGCCGATCAACGCGCAACCGATGCCGTCGAGGAGCAGATGTTTGGCTCGCCGACGGACCCGGTCGGGCACGTCGTCCAGGGTCAGGTCGGCGACCCAGCGGGCCAGGGTGCCGGTGGGGCCGGACGGATCGGTGGGTTGATCGATCATCACGCTCCCGTCGTATGACTAGTTGTTATAGTTCTATAACAACTAATGCGGATGTGGCAAGGGACGATGTGCGAACATGGGCACCGTGGGTGACGTGGACGGGCCGGTGGCCCCTTCGGCCGGGGTGCCGTTGCACCGTCAGCTCTTCCTGGTTGTGCACGACGAAATCGCCCGCGGCGTACTGCTTCCCGGAGACCCGCTGCCCACCGAGCAGACACTCGGCCAGCAGTTCGGGGTATCCCGGATCACCGTCCGGCGGGCCTTGGCGGACCTGGCCGAGCAGGGGTATATCGAGCGCAGGCACGGGGTTGGATCGTTCGTCCGGCACCGCGATCCCGGACGCGACGCGGCCTCCGGCGGCACCTACCTCGACGAGATGCGCCAGATCCAATTCGAAACCGACGTCGATGTCGTCGAGTACGCGGTGCAACCGCCGCCCGCGGCGATCGGGGCCCAACTCGGCCGCGATGGTGAACTACTCCATGTTGTTCGGGTACGCCGCGAACGACGGACCCGTGAGCCGTTGATGATCACCGATGCGTGGCTGCCCGCCGATCTCGCGCAGTCGATCACCGCCGAGGCGCTGGCCGGAGCCGCGCTCTACGACCTGCTGAGTGGGGTGGGCGTGCGGGTCGAGAGTATGGACCATGAGTTCACCGCGGAAGTCGCGGGCCCGCGGACCGCCCGGATGCTCGACGTCGCGATCGGCGCCCCGCTGCTACGGGTTAACCGCCTGGCCAGGACGGACGACCATGCGCACCACTACCTGTCGATCCTGTTGTCGCCCAGCCGAAGCCGTGTCCTGATCGGTCAGCCGGGGGACGCGTTCGCCATCGCCCACGACGTGGGTGGTTAGTAGAACGGGGCTCAGCCGCGGCGTGACAAGACGTGGAACCAGCGGGGTCGCTTCGACACTGCGGGCGATTCCGCAGATCCGTTATCTGCGGGTGGTTCGGCCGGTGGTTCCATGTCGGCGCAGAACCTGACGAGTCGCTCGAATTCTGAATCGAGATCGAGTTCCGCCAGGTACTGGGCGATTCGTTCCCTTTGATCGTCGGGAAGTATGCCCCACGTTTTTGCGGCGCCGAACATTGCCCACGCTGGGAGGACGGCCTTACCGGCTGCCGCCAGCTGAGGATCTGAATCAACCGCGGCGCGCAGGTCGGCCTCAAGTTGTTCCCAGCCGCCGGCGCTGCGGGCGAATCGCCATGCCGCTCGGCGACTTGCGTATCGGGTTGATTCCCAGGCCTTTTCGGCCACTGAAACCGGGGCATTGAGGCGGCGCAGCCCTTTGGCGGCTGCGAGGCACACCCGAGCGCTCGAGTCCCGCAACGCGGTCGCGAGCCGTTCGACAGCGACCTCGGCTGTTGCGAGATGCACGGTGGCGCCGACGGCAGCCGCTCGGACGCATGGGCTTGCGTCGCGAAGGTGCTCGACGAACACCGGTACATCCTGCGGGGCGCCGACTGCGCTGAGTCCGTGCACGCATGCCGCTCGGATCCGCGCAGGTGTGCCCGAGTCGGCGAGGATCTGCCGATAGATCGGCGCGACCTCGAACCCGCGCTGCGCCGCCAGTCGCTGCGCGCATTCTCGAATCCTGGGAGCGCGGTCCAGCAGTAGCCGAGTCAGTGCATCATCGGTCAGATCGGTGTTTCTGATGCGGGTGAGCGCAGCGTGTCTCACTTCGACGGACTTCGCGTCCAGGAGCGCAGTCAATGTCTGCGGCTCGACGGAGCCGAGCCACTCTGCGCTCCTCGCGCGGATCCATTGATCGGAGTCCGCACGTGCGCCGTCGGTCAGTTGCAGTGGAGTCAACAAGCCGAGTTCATAGCTCAGGGCGTAGCCCCAGCGTCGTACTCGGCGCCGGTCGCCGGCGATCAACCGCTGGCAGAGATTGCGAGTGGCGGAGTTGTTCACGATCTCGTCCTTCGCAACGCGCAGAGCTTCGGCGGCATGCGGCCGGTCCCGGCCCGCGATCAGCACGTCACTGTGGCCTCGATGCGATCTGCGCTCACCAGGGACTGAATTGCGTCCCACGCTTGGGTACGCACCTGCGGCACCCAGTCGAGCAGTCGCACGGCGAGTGCGGCGCCGGCGGCATCCGAGCCATTCGCCGCAAGAACGCGGGTCGCGCGTTCCCGCCGTCTACCGTCAGCGTGCATGCTGGCCATTGCCGCGACGAAGCCGGTCGGCTCATCCAGCCGTACCTGCGGCCAGGACGGGGTACCGGGAAGGCCGAGGTGGTCGGCCCGTTGACGGTATCGGGTTGCTTGGTCGAGAGCCAGCCACGTGTGCCCATCCAGACTCGCGAGAATGCGAGCGCCCTCCAGCCAGTCCTCCGGGCCGCCGTCGAGGGCGGCGGGGATCAGTCGTTCCGAGAGTTCTCGGGCCGCCCACCACTCATTCATGTATCGATGATCGCCTGTGCGGCCGCCGAACTCGACTTGTTTTCCGGCGGTATGAAGTCAGACCGCCGGCGCGGTCTCGGCCGTCGAGATGTCGTCAGGATCGTTGGTGCGCTGACGCGCAGCGGCGCGCACGATCACGGCAAAGCAGACCGTGATCGGAATGGCCGCCCCGTCCATGCCGCCGGCGATGATCGCGTCGGCGGCGGTGAAGTCGGGTGGCACGATCAGCGAGTACAGGCTCGCCGAGGTCGGTGCGGCGGCGAAACCCCAGAACAGCCAACGCCATTGCCGTTCCCGAGTGGTATCGCGCCGGCTCCGGGCACGAGCCACACCGGCCGCGGCCAGCGCGACGCTGATCCAGACCGGCACCAGGTGGAAGGCCACCAGCGAATGCGGTATCGGCTCGGGCAGCCGCGACGTCAGGCCCGTGTAGGCGAGCGAGCCGACCACGGCGAGGGCCGCCGCCGCGCCGTAGTTCCACGCCGGTGTCGCGGTGGGCACCTCGTCGGATCGGGGTTGCTGTGCAACCATGAATGCCACCGCGGCGCCCCCGGGTGCGATGACCCCGAGAATGAGCGAACCGACGCCGATGTTGGTCAGCAGGTCGTGCTGGGGGATCAGCGGCTGTATCCCGATCCAGATGAAGCGCAGCAAGGGTGCGGTCAACATGAAGGCGATGCTGTAGGTCATCCACGCGCGGTGGGTGACCATGTCGCGCTTGCGGATTGCGTACACCGCATACCAGGCGCTGGCGAGCGTGCCCACGGCGAGGCCGCGCAGCTGGGTCTCGAAGGCCGGGCCGATGAAGTGTTCGGCCGGTGGGGTCAGATAGAGGAATATCAGGGCGGTCAGCATGCTGATCGTCATCAGCGTGAGGTACGCGCGACCCGTCCACCGATGCACGGCCGGCCGGCTTTCCCGAATCCGCGCCGAGAACTGGAACATGGCCAGTATCAACGCCAAGGCGCCCAGGGTGGTGTGCACCAACAGCACCACCCGGTACTGGGCGTAGGCGGTGTGCCGAACGGCGTCCACCGACCCGTCGCCCAGCGCGTAGCCCGGACCATTGATCGCCGTGTTCACCTCGTCCTGCCAGCGCGGGGCGCCGGAACCGAACAATGGCCACGTGTAGTTCAGTGCCAGTGGCAGATACAGCGCTGCCACGATCAGCGTGAATATGAAGAGGCCTCGCGAGAGCGCCACCTGTTTGTGGTTGTCCATTTGGACGTCAGATTCTAGGTGGAGTCATCTCCGTCGCACAGGATTTTGCTGAGCCTGGTCAGAGCCGGCCCTCGGTGCGCAGATCCGGATGCACCCAATCCGGGGACCGGCGTTCCTTGAACGCGATGAATCCCTGCCGGGCCTCGGCCCCGCTGTAACTGGCCTTCATGCCGATCCGGTCGAACAACCCGAGGTAGTTGTCCAGACTCGACTTCACCACCGACCGCGCGCCGGGTGCGGTCCGGCACACCTGCGCCAGCACGTCGCGGGCCTCGTCGAGCAGGGTTTCGTGCGGCACCACCCGCGACACCATGCCCCAGTCCAAGGCCTCCTGCGCTGTCAGCACCCGGCCGGTGAACATCAGGTCGCGGGTCCGGACCGGACCGATGAGGCGAGCCAGCATCTGGCTGTAATAGGTGTCGGCGATACCCCGGAACAGTTCGGGGACCCGGAAGGTGGCGCGCTCGCTGACCACGGCCATATCGCTGCACAGCGCGATCTGCAGGCCGCCACCCTGAGCCAGCCCGTTGACCGCCGACACCACCGGTTTGACCGATTGGCGCAGCGTCTCGAACGGCGTGACATCCATCGACAGCGCCGAACCCCACTTCATCCAGTCGTCGCTGCCGTCTCCGCCGCCCAGGTCCCCGCCCGGGGCGAAGACATCACCGGTACCGGTGATGAGCAGGCCCGCCAGGTCCGGATCGGTCTCGACGTGGCTGACGGCGTAGCGGATGCCGAAGTACATCGCCGGGGTCATCGCATTGCGCGCCTCGGGCCGGTCCAGTCGCACCACCCCGAACGGCCCCTGCCGCTCGAACTTCAGGAAAGGGGTACCGAGCCAGTCGCCTTCCGGCGGTCGCGCTGTCATGGCTGCCGACTATAACCACAACTGTTGGTGCTTCAGTTGAGAGCGTCCTCGATCGCCTCGTCGTAGGGGGCGCAGTCGCCCGCGCCCGGCACCAACGTCGCCAGGGCGCCGGCCGCGCAAGCGCGCCTCAGGGCGTGCGCCGGGTCGTGAGCCCAACCCGCGGCGAGCACACCGGCGAACACGTCGCCGGCGCCGGTGGTGTCCAACGCCTCGACCGGATAGGCGGGAACCCGGGTCTGCCCGCCGGCGGTGCGGTGGCTGGCGCCGCGCGCGCCGAGCGTGGTGACCAGATGGGGCACCGGCCAATTCCACAGGGCCGCTTCGGATTCATTGACGATCACCACGTCGGTGACCTCGGCCAGCTGGGCCAGTGCGGAGGGGTCGGCGCCTGCGGGCGACGCGTTGAGCATCACGGTGGCGCCGGCCGCGCGGGCGATACGCGCGGCCGTCGTCGCCGTGTCGAGGGGGATCTCCAACTGCATCAGCAGCACCTCGCAGCCGGCGACGACGTCCCGCAGTGCGGCGGAGGTCAGGCTCAAATGACCGTTGGCGCCGGGCGCGACCACGATGACGTTCTCTGCGTGCGCGTCGACGACGATGCTCGCCGTCCCACTGGGCACGGGCAGTGTGGTGATACCCGCGACGTCCACCCCGTTGTCGGAAAGGTGCGTCTTCAGTGCTTCCCCTGCCGCGTCGTCGCCGACCGCCGCCACCACGGAGACCTCGGCGCCGGCCCGCGCCGCGGCGATCGCCTGATTGCCGCCTTTGCCGCCGGGGGACTGGGTCATCGAGGACGCCAGGACCGTCGCACCAGGATTCGGCAACGCATCCACCGCGAAGACGAGGTCCATGTTCACGCTGCCCACCACACATACCCGCGCCACGGCCTCACCGTAGTCATCATCTGCGTGCTCCGACGAGATCGCCCGTAGGGTTGTCGATTTTCGCGACGAAGGGGATTGCACGACCCTCAGGGCGATCTCGCTGGAGCCCGTACGCGACACCCAACCGGGCCTGACCTGGGGAAGCCCGATACCCTGGCTAAATGAGTGTGCAAGCCACTTCGGAGGAGACCGGCGTCGACCTGCGCGGGCAGGTTCACAGCGCCGCGGCCGCTGCCCGCACCGCATCCCGCGCCCTGGCAGCGCTGAGCACCGAGACCAAGAATCGAGCCCTGCACCTGGCCGCCGACACCGTGCTCGAACACACCCACGACATCCTCGCGGCCAACGCCGAGGACGTCGACGCCGCCCGGACCGCGGGCACCGCCGAGGCCATGCTGGACCGGCTGGCGCTCAACCCTCAGCGCATCGACGGTATCGCCGCCGGCCTGCGCCAGGTTGCCGGTCTGGCCGACCCCATCGGCGAGGTGCTGCGCGGCTCGACCCTGCCCAACGGCCTGCAGCTGCGCCAGCAGCGGGTCCCACTCGGGGTCGTCGGCATCGTCTACGAGGGCCGGCCCAACGTCACCGTCGACGCGTTCGGGCTGACCCTGAAATCCGGCAACGCCGTGCTGCTGCGGGGCAGCTCTTCGGCGGCGCGGTCCAACGCCGCACTGGTCACCGCGCTGCGCGAGTCGCTCTACGAGTTGGGGCTGCCCATGGATGCGGTCCAGCTGCTGCCGAGCGCCGACCGGGCCAGCGTCACGCATCTGATCCAGGCCCGCGGCCTCGTCGACGTGGTCATCCCGCGCGGTGGGGCCGGGCTGATCGATGCGGTCGTCCGGGATGCCACGGTGCCGACCATCGAGACCGGTGTCGGCAACTGTCACGTCTTCGTGCACGAGGCTGCCGACGTCGATATGGCCGAACGGATCCTGCTGAACTCCAAGACCCGTCGGCCCAGCGTGTGCAATTCCGCCGAGTCGTTGCTGGTGGACCGTGCGGTGGCCGGCACCGTGCTGCCGCGGTTGGTGTCCGCGCTCCAGGATGCCGGTGTGACGGTGCATCTGGATCCCAGCGAGGAAGAGCTGCGGGCCGAATTCCTGTCCCTGGACATGGCGGTGGCCGTGGTGGACGGCGTCGACGGCGCGATCGACCACATCAACGAGTACGGCACCGGGCATACCGAGGCCATCGTCACCGCCGATCTTGCTGCGGCCCAACGCTTCACCGAGGGGGTGGACGCCGCGGCGGTGATGGTGAACGCGTCGACGTCCTTCACCGACGGTGAGCAGTTCGGGTTCGGTGCCGAGATCGGCATCTCCACCCAGAAACTGCATGCCCGCGGCCCCATGGGGCTGCCCGAACTGACCTCGACCAAATGGATTGTCTGGGGCGACGGCCAGACCCGTCCCGCCTAGAAGGAGATACATTTTGAGCCTTCCCGCCCGCCCTGCACCGCTGTTCAGCGACATCGACGACGTCGTCAAGCGGCTCACCGAGACCGGCTACCTGCCCGACAAGGCCACGGCCACTGCGGTTTTCCTCGCGGACCGGCTTGGCAAGCCGTTGTTGGTGGAGGGCCCCGCAGGCGTCGGCAAGACCGAACTTGCACGTGCGGTCGCGCAGACCACCGGCAGCGAACTCGTGCGCCTGCAGTGCTACGAGGGCCTCGACGAGGCGCGCGCCCTCTACGAATGGAACCACGCCAAGCAGATCCTGCGGATCCAGGCGGGAACCGCGGGGACGGGTGACTGGGACCAGACCAAGACCGACGTGTTCAGCGAGGAATTCCTGCTGAGCCGGCCGTTGCTGACCGCGATCCGGCGTACCGACCCGACGGTGCTGCTGATCGACGAGACCGACAAGGCCGACATCGAGATCGAGGGTCTGCTGCTGGAGGTGCTGTCCGATTTCGCGGTGACAGTGCCCGAGCTCGGCACCATCAGGGCCGAACGGGCGCCGTTCGTGCTGCTGACCTCCAACGCCACCCGGGAACTGTCCGAGGCGCTCAAGCGGCGCTGCCTGTTCCTGCACATCGACTTCCCCGACGCGGATCTCGAGCGGCGCATCCTGCTGTCCCGGGTACCGGAGTTGCCGGAGAAGATCGCCGCCGAACTGGTGCGCATCATCGGGGTGCTGCGCGGCATGCAACTGAAGAAGGTGCCGTCGGTCGCCGAGACCATCGACTGGGGCCGCACCGTGCTCGCGCTGGGCATGGACACCATCGACGACGAGCTGATCGCCGCCACGCTCGGTGTGGTGCTCAAGCACCAGTCCGACCAGATCAAGGCGGCTGGAGAGCTGAAACTGAACTGAGAGGCCCGGATCGATGACTTCGCGACGCACCCGCCCGCCACAACCGCTGGCGCCCTTCGGCATTCCGGGGCACCTGGTGGAGTTCGTGGAAGCGCTGCGCAGTTCCGGGATCTCGGTGGGACCGTCCGAGACGGTCGACGCCGGCCGGGTGCTCGCGGAGCTGGGGCTCGGCGACAGGGGAGCGCTGCGCGAAGGGCTGGCGTGTGCGGTGCTGCGGCGCGCCGATCACCGCGAAACCTATGACGCGATGTTCGACATCTGGTGGCCCGCGGCGCTGGGCGACCGGACCGTCCTCGAAGAGGAAACCGACGAAGACGACGCCGGGCCCGGAGCGCTGCCGCCCGAAGACATCGAGGCGATGCGCGCTGCGCTGCTCGACATGCTCGGTCCGGACGCGGATCTGGAGAGCCTCGATGACCGGCTGGCGGCGATGATCGCTCGCATCGTCGAGGCGTACGGTAGGTACAACTCCAGTCGCGGGCCGTCGTACTCGTCGTATCAGGCCCTCAAGGCGATGGCGCTCGACGACCTGGAGGGCCGGCTGCTGGCAGGCCTGCTGGCGCCCTACGGCGAAGAACCCACGCCGACCCAGGAAGAGATCGCCAAAGCTGTTGCCCAGCAGCGCATCTCCCAGCTGCGAAAGATGGTCGAATCCGAGACCAAGCGGCGCACCGCCGAACAACTGGGCCGCGAACACGTCCAGATGTACGGGGTGCCGCAGCTGGCGGAGAACGTCGAGTTCCTGCGCGCCTCAGGCGAACAGCTGCGCCAGATGCGTAAGACGGTGCAACCGCTGGCCCGCACCCTGGCCACCCGCCTGGCCGCCAAGCGGCGCCGGTCCCGCGCAGGGCAGATCGATATGCGCAAGACGCTGCGCAAATCCATGTCCACCGGCGGGGTTCCGATCGACGTGGTGCTCAAGAAGCCGCGCCCGGCCCGTCCCGAGCTCGTGGTGCTATGCGACGTGTCGGGTTCGGTGGCCGGGTTCAGCCACTTCACGCTGATGCTGGTGGCCGCGCTACGCCAGCAGTTCTCCCGGGTCCGGGTGTTCGCCTTCATCGACACCACCGACGAGGTCACCGAGATGTTCGGTCCGGAAGCGGATCTGGCGGTCGCGGTGCAACGCATCACCCGCGAGGCGGGGGTGTACACCCGCGACGGCCACTCCGACTACGGGCACGCGTTCGTGTCGTTCATGGACAACTTCCCCAACGTGCTGTCCCCGCGGTCCTCGCTGCTGATCCTCGGAGACGCGCGCAACAACTACCGAAACCCACAGGCCGAGTTGCTCACTCGGATGGTGCATGCCAGCCGGCACGCGCACTGGCTCAACCCCGAGCCCAAACACCTCTGGGGCAGTGGGGATTCCGCGGTGCCCCGCTACACCGACCTGATACCGATGCACGAGTGCCGTTCGGCCAAGCAGCTCGCCTCGGTGATCGACGGACTGCTGCCGGTCTAAAGCCTTACGACGTCACCGGTTTCGGCACTCGTGCGGGCGGCGGCGAGCACCTCCAGCGTGTGGATGGCCGTCGCCGCGGGCACCGGTTGTGGGGCGCCGCCGTCCACCGCCGCTGCGAACTGCCGGTAGAAATCGGTGTAGTCGCCCTGCCCCGACGCGATCGTCACCTGACCCGCTGACGTGTGGAGCACCCCCAACCGGTCCGGGGCCTCGTAACCCCAACCCGCGGGATCGTCGGCGGGGCGGCGGCCCGCGAGGATCGCCTGGGTCTGCACGTCGGTGCCGTCGGACACATAGCTGGCGTCGGTGGCATACAGCCGGAGCCGCCGGGACTCGACGCGGTTGAGCTTCGAGGCCGTCAGAAACGAATGCACGCCTTCGACGTGGTCGATCCCGATCAGGAAGGCACTGTCGGTTCGGCCCTGCGGGGTGTCGGCCCAGTCCAGCCGCGCATAGACCGAGGCCGCCCGACCGAAAAGCCACAGAGCCTGATCGACCAGGTGAGCACCCCGGCCGCCACCGCTTCCAACACCAGTTCGCGCCGGGTCTGCGGCGGAGTGGTGATCGTCACCGCGTCGACCTCCGCCTCGAGCAGCGCCGTCAGACTCGGATAGATGGGCACACCGGGCAGATCACGGGTGACCTCGGTGCGACGCTCCGGTGCCCGGGCCACGACACCCACCAACTCGGCGCCGTCGGCCGCCTGGATGTACGGGGCGTGGAAAAGTCTGCCGCCGACGCCATATCCCACCAGTCCGATTCGCATGGTCTGATCCTTGCGCGCCGCGGTCGGCCGGCGCCGGGAAGCCGCGGGTGCATTCGGTCACTGCCGCGTAGTGGCCGGGATCACTCGTACCGGAAACGTCGAGGTCGGCGGGTGTGGCCGGCGCAGAGCCCTCCCGTAAGCTGGCTCTTCGTGACCAGACGCAGGCTCGGGGTGATGGGCGGGACATTCGATCCCATCCACCACGGCCACCTCGTCGCTGCCAGTGAGGTCGCCGACCAGTTCGAACTCGACGAAGTGGTGTTCGTACCGACCGGGCAGCCCTGGCAGAAGCGGGACCGGCTCGTCACCGCCGCCGAGGACCGGTACCTGATGACGGTCATCGCCACCGCCGCGAATCCGAGGTTCTCGGTGAGCCGCGTCGACATCGACCGCGGCGGCGCGACCTACACCAAGGACACGCTGCGGGACCTGGCCGCTCTCAATCACGACACCGACCTGTATTTCATCACCGGCGCCGACGCGCTGGCGTCGATCCTGTCCTGGCAGAACTGGGAGGAGTTGTTCTCCCTGGCCCGCTTCGTCGGGGTCAGCCGCCCCGGTTACGAACTGGACGGCGAGCACATTGCCGAGGCCATGAAGGAACTGCCCGAACACGCCCTGACGCTGGTGGAGGTCCCTGCGTTGGCGATCTCGTCGAGCGACTGCCGATTACGCGCCCAACAATCCCGACCGATCTGGTACCTGGTGCCCGACGGTGTGGTCCAGTACGTGTCCAAGCGAGGGCTCTACGCCGCCCCCGCGGGGGCCGAGACAAAGGAAATCCGCTCGTGAGTGCCACCAAAGAAGCCGTCGACGCGGCCACCGTCGCAGTGCGGGCGGCAGCGTCCAAGCTCGCCGAGAACGTCGTCGTGATCGACGTGTCCGGACAGCTGGTCATCACCGACCTCTTCGTCATCGCGTCGGCGTCCAACGAGCGCCAGGTCAACGCGATCGTCGACGAGGTCGAGGAGAAGATGCGGCAGGCCGGGCACAAGCCCGCGCGCAGGGAGGGCACCCGCGAGGGCCGCTGGACCCTGCTCGACTACGTCGACATCGTGGTGCACGTTCAGCACACCGAGGAACGCGAGTTCTACTCGCTGGACCGGTTGTGGCGGGACTGCCCCCTGGTGGCGGTCGACCTCGACGGCGTAGAACCCGACGAGGGTTCGGCATGACCATCCGCCGGCTGGTACTGCTGCGGCACGGGCAGACCGAATGGAATGCCGGCAGCCGCATGCAGGGCCAGCTCGACACGGACCTGACCGAGTTGGGCCGGCAGCAGGCCATCGCCGCGGCCGAGGTGCTGGCCAAGCGGCAGCCGCTGCTGATCGTGTCCTCGGATCTGCGCCGCGCCCTTGACACCGCCACCGCGCTGGGGGACCGCTCCGGGTTGCCGGTCCACATCGACGACCGGCTGCGCGAGACCCATCTCGGCGACTGGCAGGGGCTGACGCATCTGGAGGTCGACGCCGTCGCACCCGGGGCACGCGTGGCGTGGCGAGACGATGCCCGCTGGGCCCCACACGGCGGGGAGAGCCGTGTCGACGTCGCCGAGCGCAGCCTGCCTATGGTGACCGAACTGCTTGACTCCCAACCGGAATGGGGTGCCGACGGATCGGACCGCCCGGTCGTGCTGGTCGCGCACGGCGGTCTGATCGCCGCGCTGACCGCCGCCCTGCTCGCCCTGCCCGTCGACAACTGGCCGGTGCTGGGCGGGATGGGCAACGCCAGCTGGGTGCAGCTGTCCGGACACATCGTCGACGACGCCATCAAATGGCGCCTCGACGTGTGGAACGCCTCGGCGCAGGTGGCCAACGATGTCCTCTGACGTCCCGGGCGGGCGAAAGACGCTGCTGGTCTTCTGTGACTCGCTGTCCTACTACGGCCCGACGGGTGGGCTGCCGTCCGACGATCCACGTATCTGGCCCAATCTCGTTGCCGACCAACTTTGTTGGGATCTGGAACTGATCGGCCGGATCGGCTGGACCTGCCGCGACGTGTGGTGGGCGGCGACCCAGGATCCACGATCCTGGGCCGCGCTGCCGCGCGCCGGTGCGGTCATCTTCGCGACGTCCGGGATGGATTCGTTGCCGTCGCCGCTGCCGACCGCACTGCGCGAACTCATCCGCTATGTGCGCCCGTCGTGGCTGCGGCGCTGGGCTCGCGACGGCTATGGCTGGTTGCAGCCCCGGCTGTCCCCGGTCGCTCGTCCCGCACTGCCTGCGCACCTGAGTGTGGACTATCTCGAACAGACGCGGGCTGCCATCGATTTCAACCGGCCCGGCATCCCCTTTGTGGCGACCGTGCCGTCGGTACACATCGCCGAGACCTACGGGCACTCGCATCGCTGGCGAGACGCCACCGCGGATGCGATCACCGCGTGGGGCGAGGCCAAACAGGTCCCGATCGTCGATCTCAAGGCCGCGGTGGGCGAGTACGTCCTCAGCGGGCAGGGCAACCCCGACGGGATCCACTGGAACTTCGAGGCGCACGCTGCTGTCGCCGATCTGATGCTCAAAGGGCTCGCCGAGGCCGGTGTCTACCAACCGGATTCCCACGCGGACTCATGACGGTTCAGGTGGTGACCGATTCGTCGGCGCGGCTGAGCGATGAGGATCTGCAGCGCTGGTCCATCCGCCAGGTGCCGCTGCATGTGCTGCTCGGTGGGACCGATCTGCGTGACGGTATCGATCCGATGCCCAATGACATCCAGGACCGTAGCCAGGTGACCACCTCCGGTGCGTCGCCGGCGGATCTCTCCGATGCCTACCGGCAGGCGATGCTGGACAGCGACGGTGACGGCGTTGTCGCCGTGCACATCTCGGCGGCGCTGTCGAGCACCTTCAGTACCGCGGCCGGGGTCGCCAGGGAGTTCGGTTCCGCGGTTCGCGTGGTGAATTCGCGATCGGCGGCCATGGGCATCGGCTTCGTCGCGCTTGCCGCGGCGCGGGCCGCGGCGACCGGCGCCGACCTCGACGCCGTGGCGGCGGCGGCGCGGGCGGCGGTCCCGCGCGGGCATGTGTTCATCGTCGTGCACCGGTTGGACAACCTGCGCCGATCGGGCCGGATCGGCACCGCGGTGTCCTGGCTGGGCACCGCGCTGTCCTTGAAGCCGCTGCTGCGCCTGGACGTCGATGGCCGGCTGGTGCTGGCTCAGCGGATCCGGACGGTGTCGAAAGCTCATTCAGCGATGGTGGATTCGATTGCCGACATGGTGGGGGAGCGCTCCGCGTCGATCGCCGTGCACCACGTGGACAATCACGACGACGCGGCCGAACTCGGCGCGGCGCTGACCGCGCGGCTGCCGCAGATCGAGTCGCTGACCGTCACCGAGATGGGTCCGGTGCTGGGCGTGCACGTCGGCGGCGGCGCCGTCGGGGCGTGCGTCAGCCTCGCCGAGTAGCCGCTCGCGCACCTACATGTGGGTGCCGCCGTCGACGCGCACCTCGGTGCCGGTGACCCAGCTGGCCTCGGGGGAACCGAGCATCGCCACCACCGCGGCCACCGCGCCGGGCTTGGCGAACATCGCGCCGTCCTCGGTGGGCAGCACGGACCGGATCTTGCCGAGCAGCGCGAAATCCATGTCCGCGGGCAGTCCGGGACCGACGCTCTGCCTGGACTCGCCGACCCCGTCGGTCATCCCGGACGACACCGACCCGGGTTGCACGCAATTGAATCGGATTCGGGCCTGACTGAACTCCAATGCCAGTGCGTGCGTCATCGCCTGCACGCCGCCCTTGGAAGCGGCGTACGCCGCCATGTACGGATGCGCGAAGCTGGCCGACGTCGAGCTGAAATTCACCACGGCTGCAGCATTCCCTTGCTGCAGAGCGGGAATCGCTTCCCGGGTTACCAGGAACGTGCCGATCAGGTTGACCCGCAACACCTGCTCGAAGTCGGCGAGCGACGTGTCGGCGAAGTGTGCCGAACGCAGGATGCCCGCCGCGTTGATCAGGGTGTCGAGCCCGCCGAGGCGCTCGATCGCGGTGGCCACGCCGGCGCGGACGGAGTCCTCGTCGCCGACGTCGATCACCACGGTGCCCAGCCGATCGAGATGACCGGCGGCCTTCGCGACGGTGTCCTTCAGTCCCGCGTCGCTGACGTCGGCGGCGACCACGTGACCACCTTCGTCGAGGATGCGCAGGACGGTGGCCTGCCCGATGCCGGACCCGCCCCCGGTGATCAGGACTCGGCGGTCGGTATAGCGATGGATACTCATGGGCTGGGTCACCTCGTGGTCATGTGGAGCGCGGCCAGATGGCTGAACAACATCGACGCGCCGATCGGGTTGCCGCCACCGGGATACGCGGTCCCGCTGACCGCCGCCATGGTGTTGCCTGCCGCGTAGAGACCGGGGATCGGCTGTCCGGCGGTATTCAGTACGCGGGCGCTCGTATCGGTGACCAGGCCGCCCTTGGTACCCAGGTCGGAGAGTCCGAAGGCGGCGGCATGGAACGGTGGCCGATCGATCGGTGCCATCGGGAGCTCGCCGCCGGTGAAGGTGCGGTCATAGGCCTCGTCGCCGCGGCCGAAGTCGGTGTCCGCCCCGTCGGCGACCAGCGCGTTGAACCGGGCCACGGTGGCGGCGAGGTCGGCAGGCGGCACGCCGATCGCAACGGCGAGTTCATCCAGGGTGTCGGCGGTATGCCACAGCCCGGCGTCGCGGTACTGTCTCGGTTTCACCAGCGACACACTGGTCGACAGCACCGGCGGAACATCGCGATCGCGGTCGTCGTACACCAGCCAGAACGGCAATGTCATTGCACCGGTGCGTAGCCGGTCGATGATCACCCGGCCCTGCCGGTCATACGGAGCGCTCTCGTTGACGAACCGGTGGCCGCCGGAGTCGACGAGGATGCCACGGGTGATGCCCAGGGAGAACGTCGAGCGGCCGTCCGGGTGGGTCAGTCCGGGTGACCACCAGGCCTGGTCCATGAGGTCGGTCGCCGCGCCGATGCGGATGGCCGCTTCGTGGGCGGATCCGGTGTTGCGCGGGGCGCCCATCGTGTCGACAGGGTGTCCGGGTACGCCATGTGCGGTGCGCATGTCGGCGTTCTGCTCGAAGCCACCCGCCGCGAGGATGACACCGCGACGGGCCCCGATGCGTAGGGGTATCCCGCCACGTTGCACGACGACTCCCGTCACCGCGCCGTCCTCGGCGACGATGTCGGTCAGCGGGGAGTCGAGGTGGACGGTCGCATGTGGGTAGCGGCGCAGCGCGGCAAGGAATCGTCCGATCAAGGCCCTTCCGCCGGTGAGGTATTCGGGTACCGGCGTACCGAGGCGTTCGTGGTCGAGCGGCCCGCGCACCGTGTCGGCATAGGGTCCCAGTGCCTCGGCGGGCAGGGCCCTGGCGACGATATGGCGCATGCCGTCCACCCGGGCGCACGGGGCACTACCGAAGTAGTCGGGCCACGGCAACACCTTGAACGCGAAGGCCTCGTCCTCTTCGAGGTACGCGATGAGGCGTGCCCCGCCGCGGACGAACGTGTCCTGCAACGCTCGGGGTGTGCGATCGCCGACGACGGCGTGGAAATAGGCGAGGGCGTCGTCGATCGTGTCATCGGTGCCGGCCCGGACCAGCACCGGATTGGCCGGGAACCACATGCCGCCGCCGCCCGAATATGCCGTGGTGCCACCGAATTTGTCGGTCGCCTCGACCAGCGCCACGGACAGGCCCTCCCGCGCCGCGGTGTAGGCGCCGGTGATTCCGCCGCCGGAACCGACGACGACCACGTCCACGGTCTCGTCCCACATGCTGGTGCCCTACCGGGCGAACCGGCCGGTGATCGGCGGCAGGTCTTTCAGTGTCACGATGCCGGGCGGGGCGGCCACGACGGCGGGTACCGCATTCGTGACCGGCAGCGCGGTGTAGATCATGCCCAGCCCCATGAAGCCCGGTTCGGTCCAGCCCTTTGGCGGTAGGCAGTGCAGCACGGTGCGCATGTTGGGGGTGCCGAACACCTGGATGACATGGCCGTGCTCAAGGGGTTTCGGCGGTGTCACGTGGCTGCCCATGATCCAGTTGAATCCGACGCTGACCACATTCTTGTCGCCCACCCAGCCGCGGTGATAGCCGTACACGCTGCCCACGGTGCCCTTGGGGATCTGCATGAAGCCCAGGTCGGTGTCGTCGGTGGCGGCGGTGAAGGTGACGTCGAAGGTCAGCCGGTCCAGTTGCGCGCCGATCGCGTCGGCCATCATCGCCGCCGACTCCGCGAAGACCTCGCTCTCCTTGCGCACGCTCTCTTGGAGGCCCGGTGTCTCGGGATCCTGGCCGAAGCCCATCGCCGATTGGGTGCCCGCCGACTCGTAGGTGGAGCAGTCCACCGATTCGGTGATCCGGATTTCGTCGACCCGCTCGCAGGAACCGGAGAGCACCATGCCGACCATGTTCGTCATGCCGGGATGCGCACCGCTGCCGAAGATAGTGGAATTACCTGCCGCACAGGCATTCTCAATGCGATGCCGGTCTTGCGGGGTCTGCTTGCCGCCGGTGATCCAGGCCGCGCTGGAGCATACGTTGATGCCGGCTTCCAGTAGGCGGACCAGTTCGTCGATGTCGGGCCACAGCGGGTTGTAACAACAGGCGTCGGGCTTGAGCGCGATCAGCGCGTCGATGTCGTTGGTGGCGGTGACGCCGGTCCGCTCCGGCCAGCCGGCCAGGTCCGCGGCGTCCACGCCGATCTTGTCGGCACCGTGGGCGTAGACGCCGACGAGTTCCATGTCGTCGCGGCCGATGATCGCGTGCAGGGAGCGCTTGCCGATGTTGCCGGTGGTCCACTGGATCACCCGGAGCGAAGTCGGCGGCGGGACGAGTGATGTCATGGGTGCACACTATTGCCGAGGTGTTCATCCGTGTAACCCGGGTCACATGTGGTGACGGCTGACGACACTGTCGATTCACAAATGAGATGTCACTGTCTCATTCTTTGTGGCACGCGGATGTCATTTGTGACATGAAAGTGAGACAAACTGGTTGCCGCCCCGCGGGGTGTTCCTATGGTGTTCGTCGAGGTGAGGGCCAGACTCGGCTGAGGCGGAGGGGTCACCAATGCCACGGCTTTCATACAGCTACGACGAGTGTCGTCCGTCGACATGTGTAGGAATCTCAATAACTTGGCTAGCTAACCCGGGTCGACCAGACGGCGGGTGATGCGGATGGCCGGGTCTCACCGAAGATCGCACAGACAGATGTGTCCTAGGGTCTTACTCGGTCGTGTCTTGGACACAGCACTACCGCCATAGTCGTCGCATCAGTGCGTGGGTCGGATTAGGGTCCTGTGGTGCACTCGTGGCAGCGCAGCATGACCCAGCGTCTGAACGCCTCCTGGTGATTCGGTCGGCAACGCACCCTCGACCACTCTCGCGAGCTATCCCGCACAGCCGCCCCGGCGGGGGCCCCGATGCACTGGACTGACCGTATGGGGATTCACCGACAAGCGATCCTGGATCGCCGACTACCCAGATAGCTTCTCCGGCTACGGCGCCGCAACGCCGCTGACCGAGGACTACCGACGCAAACCCGCCTGGACCGGCATCGCCGATGCACTCAAATAACCGCCGAGTCTCAACCATAGAGATTCAAGATCAGTTGCTTCTTGTCTGGAGGAACGTGACCGAGGCAGTGGCCGGCTCGCACCGCGTTGTCATCGATCAACATGAGGGCACACAGCGGAGACGGCGCAAGATGAACGAGACGACAGGTGACCGTCTGGACGCGGGAGCGGGCCCTCGAACAGTCCGCATCGTGGATGTCTCCGTGGCGCCCGCCAAAGTCCACTCATGTAGTGGTCGACGGCTACGAGTTCTACGTCCTGGGCTCGGAAGCTACGGTGATGGCCTGTCCCACAACGTCACCGGATTCTCGCGTAGGGATTCGGGGCGCACTCGATGCAGCTGCCCGCTGCGGCGCCAAAATCGCTGGAGATCACGGTGGGACCCGATTATCCGGGAGGTCAACGCCGATGTCCGGGGTCGATGAGGTGGTCTTGTCGTTGTACGCCAAAGGACCTGCCGCTGGGGAGATTTCAGGGTATTTCGCTGAGATCTACGGGGCGTCTGTCTCCGGGGAAGCGATCAGCCGCATCACCGACAAGGTCATCGAGGAAATGAACGACTGGTCGGTGCGGCCTGTGGATGAGACCTACGCCGCGATCTTCATCGACGCGATCTCCGGTGTTGGTCCGCGACGGCCAGGTCGCCAACCGGCCGTTCTACGTGGCCATCGGGGTCACCCCGGCCGGGGAACGCGACATCCTCGGCTTGTGGGCCGGCACCGGTGGAGAGGTCGCCAAGTTCTGGATGCGTGCTCACCGATCTGCGCAACCGCGACGTTAAGGACACCTTCTTCGTCGTCTGCAATGGGCTGAAGGGAATGCCCGAGGCGGTGGGCAACGTGTGGCCGCGGGCGATCGTGCAAACATGCAGCATTCTCCTGCTGCACAACATCTTTCGCCTCACGTCCCGAAAGTACTGGGATGAGATCAAGCTCGATGTGAAACCGATCTACACCGCAGTCAACGCGACCGCACCCCGCGCAGCGTTCGGCGATCTGGTCTAGAAATGGGGGCAACGCTACCCGGCGGTGATCCGCCGGTGGGACAGCGCCTGGGCGGAGTTCATCCCGTTCCTGGACTACGACGTGGAGATCCGCCGTGTCATCTGTAGCACCAATGCCATCGAGTCGCTCAACGCCCGCTACCGCCGCGCGATCAAGGCCCGCGGCCACTTCCCCTCCGAGCAGGCAGCACTCAAGTGCCTCTATCTGGTCACCCGATCACTGGACCGGACCGGTGCCGGCACGGCTCGATGGACGATGTGGTGGAGACCTGCCGTTAATGCGTTCGCTATCACCTTCGCCGACGGATTCCCGGCAGCCGAAACCTACTGATGAAAGCCGCCGGAAACACCGTTCGCGAGATAGCCCCTATCTGTCGTCAACTTGGTCTCGGAAGATCCATCGGAGGGTCTCGGGGAACACCGCTCCTCCGTGACGGAGGCTGTGCCCGCCGCTGCCGTACACGAACTGAGAGTCGTAGCGGCGGTACTTGAGGGAAGCATCCATGTCAGCGTTGGCGATGGGGATGCTGCCGAAAATCATGTCGACATCGCGTGCCCCTGTTTGGTGCCAGATTCTGATTGGTTTGCGCGGAGTCTGCCGGAACATTGTGGGGAGTTGGTGGGCTCCGCGGATGTTGATGAAGCTGCCGCAGTGTGAGATGACGTTGCCGAAGTCTTGCGGTCGGTGGTATGCCGCTGTCATCGCGCAGGCACCGCCGGAACTGATACCGCAAATTACGCGACCCCGTGGGTCGTGCGTGAGCCGCACTTTTCTACGAACGACAGGAAACAGCTCCTCAACTAGGAATCGAGCGTAATCGCCGTTGACCTCGTCATATTCGACGCTGCGGTTGTGGTTGCCACCGAAGATGGGGTAGCCCGGGCCACTCTCGCCGGGGCAGACGAACAGGCCGACCGTCATCGGAATCTCGCCCTTATGCACGAGGTTGTCCAGCACGGTGGTCGCCTGAAGCTGTGGCCCAACATAGTAGCGGCCATCTTGGCATACGAGCAGGTTGACGGATTCAGCTTGCTCGCCGCCGCGCGGCACGTAGAGATACACGCTTCTGGGCACACCTGGATACACGAGGTGACTGATCCACCGGAAGTGGTAATAGATTCCGGAAGGTACGTCGGCTTGAGCTATGGAGTCAGCGCTCAACTTGTACTCGGAGACCTGATCATCTGCGAGCGCGAAGGCGGCACCGTCTTTTCCTGAGACGCCTTGAAGCGTGAAGCCGACGTCATCAGGGGCTGCTTGTCCGTGGAGCAGTTCGACAGTTTCGAGTTCGACCATCTCAGCCTGAGAGTGCCGGGTCATCGCACACTCACTTCCCTTCTGTGGTTTCGTTTTCGCGTGCTGGGTGATTCGTGCTGGGTGGTTGATGTGGTGTCATCGTGTGGTAGCGACTCACGGGTGATGCGGGTGACTCAGAGGTCGGTGGCCGACTCCGCGGTGGTGGGCCAGTACTGACTCGCCATGCCGAGTCAGTACTGCCGCTGATACCGCGGCTTTGCGGACCGCCGGCGCGAAGCCCTTGAAAAGTGGCTTCGCCGTGGCCCGCCGATCTTCGTATTGGTTCGCCAGTCAGGCCGTCCGGTCGGCTACGTTCACGCGCGTGGCCGAAGCCAGTGTGGAGCGCAGGGTATCCGTGGAGACGGGTGCCGCGGGGGTGGTCATGAATTTATCGACAGGCACGGTCGGATCGGACAAGTAGATCTGTGTGTATCCGGCCGAGTCGGGCTCGAAACGCCAAGTCTGCGAGGCGTCTCCGATGTTGAGGGTGTCGAATCCGAGTCGGTCGATCAAACCGGCTGCGAGGTCCAGGGCGCCGGCGTCGTCGCCGGCGATGGGCAAGGTGGTGCGGTCTGGCGCACCGGATGGTCGGGCGAGTTGGGGGATGTGGTGGGCGAGGATATTGCTGAAGGCCTTCACCAACACTGCGCCGGGAAGCACCTTCTTCGCGAGCTGAAGTTGGGTGTACTGGCCCGAGTCGAGTTCGGGGATGCGGCCGTCACGGGAGGGATAGTAGTTGCCGGTGTCGAGCACCGTTCTACCGCTCAAAATTCCTTCGGGAAGCCTCTGGTAGGCCGAGATCGGGATGCTCAGCAGGACGGCGGTGCCGCTGCCGGCTGCATCCTCGATTGTGACAGCTGTGGCCCGGGTGCCCAACTCCTCGACCAGTTCGGTGAGGGTTTCGGGCCCTCGCGAGTTGGCAATGACAACGCTGATGCCGGCGGCGGTTGCCAGCCGTGCCACTGCCGTGCCGATGTTGCCGCTGCCAATGATTCCCAGGGTGGTCATGGTGGGCCTCGTTTCTTCTCGTTCCTGTGTGCGGTCAGCCGTGGTGGCTGCGGATGCGCGGCTACGCCATGGATGTTGGCAACTGCCGATCTTCGGTGGTGGTGGCGTTCAGTGTCGTGGCGACAGACCAAGGGCTGCAGCCATAGTGGTCAGTGCTGACAGCAGATCGGTGGTGCCGATGACCTGAATGGCGACGTGATCGGCGCCGGCGGCCTGGTGCTGCTGGAGGCGTTGAGCGATCTGTTCGGCGCCGCCGTGAGCGATGACGGCATCGACGAGTGTGTCGCTGCCGGGCTTGGCGACATCGTCGTCGTGGAAGCCGAGTCGTTTCCAGCTGTTGCGGTAGTTGGCCAGGCCGAGGTATAGGTCAAGTGCGGCGCGGCCCGATGCGCGGGACTCGGCGGCGTCTTCGGACAGCACGATTTTCTGCTCGGGCGCCAAGAACGCGCCCGGCCCCATCACCTCGCGGGCCCGGGCGGTGTGCTCAGGGGTGGTCAGATACGGGTGTGCGCCGGCCCCGCGCCGCGCGGAGAGCTTGAGGACGCCGTCGCCGAGTGCAGCAAGCACCCGGCGATCAGCGGGCACACCATAGCGGTCCAGGTCATCAAGATAGGCATTGAGCGCGTCGAACGGCTTCTCCCACTGCGAGATCGCTTCGCGGTGGCCGGCGCCGATGCCGAGCACGAACCGTCTCGGGTGACGGGCCTCGAGGCGGTGAAAGGCATCTGCCACCGGCCCTGCCGGAGAATGCCAGATGTTGATGATCCCGGTCGCGGCCTTCAGCGTGGCTGTGCGATCGAAGATCGGGTCGACCCAGGACAGGTCGTCGGGGCCGGCGCTACTGACCCACACCGCCCCATAGCCGAGTTTCTCGATTGCTTCGGCGGCTTTCGGGGAGACCGGATTGGTCGTCCACACGCCGAAATGGCCGAGGTCGGGTTTGTCGGCCGCATGGCGCGAATCCGTCTGGGCCGTTGTCGCCTTGCCTGTTTCGTGGGAATGCATGACTTTCCGTTCTGCATGTACGAGTGCGAGTCTCATGGGTGCGTACCGTTATCGCCACGGCTGCTGGCTGTTTCGGGCGCGACATACCGCGTTGGCGACAAGCCGACATGTCACATGTTGAGAGCGCGGTTGAGGCGCACCCCGTAGTCTTCGTCCGGGTTGGTGCCGTCGGCACCGAATCGTTCAGCAATGGCGGCCATCCCGATATCGCGGCGTTTGGGTGATCGGGCCGCATCGGCGGTGGCAAGTGCGGCCGGCATTTCGTCGCTGGTCAGATCGGTGCAGTAGGCCGGTGTTCCGGGCTGCTGCCGCCACGATTGGTCCAGCCCGCCGGCGTCGAAGGCGTCGAAACCGGTGTCCTCGACCAGGGCGATGCCCAAGGCCCGCGACGTGGCGTCATCAGCGGCCACGGGGATGGCGATGCGGCCCGGCGTTCCCGGCGGGGTGTTCTTGTTGGCGAATGATCCGGACCCGATGGCGTTCCACGCCTTTACGACGGGACGACCGAGTTGCTCTGCCACCCAGTGGCTCTCGATCTGGCCGTCCTCGATGGCCTGGATCTGGGAGTCCCTAACCGGGTAGTAATTGGAGGTGTCGATGACGACGGTGTCCGGTGCTGCGCCGGCCACGATCGGTGCGATGTCGGGAATGCGGTTCAAAGGGGTGGACAGGATCAGGACGTCGACGTCCGCGGCGGCCTCGGATGCCGGTACAGCTCGCGCCCCGGTTTGCAGGGTGTCGGATGAGATGGTTTCTGGGCCCCGTGAGTTGGCGACCTTGACATCGTGTCCGGCGGCTGCCAGCCGCTGGCTCAGTGTCTTGCCGATGTGCCCGACGCCGATAATTCCGATTTTCATGGTTCTTCCCTTCATGTAATGCCAGACCTAGTCGGCGACGGGATGTCCGAGTGCTTCTAGCGTGCACCGAAGCTCGTCGATGCCTTCGTCGGTAAGTTGGCAGGCTGATTTGATTTGGTCAGTGACGCCGCGGATCTCGGGTTCGAGGGCACGGCCGCGGTCTGTCAGGTCGACGAACACCCGCCGCTCGTCGGCGACGTCCCGTGTTCGGGTCACCATGCCGATGGTTTCCAACCGCTTCACCAACGGTGTGATGGTGCCGGTGTCCATGTCAAGGCGCGCTCCTAGAGCGCCTACCGGTAGCGGCGCGCCATCGAGTAGCGCCACTACCACCAAGTACTGCGGGAACGTCAACCCGAGCGGTTCCAGGATTGGCTTGTGCTGACGGATCATCCGGTTGGCGGCACCGTACAGCGCGAACGACAGTTGACGTCCCAGGTGACCACGCGATGCCTCCGGCACGGTCCCTCCACTTCCCCTAGCGACCAATTAACTTACACGCTATAGCCTAGCACGCTAGATATATTGCGCGCCAGGTTCTTGGTCGCCACAACCGTCCAAAAAGCGCGGCCGGTTTGCGTCCAGCCGAGTGGTGTACGAGTCGGGCCTGATCAGGCGACATCCGCGGAATCCAAGCCATCTTCCATGACGAGACCATCGAGGGGGCTATACCCAAGATCAGCCCCACATCGAACAACTAACCGGCCAGCAACCCATCACCTTCCGCGAATACCTCTCCGCCAGCGGTGATCCCGATCGTGCCAGCGGTAGGAACGCCACGCCGGCGCAAGCAAATCGGACACTTCATAGCTCGTAGCGCGCGTCACCCTGGTTCCGCTGCTGACCGCACTTGGTTGTCGATAGAACTGCCGGCCATCACTTGGCGACCGAGCTTTCCACTGTGCGGAAACTCTCGGATTGACGATGCCGCCTCAGCGCCAAGTGCAACGCCGAGCGGCCGCCCAGCTCAAGATCTTCCTCAAGCGCCCTGATGGCCGCCTCGCCTCCCACCCGTAGCTGCTCCAGCAAGTACCGGTGCACGACGGCGAGTCGTTGCGCAGAATACTCCGCTTTGATGGTGGAGAACATGAAGGCCAGCTCGGCTTCGCAATCGCGGTGGGCCCTTATGAGTCGCTGGTTTCCGCTCGTCACAACGATCTGGTGGTGAATCGCGGCGTGAGCGTCGATCACCGTTCGCCACTGCGTGCTATCGGGCAGCGACTCGAGGTACTCGACGGACTCGGCAACTTCGGCGAAGTCGTTGTTCCCGCCGGCCAAAGTGATCCGCAGGGCCCCTAACTCGAGCGCTGCGCGATAGGAGCACATCTCATCGATGCGCTGCTCAGTGATGGGGGGCACGAGGGCGCCCTTGTTGCGCTCGTGCGTCACCAAGCCTTCAGCCAGAAGCATCCGAATCGCGGCGCGGACCGAGTGCCGCCCCGCTGTGAATCGCAGGCATAGCGCCTCCTCGGTGATCCTGCTACCCGGCGCAATCACACCCTCGATCAGGTCATTGCGGAGTTGCAGGGCTATGACCTCTGGTGCGCTGCCGTCGTCGTGTAATTCGCGCGAGATCATGCACCGCCATCATTTGTAGGAACAGCCAGACACATCTTCTCCAAATTGTGTCACAGACCAACGCGACTTTGCACTCGACTTGGCGGTCAATGAGCATTATCGCGAAGCAGGTGTGCACTAATGCCCAGCTTAGTTCTGACGCTCGGGCTTTGTGAGCGCCTAAAAGTGTGTCACAATCTGTTGTGACGCAGGTCTCTGCTGGAGGGCATTTGTCGCGCCGACCAGGCCTCAGCACTTCCAACGATGGCGCGCGGTGTGCGCTATCGCGTCGCCGTACTACGAAATTCCATCGTCGATTGAAATTCGACCGGAAGGAGGGTCTACGTGACTACGAGCCCCCACTCACCAACGACAGCACCATCAGCGAGCCCACCATCTGCGGGCGCACCGATGAAACGCGTCGCTTTCGCAAGCTTCGTGGGGTCGGCCATCGAGTACTACGACTTCTACATCTATGGACTAGCAGCGGCCTTGGTGTTCCCGCGTGTCTTCTTTCCGGACCAAAGCCCGACGCTAGGGGCGATCGCCTCCTTCGCCACCTTCGCGGTGGCCTTCTTCTCTCGCCCAGTTGGCGCTGCGTTCTTTGGGCACTTCGGTGACCGACTGGGCCGCAAGCGCACACTGGTGGCCACATTGATGATCATGGGACTGTCGACTGTAGCGGTCGGCCTCGTGCCCAGTACCGAGACCATCGGAGTGGTCGCCCCGATACTGCTGCTGATCTTGCGACTGTTGCAGGGCTTCGCGGTAGGCGGTGAGTGGGCGGGAGCAGCACTACTGAGTGCTGAATACGCCCCAGCGGCGCAGCGGGGCCGCTACGGGATGTTCCCGCAGATCGGCGTAGGTGCGGGATTGGCGTTGAGCAGCTTGGCGTTCCTGGTTGTCAACGTCACTGTGGGCGCCGAGAGCACGGTCTTTCTCGATTGGGCGTGGCGGCTACCGTTCCTGTTCAGCGTCGTTCTCTTGGCCATCGCGCTGTATGTCCGCATGAGCATCGAGGAGACTCCGGTCTTCCGGGAGGCTCAGTCGAAGTCACACGCCACCCGCGCGCCGCTGATCGAGGTTCTGCGGCAACAGCCCAAGCAGGTGTTCTTGGCCGCGGGCTCGATCGCATCGGTCTTCACCTTCGTCTTCATCGGAGGCACCTACCTGACCGGCTATGGACGGACGGAGATCGGTCATCCGTATTGGTTGGTGCTTGCCGCCTGCGTCGTCGGCGGCCTGTGCATGATGCTGGCCACTGCTGTATCTGCAGTCCTGTGTGATCGCATCGGGCGCAAGCCCATGATCATCGCCGGCTTCATTGTGGCGTTGCCATGGTCGTTCGCGGTGATGCCACTCATCGACGGCGGATCGCGGCTCACCTTCGTCGCCGCCATCGGTGGCACCTTCCTGATTCTCGGCCTGCCCTACGGTCCGATCGCCTCCTTCTTCCCAGAGCTTTTCGCCACTCGATTCCGTTACACCGGAAGCGGGCTGGCCTACAACTTGGGCGGGATCGTCGGCGGCGCGATTCCACCGGTGATCGCGGGTTCGCTGCTCGCCGTGTATGGGCAGTGGGCGATCGGCGCAATGTTGGCGTTGTTCGCGTTGGTCAGCCTTCTGTGTACGACGGGGTTGACTGAGACCCGAGGCGACACACTGTGATTCGCCGCCCGCTCGGGTGCCTCAGACCGACTTCTACTACTTAGTGCCGAAGGAGAACAGTAATGCCCAAACAACAGTACGGCGATTTCCAGTTCGACATCTACCGGGACGGGCTGAACGGCGTAGTTCCCCGGTACCCCGTCGATTTCGCCGCATTGGAGGCGAAGGCTGGCGAGGTGTTGCCCTGGTGGGTACACAGCTACGTCGCGGGCGGGTGCGGTGATGAGTACACCCAGCGAGCCAACGCCACTGCCTTCACCAAGTGGGGCTTGATGCCCCGGATGTTCAACGGCGTGTACGAACGCGATCTTTCGGTGTCGATCTTCGGCATTGACCTACCCTCCCCCATCTTCATGTGCCCGATCGGCGTTGTCGGTCTGTGCGCGCAGGACTTTCACGGCGATCTCCACGTCGCCGAGGCGGCCGCTGATACCGGAGTCCCGATGATGGCGTCAACCTTGTCGATGGATCCGATGGAGGAGGTGGCAGCTCGCTTCGGCGATACCCCGGGGTTTTTCCAGCTGTACACCCCCGGCGACCGTGACCTGGCGGAGAGTCTCATCCACCGTGCCGAGGCGTCCGGCTTCAAAGCGCTGACGATCACGCTGGACACCTGGATCACAGGGTGGCGTCCCCGCGATCTGAACTTCGGCAACTTCCCGCAGCTGCGTGGCCACTGCCTTGCGAACTATTTCACCGACCCCTTCTTCCGCAAACGTCTCGACAAGACGCCCGAGGACGACATCGCGGCGGCGTCACTGGAGTGGATGAAGATCTTCGGCAATTCCCTGCAGTGGTCTGACCTTGAATGGATCAGGAAGACAACGGATCTGCCGATCGTGGTCAAAGGTATCTGCCATCCCGACGACGTGCGCAAGGCAATCGACTTGGGGGTCGACGGCGTATATTGCTCCAACCACGGTGGCCGCCAAGCAAACGGGGGGCTGTCCACGTTGGAAATGCTGGCTGGCGTCGTGGAAGCCAGCGGCGATGTCCCGGTGTTGTTCGACTCAGGCGTGCGCAGCGGTTCCGATGTTGTCAAGGCGTTGGCAATGGGCGCTACTGCGGTCGGGATCGGCCGGCCCTACGCCTACGCCCTGGCTGTCGGAGGGCGCGATGGGGTGGTCCAACAACTGCGCTCGATCCTCGCCGAGGCCGACCTTCTCATGGCTATCGACGGTTACCCCTCCATCGCTGATCTACGTAAGAGTGGTCTGATTCGCACCATATGACCCCACGCTTGCACGATTAGTTGTGGCAGACGGCCGCCGCCGCAGGGTGGGTAGGGCACGGGCTTGAGTGCCCCATCCTGCAGTGGTGCCGACAATTCGTTGAGGGACCGATGAACAAGATTGACGTACGCGAATTCGGTTGACCGGAGGTCCTGAACTACCTGGCGGGAGCAGCTCCGCGCCCCCAACCTGCCGAGGTGCTGATCCAAGTACACGCCGCGTGGGCTAATCCGGCGGATACGTACATTCGCTCCGGCAAATATGCAGTCGCAACCCCCGATTTGCTGTACACACCGGGATTTGACATCCCCGGTGTGGTCATGGAGGTGGGCCCCGCAGTCACCACGACGTCGGTGGGAGACCGCGTCTTCGTCGCTGCGCTCGGGTCAACCAACTCCCGACCTATGCGTAACTGATGACGTGCCCATCGACAGTCGTTCGGGATCTGCCCGACCACGTGTCCTTCGACCGGGGGTATCGATCGGCGTGCCGTGCGTCACCGCGTACCTCGCGCTGTTCCAGCGCGGGGACGCCCGCGGCGGGGCGGCCGTTCTCATCCTGGTGCCAGCGGGGAGTCGGTCTGCCCGCCGTTTAGAGTGCCGCCGCCGCGGGCCTCGCCGGCATCGGGACGGCTGGCACTTTGGCACGCCCGCTGTTGGCCGCCGACGGTGGTGGCGCGATCGTCAACTTCTCGCGATGTTCGCCTCCTTCGGCGACGGGCTGGGACCGGCCTATGTCGCCAGCCAGGGTGGTATCGATAAGCTCACTAAGGCGCTCGCCGTTGCCTACGCAGCAGACACATCCGGTTCAATCTGTGGCCTCGGGATGGATCGACACCCCGCTGCTCGCACCGCTCAAGAACGACCCCGCGGGCGCACAGTCGATCCTGGATCGCAGGACGCTGGGGCGTTTCGGTCAGCCGGTCGAGCTGGCGTCGGTCATCCCCTTCCTGGCGTCAGATGCCGCCAGCTGGGTCACGGGTATGACGATGCCCGTGGGTGGTTACTCTGCTCTGCCTGACGTCGTCGCGGTCTGACGACATCCGCTACTGCCGTCATCACCCGAGGGCGGCAGCGCATCAGAGCGCGCTTCCGGCCCGTCCTCCTCATCACACTCGCCGGCGATCGTCAGCTTGGGCTCGTCGGAGGCACCAGCTCGTCACCTCGGTTGGCGACCTCTTGCCGGATAGCGCGGCGCGCCGCCTGCACCACCGGGTTGCTCTGACTTTCTCTGCGAGCGGCCAGCGAGAATCCCACGCGGACATCGACTTCGCGCGCGAGCACACGCCGCAGATTTGCGTGGCGATCCGCCATGAAGGCCGGTAGTAGACCGATCCCTCCGCCGGCGACGGTCGCCGACACATGGGCAAAGATGTTGGTGGACATAAATTTCGCTGACATATCCGGCAGGTGGCGGCTCAAATCCAGGTCGCCCACCTGGAGCAGTGAGTTGACGAAGAAGACCAATGGATGATCGATGAGCTGCGGTACCGACTTCGGCTGTCCGTATCCGATGAGGTAGGATTCGGTGGCATACAAGCCGAGTGCGCATTGGCATAGTTGCTCGGAAACCAGGCGGCTACTCACGGTGGTTCCGACCGCAACGGCAAGATCGAACCCGGACTGCGCCAAGTTCAGTTGCCTTGTTGCGGTGATCAATTCGACGGTCAACTCGGGGTGTTCCATCCGCAAACGTGCCAGCGCCGGCGCAACGAAAAGAGATCCGAAACCGTCTGGGGCCGCAACCCGGATCGTGCCCCGCAGCGTGTGCTGTCCCGTGCCACTGACAAGTTCGGCAGTGTCCTGAACCACCTCCTCGATGCGCGCCGCTTTTTCGGCTACTGCGCGTCCCACTTCGGTAAGATCCCAGCCATCGGCGCTGCGCTGCAGCAATCGCACACCCAGAACCTTCTCCAACGCATGTAGCCGTCTTGACACCGTGGTGTGGTCTACTCCGAGATCGCGCGCCACCGCCTGGCGGCTGCCGCTGCGTGCGATGGCAACCAGGTAACGCAGATCGTCGGAACGGATATCACGCACATCAACCGCACGTCCATCAGGCAACTGTTGCGGTCCGCCATCGTTCGCGTCTGCTTGGATACGGCCGCTCATCGGTCCACTGTACGATTCACTCCGACCTCCGCGCGGCCAAGTCGCCGATCTGCCAGGCGCAGCGCCGGGGGGTGCTCACTTGGCGCCGCCTCTATTCCGAAAGCTGTTGAGAGCGCGCCGTCCAACGACCGTATCCGCGATGGACGTGGAGTTCGCGGTTGAAACAAGCGCTGAGGCTGCCCAAAGTGATAGTCCCATCGATCGGGCCTGCGGCGACGACCTGTCCAGCGCGCAAAAATTGCATGCGAGGTGGACGCGGGCAACTCCTCAAGATGGTGGGGGCCCAGAACAGAACCATGCTGGGCCGGTCGCCGACGATGGCGTTGAGCGCCTCCAGCAGAGCTTCGCGGTCGTCGATGTTGAGCCCGGTCTCCGGTTCGTCGGACAGCAACAACTTGGGCGAGGCCATCAGTGCTCGCGCGATGAGAACACGACCTCGCTCGCCCTGCGACATCGTGGGCTGCCACACAGGGCTACGGTGGGCTATTCCCAGGCGCCACAGCAAGTCCTCGGCCATCTTGATGTCGTCGGATGGGGGCGCGGCGGAAGACGCTGCTGTTGTTAAGGCAGTTCAGCACGACTTGCGTTGGCGTGAGAGGACATTCGAGTCGGTGTCGAGGATCGACATGACCGATCGCGCCGCCCAGTTATCGCCTGTCGACTTGCCCGAGTTGGCGGCCCAGCGCGTACACCGCTCAGCGGGGAAGGGGGCGAGCGGGCTCAGCAGCGTGCTCTTGCCTGCGCCGTTGGGTCCGATCACCGCCCAGTGCCCGCCGTGACCTACCGTGAGGCTGATGCCTTCGGCAGACGGGTCCCTTTGCGGACCAGATCAACCTGCTCGACCTGCAAGACCAAGCCCTCCAGGTCGACCGCAGAGCGGTCGGCCGAGCAATGTGTGCCATGTCCGGTGGTCGTCACACCGTCGTAGCCGCGAGCGCCGCCGACGAGGATCCGCTGCGTGCTTCTTCGGATTGATCCAGCCAGGAAAGGACGTGTGCGGTGTCTTCCCCAACGTCGGCAGCCCGTCGTGCTCATCAAGCGTCCTGCCCGCGGGCTCCAATCAGTTGCAGTACAACCGCATTGAACCGCTAGGAGCGGTGGGGGCGATTCTTCCGTGGAACTCACCGCTTGGCCGAATCCGCGGTTGAGCAGCGTACCCGTTGTTGTTCCCGCGCCGGGGCATCCTGTTACAGCCACGCAGCGATGGGTTGAGGCTGGTCCGAGCCATCACCGCCAGTACGTGGCGCTAACCCTCGGATGGACTCTGGGCCGGGGGATGACAAGTGCCGCAGCGTTTATCGGTGCGTTCGCCATCGTCTACGAAGAAACCGGGGAACCTAGCCTTCGTTTGTGAGCCGTGGCACTCTACGTCCAAAGGTCTGTTCGTCGATCTTCGACCCGGGTCTAGGGCGGCGAACCTGCGCTCGGAAGCCCACGCAGGCCGGACCGAGAGCAGTCGGTCCGCCCGTACTGTGGCGAAGGGGGCCAGCCTCACTGCTACTGGAAAGAACTCGAGCAGATGACCCGATTTCCCCCCATGCGTTTCGCCTCATACATCGCGCAGTCTGCACTTCGCGCCAGCTGCGGAATAACGCGAATCGATTCGGAAACTAGAGAATCCGTATAGGCGATTCCTACGCTTGCTGTGACCCCGTGGCGGAGCATAGCTATTTGTGCCCGGATGTTTTCAGCCACACACTTTGCCTGCTCAGGCTGTAGCGCCACCGCGACGAGGAACTCCTCGCCGCCCATCCGACTGATCACAGAACCTATTGGGGAGCAACGGCGCAGAACGGCGCTGACCGCAATCAATACCTCATCGCCAGCGATGTGCCCGAAGGTATCGTTAAGAAGCTTGAACTGATCGAGGTCGACCATGATCACGCACAAGTTTTGCAGTTGGTTTTTGTGTATGTTTGTCCTACGGGCCAGATCTGTCGACATCCGCTCAAAAGCACGTCTGTTTAGCAGACCTGTCAGTGAATCGATTCCCGCGTTAGCGGCGTCAACCCCGAGGTACTGGATTAAGGCTTGCACGGCGACCGGCATAGCCAGAGCGCCAGTAGTAACGAGTGCAAATTTGCTGGCAGCCAGCGTTACACCATATTGTTCGGCGGCCCGAGCGGCTAGGACGCCTGTGGTTGAGGCGGCGACCACTAGATACAGTGCCATCACCCGAGCAGAGTGCATGATCGCGACATAACCGCCAAGCATGGCAAATGTCGTGGCGCCAAGCAGTCCTGCAAGCGCATCAGAGTCCTGCGTACACGAAATGGCAATGGCTAGGGCTGAGGCGCCAACGAACGAAACAGATTGCCGGCGGCTGGGAAAGTGGACCAGCCACAACGCTGCCATAGCGCAGGCCAAGGTAGCGACCCCCACCGACAGCACACGTCCGGGAGTGGAATGAGGGCCGACTGGAGTGAACACGGCCGCTAAAGGCAAAGTTGCCAAAGCGACGCTGATGAACGCGACAAAAAATTGGAAAGTTCGCTGTTTCTTATGGGCGCTAAAAAAATCTCTTAACAGGTGATAATGGTCCGGCTGGCGCCACCAGGTCTGGAGAAACGTCAAAGTCGCGCCCTCCTCGGCTCAACCACGATACTCCGCGGAGTTCAGTGTTCCTGGCCACGCCCAGTTGCCGTTTACCGCTAACGGTGCAATGTTAGCTGGATGTGGTGCGAAGCGGAAGGCGCGGAGGTGAGTAAGGAGGACCGGTTCGTCCGCCGAGCAATCCACCATGCTGCTCAGCTTCGCCACTACAAAGGTAATCCATTGTTGGGTAACACTATTCACTACAGCGACGCGGGCTCGCACTACACCTCTGCGCGCTTCGGCGAGACCCTGGCGCCGTCCGGGCTGGTGGCTTCGGTCGGCACGGCCGCGGACGCCTTCGACAACAACTTGGCGGAGACGACCATAGAGCTGCCCAAGACCGACGCTGTCCGCAACGACTCACCGTTCCGGCGAGGACAGTTGCACCGTCTGACCGACATCGAGCTGCTCACCGCCGAGTGGGTACATCGGTACAACGCCGACCGGCTCATGCACCGACTGGGCCGCCCCACCGGTCGATTACGAGGCCATCCACTACGCTTCGAACACAGCCCACTCAGAGGCCGCAGACCAATAACCGGTGTGCATCAAACCCGGGGCGATTCAGTCGGCGCGTTCAGCGGTGGTGGCCTGACGCCGAGTGGAGTCATGCTATTGCGCCACCTGGTGTTGTTGCGTCGAGGCCGACTTCCTGAACATCGATTTGATCTCGATTGATCACCTGATCGTCACTCCAGCATCGACTTTGAACTCGAGGCCAGTCACGTACCGAGACTCGTCGTATACGAGGAACAGGACAGCGTTGCTTACATCGGAGGCTTCTATCAGTGGTGCTGGAAGGGCATTGAGAAAGATCGGGACGAGGTCGGGTCGTCCAGCGATCTGTTCGTGCATCGACGGGGGAGCCATGCCGGTCATCACGCCTGTCGGGTGCACGGTGTTCACTCGAATGCTTTCGGCGGCAAGCTCGTTCGCGAGCGCAACGCTCATTCCGACGATTCCATGCTTGGATGCGGTATACGGAAGATGAAATGGCGTGCCCTTGATTCCCGCCGATGAGCTGATGTTCACCAGGCTGCCCCCGCCCTGCTCGAGCAGGTGGGGTATCGCCGCGGCGCAGGTATTCCAGACACCAATCAGATTGACGTCGAGCACAACCCGCCAATGTTCGGCAGTCGTGCCATCCCACGCCGCTGCGGTCAGCACTCCGGCGTTGGCGACCGCCGCATCAAGGCCGCCGAGCTCGGCGGCAGAGGTGTCGACCGCTTCTTTCATGGCGGCTTCGTCGCGCACATCAACGATTCTCGTAGCCACCCGTGCCCCGCATTCGGTGGCGAGGCGCACCGTCTCGTCCAGGTCAGCTTCGGTCGACAATGGGTAGTCGAGCTCAGGCAACGGGGCGCAGATGTCGATCAATATCAGGTCTGCGCCTTCGCCGGCGAGCCGCACCGCGTGGCTGCGGCCCATACCGCGTGCGGCGCCGGTGATCAGGACTCTCTTGCCGGCGACCCGCCCGGCTCGACCGTCGTTGCTCATAGCTTGTTGCAGAAGCCGGCATCGACGGGGAAAGTGACCCCAGTGACGTATTTGGCTGCGTCGGAGACCAGGTAGGCGATGGCTGCGCTGATGTCGTCGGGCTCGAGCATCTCGACGGGCATCGGGTTCTGTAGGTGCGGTCCGCCGCCGGGGTAATTTTCGAGGAATTCTGTCATCACCGGATTGACGGCCATCATCGTGTTGACCGCGGTGGGGTGCACCGTGTTGACCCGAATGCTATTCGGCGCCAGGCCGTTCGCGAGTGTGCGCATCAGGCCGACGATCCCATGTTTGGACGCGGCATAGCCAAGTCCTCCTCCCTGTAGGCCGCCGAACCCTTTGAGTCCGGCGGTAGAACTGGTGAACACGATCGATCCGCCGCGATTGCCCGCGATCAGATGGGGAATGCAGGCCCACGCCGCGTGATATGCGCCGTCGAGGTTGACCGCGTTCACCACTCGCCACTGCTCCAGTTCCTCTTCGATGCTCAACTCTCGAAAAGCCAACGGGGCGATACCCGCATTCGCCAACACGATGTCCAGGCGGCCGAACTGCTCGACTCCGGCGTCGACTGCGGCCTTCACCTGGTGAAAGTTCCGCACATCGGCGACGGTGCCGATCATTTTTCCGCCCGTATCCTCGACGAGACCGATCGTGTCGTCGAGTTCCTCTCGCGATGCCATGGGGTAGTGATTGGCGGCTATGTCGGCGCAGATGTCGATACCGATGATGTTCGCACCGTCGTTGGCGAGTCGGACGGCGTGACTGCGCCCCTGCCCCCGCGCCACCCCGGTGATGAAGGCGACCATCCCCTCCAACGGTCTTGGCATCGTCAATCTCCTCTGGTGTCTGCGGGCTTGATGCGTGCCCATGACTCGTCGGCGGCCTTCTGCAGCAGGCGGCCTTTGGGTAACCCGCTGTAAGCGGAAAACTGCAGGATCACTTCGTCCATCTCTGATCGGCTGATGTCGCCTGACTCGAGCGCCGATCCGACGTGGGAGTAAATCGGGCCGAGCGCTTCCGAGATGCCGACCGCTGCGATGGTGATCAGGCGTCGCTCGCGGAGTCCGAGGTTGGGCCGTTGCCATACATGACCGAATACGAAGGCGAGGATGCCCGCCTGAAAGTACGGTGAATCACGTGGCGGTGAGGGCAAAAGGTTGATGGCGACGAAACAGCGTTCGCCATCCTCGAGTCGCTGTTCGTGGTCGTTGGGCCCGAGCGAGTCGGGCGACAGCTCGGGTCGTGGTGGAACGGATTGCTTCCGTTCTGCGGCGAGTCGCGCGAACTGTGAGCGCGCCGCACCCTCGGCCAGAGAGGCCCTCGGCCACCCGCAGTAGACCGCGAAGTGAAGAACGAATTCCAGCAGTTCGTCGTAGTCGACGTCGCCGCTGGCCAGTGCGGCATACATATGTGCGTCTATCTGCTCAACGCTTTCGTTGGCGCATACGCACGTCAATGTCACGATTCTACGGTCGCGCCGGCCCAGGCCCGGTCGCTCCCAAACAGGTCCGAATTCGGGATCGGCAACCATCACGTCCAGGAAGGCCGGTTCCGCCGGACCGTTCATAATGTCATCCGTACAGTCATTAGACTGAACTCTAAGTCGACAGACTTAATCTGTCCAGTATGGGATCCTGGTTGTATGCCTGAGTTGATGCCTGTTCCTGTTGGGTCGTCGCCTAAACAGCAACTCGTGCTCACTGCGGAGCGGCTCTTTGCGCAGCGGGGACTCGATGGTGTGCCGCTGCGCCAGATCGGAACCGAGGCGGGTACAGCCAATAAGTCGGCCGTGCAATATCACTTTGGCTCGAAGCAGGGTCTGATTGAGGCCATCCTGTCGAACCGCCTGGACTACCTCACCCGCCGTCGGCGGCTGCTGCGAGCACGTGCGTCCATCGACGATCTGCGGCAGGTTGTCGAGGCACATCTGCTGCCCTTGATTGAGCTAGCCGAGGACGAAAACTGTTTCTATCTACCGTTCCTCGAGCAGCTCTTGCGCTATGACTCCACAATTAGTCCGCTCGCCACGCTGCCCGCGGAGCACGAGGAATCCCACCAGGATTATGTCGACCGGGTGGGCGCACTGATTGACCATGTGCCACAACCAGTGAGGGACAATCGTATTCATCAAGTCTCCGCAATGTGCGTGCACGCCTGCGCTGATCGCCATCGCGCCTTGACGTTTGGGACGGCTACCAGTTCATATGCACTTCACGTCAGCGCATTCCTGGACGGCGTGGTTGCACTGCTCGCTGCGCCGCCCTCTCCAGAAACACTCGCGGCGCTCAAAGGGGCCAAGCAGGAACGTCCCAATTTGAGGGTGATGCCGTGAAGTGGGCAGTCGGCAACCCGCCGTGAGCTGAAGGATCGATCGGATACGGTAATGGCGAAGGTGCCTGACACGAAGCAGAACGCGACTTCGCTCGGGGATCGCCGAGGAGTGCGACTATATCGTCAGCGCATGGCCGGACGTCCCGAAGTGGTTGGAGAACCTCATTTACACCCTCTGCGGCGCCAGCCTCGATGTCGAATGTCTGACACTTGCGTGAGACGCCCGCACTGTCGTTGGTCGGGAATTGGTTGAAGAGAAGCGGGATTCCCGCACGAGGAAATGATCATTGGCTGGTAGACCGAGACCCGCGCATAGGTGTATGCCCACCTGTGCATGAGGTCCTGCCCGATCGATGACGACGGGTAGCTCCGCGTCGGCTTGACGCTGGAGCGCTTCGAAATTCTCCGGGATTCAACGGGTTTTACGGAAGTGACTTGGCGGGACGAGGCCTACGCCCGTGCTCCGTCGACGGCACCGGCGCGAAGGGCGGCGACCAGGCCGCCATCTACTGTGAGGTCAATGCCGCTGACGAAGCTGGCGGCGTCTGAGAGCAGGAATGCGACCACTGCGGCGACTTCGTCAGCATGTCCTTCGCGACCCATCGGCGTCTGCTCGCAGAGATAGTTGTTGACTGGGCGGGCGTTTGCCTCTTGGCGTCCCATCGGGGTGTCGATGATTCCCGGCGAGACAGCGCAGATTCGGGCGCCGCGGCGCCCGAGCCGAACGGCCTCGCGCTGTACGAGTCGCTGAACGCCGCGCTTGGCCCAGGCATAAGCTGCACCCGACTCCTTCGACCCCAGTCCCACTGCGGCATCCAATCGTTCGAAGAAGTCGGGGTGAAGAGGGTCGTCGAGTGCGGCGTCGATGGCAGGGTCGACATCGGCTACGAACGCAGCGGCGATCGATGAGAAGCACACGATCGCGGTACCGTTTCCCACCGCCGGCCCCACGGCTTTGAGAAGCCGGGCGGTGCCGACGAGGTCGATTTCGAGAACCTGTTGCCACTGCGCCATGGTCGGGGAGATCCCCGCGGCGTGAGCAACCGCGCGTAAGGGCCCGAGTTCGTTCACTCGTTTGGCCAAATGCTCGAGTCCGGCCGAGTCGGTGATGTCGAGCGGGAACGGGACAACGGTAGTCGGCGTTGTGCCGGGCGGAGATGCTGCGGCCTCAAGCGCACGTTCGTCCCGGTCGACCAGTAGCAGCACGTCGACCGTCCCCATCAGACGCGCGGCGCAGGCTCTGCCCATCCCGCGGCCCGCGCCGGTGACGATCCCGACCGATGTCATCAGGTGCCGCCCTTGATGTGACGACTGATATCGCCGACAAGATCGTTGTAGATTGTTCGCTCGACGAAACGCCAATCGCCGTTGACCTTCTCGAACCGGTCGTGCCATCGGCCGGCCAGGATGGGCTGCAGTGAAGTCGACGAAAGACTCTGTAGTGCAACATAATATGACCGCGTTGATGCGGTTACACCCCTGGGGTCTGTCTCCACGATCAGATTTGTGGTCACATGTTTGGTCCTGGGGATGCCGTCGTAGAGCTGCACCGTCTGCGCGATGAGCCCGCGTACCGCGTCGGCTCCACGCAACTCGTTGTCAGAACCCGCCATTCGCACCACCGCGTGTGCGAACAGCCGGCCAAGCCCGTCAAGGTCGCCGGTGTCGAGCAGTTCGGAGTATGTGTACACCAGGTTCTTGATCTTTTGTATGTCGTCGCTGTGCACCATTGTCCTCTAAGTCGGATAGCTGAACTCTAAGGCAGTTGACTTCACAAATCCAGGGTGATTCGATCGGCTCATGCCTGTGGTCGCGCCGTCGACGAAGGAACAGATCGTGCGCCCCGCCGAGCGGTTGTTCGCCGAGCATGGCCTCGATGGGGTGTCGCTACGCAAGATCGCTGCCGCCGCCGGCAACGCAAACAACTCCGTCGACCAATACCATGTCGGCTCCAAAGGCATGTTGTTCGCCGTTGAAGTCGCCAGCCTGCTCGACGGGATAGTCGGGTTTCTCGAAGCTCCGGTCTCTGTAGAAGCGCAAGACGCCGCCGACGGGGCAGGTCCCGCGATAGCGAACTGGGCTGCGCGCTTATGAGCACAGCTGTGACTGCGGAAGAAGGAGTCTCATGGCCGAATGGTTGTCTCGCGAGGAGCGCCACGCGGTCGCCCGATCCGAGTACGAGCGCATCATGCAAGTCATTAGTCTGGAGCCCGTCGGCGCCTTCATCGAATCCGGGGTACTCAACTTCGTTTTCGGTGAACTCTGGCGCCGTGGTGTCCTCACGCCCAGAGATCGCCGCTGGATTACGCTGACCTGTGTCGGAGCGGCAGGCGCGCTTCCGGCGATCGAGACGCACATCTATGCGGCTTTGAAGAGTGGCGACATTACCTACAGCGAATTCGACGAGTTCGTGCTCCATTTCGCCACGCAGCTCGGCTGCCCCAAGGCCTCTGTGATGCAAGCATATGGAATGGCGGCGAATTTCAAGATCACTCAGGAGGACGGTGGCGAGTTGACCCCGCCGGACTTCGAGCTGTCGGCCGGACCTACAGACGACCACTCCCGGCGGCAACGCGGCGCCGCGGTCTATGAGCAGATCCACGGAACCGCGCCACCGACAGCATCTACTCCTTTTCGAAGCCTCGCCTGTCTGGATTACCTGTACGGCGAAGTCTGGAGTCGGCAGCGGCATCTCACCCGCCGAGACCGTCGCATCATCAGCATCTGCGGCGCCGCGTCGACCGCCATCGACGAGGAGGCGATCGAACATCTGCGAGCTGCCCTCAGCCAGAAGGACATGACCCGCCGCGAGCTAGAGGAACTGGTAGTCCACTTTGCCGGCTATGCCGGGTGGAACCTTGCAAGGCGCCTCGACGATCTTCTACTTCTGGTAGCCGACAACCTCGAAGATCGCCCTCCAAGGATCTGAACAATACGCCAGAGGGGCTACACCCCGGTCAGGTTGACTCCTGACCCGCGAGAATTCATCCGCTCAAGATCGCGGACCGTGAGGATGTTCGTGGCGCGTCCGTGTCGCTACAGCCGCTGACATGGCTGCAAGGCTGCGAGAGGCCCCCAGCGTGGTGCACCATTGGTTGGATTCCACGGTGGGATGATGGTGTATCCATCCAACTGCGTTGGTGATTCAGAGCAGACCTGCCAGCTGCAGTTCGGGATGCACCCAGCTAGCGGCGGGTTGTCTTCGCGCGCGAAGGAGTCCGAACCGACCGCGTTCCAAGCCTTGACCACTGGGCGGCTCAACTGTTCTTTTACCCAAAGGCTCTCGACCTGAACACCTTCGATGGCCTTGATCCGGCTGTCGCGCGCCGGGTAGTAGTTCGAGGCGTCTATGACAACGGTCTCGGCTGGCACAACGGTGAACAGCGGCGCGACCCCCTAAAGGCGGTTGAGCGGGATGGACAGAATCACGACATCCGCATCCATCACGGCCTCGGCCGCGGTGGATCGAGCTGGCAGCGGTACGGCCGGATCGATGTTCGTCGAGACGAAACGTTCGCCAGCCTCATCCTGTGCTGGACTGATGTTTCGGTCGGCTAGCCTCTGGCCATGTCAACTGCAGGACGGTACCCCAAAGGGAAGGCCAAATGTGCCGAGATCAAATTCGCCGCACTTGCGCTCCTCGAACGCGACGGAGAGGCCGGCGCGTCGATGAGGGCAATCGCGAAGGAAGCCAACATAAGCCTCGCCGGCCTGATGCACTACTTCCCGACCCGCGATGTACTGCTCACCGAGCTACAGCGCGACGATGACGCCAAACTCGGCGAGTGGTACCGGAATTCGGCAGCCGATATCGACCCCGGTGAAGCACTGGCCCAAGTGATGGCGGACAAAGCCAGAAAGCCAGGATCAGGGACCGTCTATCTGTCATTGGCGGCGGCCGCCGCCGTCGATCCCTCTCATCCGGCCGCGACGTATTTGCGGGAGCGGTACGACAACATCCGCGGTGTGATCGCCGAATACATCACACGGCGGCAGCCCTGCGGGACCATACCATCGCATGTCGATGCTCATTTCGCCGCTACCGCACTGATTTCGGCGGCTGACGGCATCCATATCCAATGGATGTCCGACCCGTCCATCGACATGGGCGACCACGTCCGCGCGGTGTGGCAGAGGCTCCTTGCCTAAGACAAACAGAGCAGTGTATGGTTTTGAAGTGAAGTCGATGATAAATCTCTTGGTGCTCGCTTCTGCCTTCACCTTCGGTCTGTCGGCGTGTAGTTCGCCGCAAGACGGGGCTGTCGGCGGCTCACGGTCGGATCGCGGCTTCTACTGGGGGACTGCGACCGCCGGGTATCAGGTTGAAGGTGTTGCGCCCGATAGCAATTGGCGTAGATATGTCGAACGCGCTGCAGGCAAGCCAACGCAACGCGATCCACTCGGCACCGGCACAGTTGAGCCGTACCGCAAAGCGGTTGATTTCCGGCACCGCTACCACGAAGACATCGCCAATGCCCATGCCATGGGCATCAACACTTTCCGATTCGGAGTGGAATGGGCGCGGGTGATGCCCGAGCCGGGGAAGTGGGATGAGCGGGAGCTTGCCTACTACGACGATGTGATGGCAACGCTGCGCAAGTACGGTATGACGCCGATGATCACGCTGATGCACTGGGTGTATCCCGGGTGGGTCGCCGACCGGGGCGGGTTCGTGAACAACATCGGACTGTTTGAAGAATTCGCTGGGGCGATCACGAAACGCTATGCGGGACAGGGTGTTCTGTGGGTGAGCATCAACGAACCAGTAGTCTTCGGAGCGATGGAGGTGCGGACCGGCGCGATTCAAAACGGCGAATTCGATAAGTTCCTCGATCGGGTGGCTGAGGCTCACCGGGGAGTGTACCGCGCGGCCCACGACGCCGATCCAGGCGCCAAAGTCACGACCAACGAGGCCTACATCTCGCCCGATGTTTTGGCTCAGCTGGCCGGCTCCGAGGCCAAGCACAGCGAATGGTCGTTCTTCGATCGCGTCAAGGATAGTCTCGACTACCTGGGGTTCGACTACTACACCGGAACGGCTCAGGACAACCCGGCATCGGCCCAGAGCTTGATCGAGCGATGGAACATCAAAATGCAGCCCGAGGACATCTACTACGTGGCACGCCATTACGCGCAACGCTATCCGGGTCTGCCCATCTACGTTGTCGAGAACGGGATGGTCACAGACAACGGCAAACCGCGAGCCGATCGGGTGACCCGCTCGCAGTACCTCTCCGACACCGTGTTCTGGCTGCAGCGGGCCAAATCCGACGGCATCCCGATCATCGGATACAACTACTGGTCGCTGGTCGACAACTACGAATGGGGAAGCTACCAGCCACGATTCGGCCTGTACACCGTCGACGCATTGCGGGATCCGGCATTGAAGCGCATGCCTACCGATGCCGTGCAAACCTACAACCAGATCATCCGCGACGGTGGTACGCCCCCGGGGTACCGGCCGGTGCTTCCCGCGGCGCATTGCTCGACAACCGTCGGTCATGACAGTTGCGCACCGCTGGATCCGAACGGACCGGTCGCTGTGCTGAGATGACGCAAGCCTCGACGCAGTGTGGACCCCAGGATTGCCTCCGCTCTGAACACTGACCGGGCCTGGCCATGAGCGTTTCGACTTGAAGCCGGTAGTGCCCGGGCCAAGATATGGGACGCGTTGTTTCGACGAGCGCGTGGATGGTATTGCGGATGCGGCACCTAGGGCGTGTATCTCAAATGGGTGTCGGTGTCGAGGCGATGCTGTTGGGGTGTCTACGGCCTCGCGGTATCGGTTCTTCAATGATGCTCAGTGGGAGTTGATTTCGGGGTTACTGCCCTCTAATGAGCGCGTCGCGGTAGTCCGTTCGGTGATGACCGGCGCGTGATCGAAGGCTTCGTATATCGGTACCGCACCGGGATTCAGTGGCGTGACTTGCCGCGTTCGGAGTTCGCGCCGTGGCGGACGGTGTGGAAACGGCATCGGCGTTACGCCGGTCACGGAACCGGATCGGGTGCTGATGGCGTTGTTGGCGACCGCTGACGCCGACGGTCGGTTGGACTGGTCGGTGTCGGTGGACGCCACTATCAACCGGGCTCATCAGCACGCGACAAATACGACCCGACCTGATCAGGACACAAGGGGCTGGGTCGAATTACACGAATCTTCCTCTGTACGAGTGTGAACCCGCAGGTCACAGCATCGGGAGGTCACGAGGCGGGTTGGCAACCCAAGATCCACACCGCCGTCGACGGCCGCGGCCGCCCGTTGGCCGCGGTGGTCATCGGCGGCCAGCGCAACGTCGGCGCAACGCTGGCCGAGGTGCTCGATGACATCTTGGTGCCGCTACCGCGGACGGGCCCGTTCGCGCCCCGATGCGGTGATTGCCGATCGGGCTTACTCCAACGGGGTCACCCGGCGACTTTTGGTTGGATGCAAGATCACCGCGGTCATTCCGCAGAAGACCGATGAGAGCACCGCCCGGAAACGCCGCGGCAGTGCCGGCGGTCGGCCACCGGTACTCGACGAGATCCACTACAAACAGCGCAATCTCGTCGAACGATCATTCGCACTGCTCAAACAAGGGCGCGGGCTGGCCACTCGCTACGACAAACTCGCTATCGCCTACCGGGCCGCGTCGTACTCGGCGCCTGCATCCCGTGGGCACGCCATTTAGGAGACACACCCTGGGGGAGCGACGGTCCTTGAAGGCCCGAAATCCTTGCGCCGCCTCTGGAGCCCGCAAGCTGGACTTCATCCCGATGCGGTCGTAGAGGCCCAGGTAACTGTCGAGGCTGGACTTGACCACGCCGCGTGCGGCAGGTGCTGTCCGGCAGCACTGCGCAAGGATTTCGCGTGCCGAATCAATCAGGCTCTCGTGCGGCACCACCCGTGCGACCAGACCCCACTCGGCGGGCTCCTCGCCGGACACGACGCGGCCAGTCAGCATGAGATCGCGTGCGGACCGGCCCGATGACCCGAGCGAGCATCTGGCTGTAGTAGGTGTCGGCAATGCCCCTGAACAGTTCCGGTATCCGGAACGTCGCGTGGTCGCTGACGACCGCCATGTCATTGCACATGGCGATCATCAAGCCCCCGCCCTGGCACAGCCCGTTGACCGCCGACACCACTGGCTTGCCTGAGGTTCGCAAAGTGTCGAACGGCAGCACGGAGTCCATCGACATCGATCCGAAGTCCATTCACTGGTCGGCTCCACCACCCCCGAGATCGCCGCCCGGCGCGAACACATCGGCGGTACCGGTGATGATGAGCCCGGCCAGATCCGGATCGGAGTTGACCCGATTCACCGCGTAGCCGATACCGAAATACAT
>JAHFVC010000451.1 GCA_023264765.1 Mycobacterium sp. | reverse complement strand
GGGGCTGCGATACCCGCACATTGGGTGCAGCGCGACTACCGCTGGTCGCTCCAGACCTTGCAGCCCGTTCACGGTGCCCACCAGGACGCCAGGCAGGTCGGCCAGCATCGCGCGCACCGCCCCTGCCTGGGCGACATGGGGCACCACGACGGCAATGTCCTCGGCAGCCAGCGCCGCGCTGGTCGCGCCACGCCGGTAGCGGTGCCAGGTCAGTTCCCGTGCCCGTCCCGCCAGAGCGGCCAGCAGCGCCGGGTCGGTCGGGCCGTTTCTGGCTTCGGTGGGATAGCTGATGATTTCAGGCAGCTCGCTGCCATCGGGGGCGATCACCGCCTCGTCGGGGCGGCGCGACGTGAACGGCATCTGCGGGTAGAAGTGTTCCGAGAGCAGCGCGCAGGTCTGCGGTCCGAGCCGCCAGGAATTGGTCAGTTCGTGGACCGCCACTGCGTCACCGTGTGAGGCCAGCAGCGCCACCGGAGCCGGTTGGTGAGGTCCGGTGGCTTGGCCCTCCCAGCGGGCGGTTGAGCCGGTCACCACCGGAGCTACCTGTCCAGGGTCGCCTACGCACACCACCTGGCGGGCCAATGCCCCCAATGCGCCGAGGTCGGCGTAGGTGCATTGCCAAGCCTCGTCCACCAGAAGCACGTCAGCAGAGGCCATTTGCGGGTCCACGTAGAGCCAGCGCGCGGCGGTCCCGACGAGGATTTCGCCTCCGGTGGCCCGCGTCCACCGCACACTGCGACCGGTCACTGTGCGCACACCGTCCACCGTGACCGGTTTCTTACCGGCCCCCGACACGATGAGCGCGGCGCGGTCGCTGACAGCGGTGATGCGCCGCGCGAGTTCAGCGGCTTGCTCACGGGTCTGCGCGGCCACCGCCACCCGCAGCCCGACCCGATGCGCCAGCGCGGACGCCAAAAGCGCTACGAGGCGCGACTTTCCGGCACCGGGGCAAGCCGGGACGACAGTGCAGGCGTCCCCCGACCACGCCGCCAGCAGCACCCGCGCCAGCATCGAGGAGTCGAGAAGTTCCCGCCCCGGCCAATACTCACCCAACGGCGTGGCCGCAGGCAACGCGGGGGCGGCAGTCACCGGCTGCGGTGTCGCGGCCTGTCCCGTCGCGGGCGGGGCAGTCGTCTCGGTGAAACGCTTGGGCAAGGTACGCACGTCAGTCCTCCGTGGGTTCTAGGTCGTCGGCGGCGGCGATCAGCACGGCTAGCGGCACCCCGCGCCGCGCTGCAGTCGGGGTGGCGCCCTGCGACAGCCAGGAGAAGCGCCGCCTGTAGAGCCGCGCCACCGTCGAGCGCCGCGACCGGATCGTGGACACACTGGGCGGCGCGGGGATCACCGTCAACGTCTCCCCGGCAGCGGGCCGGTACCCGGTTTTCCGCAGTCCCCCGATGGTCACCGTCAGCGCGCCGTCCTCGACTGCCGTGGCGTAAACCTCGCCGCTGAAACGGTTCTCGCTGTCTGGCATCGCCGTCATGGGGTCACCGGCCCAGCCGGTCACCGCCGTGCCCGACTTGAGCCGGGTGTCCAACCGGCCAGCGCGCACCGTCAGCCGGTTGCCTTGCGCGCCAGCACCGATTACCGCCTCACCGTGGCAGACGAATCCGGTGTGCACCGCCCGTGCCCGCCACAGCGGGTCGGCAAGTAGCGCCGCGTCGTAGAGGTCCGCAGCATCGCAGCGGGTCGCCAATCGCGCCGCCGCGATGTGCAGCGACTCAGGCCGGTCCCAACTGCGCGCGTCGTTGAGCGCGTTCTGTTGGCCCTCCAAGAGCCAGTCGTCGTCCTCGCGGATCGCGTCGAGGCCAGGCAGCACGGTCCCGCTGGTGACCGTGCGGTGCCAGGAGTGCAGCCCGCCCAACGCTGCGGGAACCGACAGGGCTTGCCGCCACGCATGGGCGTGATCGGCACCGGGGACGACGCCGAGCATGAAGCGTTGCCGGGTCGCGGCCAGCACGTCGGTGACGGCGCTGGTGCCGGGATGCGCGGCCCGCTCGACCCACCACCCGGCTAGCGCCGATCCCGCCGCCACGTCGAGGCCGGCGCACCGGGCGGGGTCTGCATAGGCGGTCGCCAACCCGGCCAGCGCCCGCAGCGTGGCCGTGGTGTCGACCAGGGCGGTGGCCCCGGTGCCGAGGTCACCGCCCGCGCATCCGGCAGCCCTCGCTATCGCCGCCAGCCCGTGCGCACCGCTTCCGGTCTCGGTGCGACCGTCTGGCCCTACGGCTTGTACGTGCACCACCGGCCCGGTGCGCCGCGCGGCGACGGCAACGGTCACCTCACGCGCCGGGGCGGGGCTGTGTAGCAGTCGGGGCACCGGCCCGCCGTGGTCGCGTGCGGCCACCCGCAGTGCGAGGTCGAATAGCGCCGCGCTCATCGCGCACCGCCAGCGTTCTCGGCGGTGAGTCCGCGCGCTGCAGCGCAGAAACCGTCTGCCAGGGCGGCGGTAGCCAGATCGTCACGCGGGCGGTCGGCAGCCTCGCGCACCGTCGCCGGTGTCCAGCCCGTGCCCGCCAGCACTGCGTTGGCCCACTGCGCGAACTCCCCGGCCCCGGCCTGCCCGCTCACGCCGCCACCGCCGTCTCAGCGGGCGGTACGCGCACCGTCTTGGCCCACTCGGGGGTGGTGTCGGTGGCGTGCTTGCCGATCAGCGCCACGATCATCGGCACCGGCAGTCGGCGGTCGTGCCACGGCGTGCCGCCATCGGTGAAGACCACCAGCACATTGGCCCTGGGACGCGACGCCAGCGCGGCGTCGATGCCCACCCGCAGGTCGGTGCCGCCACCCCCGGTCAGCGCCACGTCGCTGATCGAGCGCACCACACGCGGCGCGGTGGCGGCGGCATCGCAGCACAGCACCCGCACGGTCCCTCCGACCTGCCGCAGCACCCCACGTGTCTCAGACAGGGCGGCAGCCAGGTCGGCATCGCCCATCGATCCCGACGTGTCGATGATCAGGTCGACGGCGATCTTGGGTGCCCGCATCCTCGGCAGCAGCAGCCCCGAAGGTGCGCGCCGGTTGGGCCGACGCCAAGAGTGGTGGACTTGGCCCGCCTGATCCTCGACGGCGCGGCGCACCGCAGCACGCAGCACCTTGGCCCACGGCACGGTAGCCGGGGTGAGTTGACGTGCTGCCCACCGGGCGATCCCGGCAGGCATCGTGCCCCGTCCCGCGCCGCCGTTCTGCAACTCCTGTTGCACGGCCCTTGCGACGGCGACCTTCACCAGATCAGCAGCGGCGTCGGACAACCCGGTGCCGCTGCCCAGATCGGCGGTGGCGGGCAGTTCACCCGGCACAGGAGCGTCCCCGGCACCGGATCCGCACCCGCAACCCTCATCGTCGCCAGCGGCTTGGGGGTCACTGGGCGGCGTGCCAGGCGGCACCAGGTGTCGGTAGTAGACCTCGGCGGCATGCCCGTCCTCGCAGCCGATCCCGGTGGGGGTGACCACACCATCGGGCAGGCGCACCCCGGCAGCGATCAGGTCGTCGTTGATTTCTGCGTCAGCAGCGACGTTCCACATCGTGCGATCCACCGGGGAGTCCACCACGTCACCGCGCTCGCCGTGGTCGCGCAGCACATGGCCGACCTCATGAAGCAAGACACTCGCCGCTGTGCCGATCGTCCACCCCTCGTCGGTGCCCAGCATCGCCGGGTCAAGATAGAGCCGCCAGAACTTGTCAACGGCAAAGGTTTTCAGACCAGGCGCGGCGACCGGCGACAGCGCGAACAGCGCCCGAGCGTAGTAGGGCATCGCCTCCACAGCGGCCATGCGCGCCAACCGCAGCCGCCGCCACTCGTCGGCGTTGAGCGCCCGTATCTCGCTCACGCTGCGTTCCCCACGTCCAGGCCCGCCGCGATCATCACGTCGGTGAACTTGCGCGCCGCAGCAGGCGGCTTCGCACCGGGAGGCATCGCCACCCCAAGCGCGCGAGCAGCAGCACCGGCCACGTCGGGAGCGCCGTGGGTTGCCGCCGCCACCAGCGGTCCCCACGCGGTCATCCACGCGTCTTTGGTGCCCTTGCCCGACGCCCACGCCACGACACCGGACAGGATGGCCCACAGTTGGTCTGGCCGCGCGGTGGCCCAGTCCACGACGGACGGGTCCGCGATCACGTCAGCGACGGGCGGCAGGTCCATGCTGGCCCGCCATTCCAGGAACTCGCTACCCGCGCCGTCACCGACCAGCCCGAGCGCCGCCGTGGCGATCGCAGCGGTGTCGTCGCGGCGCAGGTAGGCCAGCACCCGCGCGACGGCCTGCCAGGACCGCCGCGACGGCCACGCCCGCCCCGCCGCCTCGTCGGTATCTGGATATTGGTGCAACAGAGCCGGTCTCGCTTCGATGAAGGCGCAGACAGTTCCGACTTCCTCGGCGGCGCGCAGATCATCGGCTGCGACGGCCCGCGTGGCAGGCAGCGTGGCGAACGACGACCGCATGCCGGTCAACCACTCCTGGGGCGACGGCTCGAAATCGACGTGCAGAAAGCGGTTCGCCATCGGCGGCGTCAGATCAACACCACCAGCGGCCCGATCAGGAGGGTTGGCGGCAGCCACGATGCGCACCGTGTCGGGCAGTTTGGTCCGACCGACCATGCGCTCCAACGCCACGGTCAGCATCGCCGCCTGCGTGCTCGCAGACGACGTGGTCAACTCGTCCAGCAGGAGATAGCCGCCGTTGGCCTTGATCAGG
>JAHFVC010000450.1 GCA_023264765.1 Mycobacterium sp. | reverse complement strand
ACGACGCCACCACGACGATCTACGATTCTCTGGATGAGATCGCCGTGCTCGAAGGACGCCTCAACGCCGACCGGGTCAGCTTGAAGCGGGCGATCGCGTTCTACCTCGGCGCGGTTGACCACGCCGTTACGCAGTTCGTTGAGTTCATCGACACCAGAGATGACCCCGCCGAGCAGAAACGATTCGCCGAGCACACCGTGTCGATGATCAACCAGTTCACCCGTCGCATCGAGTTCATCCAGCAGGCTTGCCCGGCGGGCTCCGGTCAACGACCATTCGCGTGAGGTGAGCATGACTGGCGCCGCACTATCGACTCCGAACCTGCTGTTCTACTTTCCGCGGGAATCGGTTGCGTCGCTGGAGGATCGGTGGAAGGACTGGGTGGTCCGTGACGCCACGGTGTGCACGCGCAAGGATCAGAGCCAGGACGCGCCGGGCGTTCTGTTCGAGATGCTGCGCACGCATATTCAGCTGCGGCCGGCGCTGACGGAGGCGGTGGCGTTCGCCGAGCTCCACCTTGATCGAACGCGCAGTGCCGGTAGCACGTTGATCTTCTATCCGTTTCTGCCGTGGCCGTGGCCCAACGTAATTGGGGCGCACCTGGCCGCGGGCGATCCGGACACCCTGTGGTTGATGCCGCGTGCGCTCACCGTTGGTGACTTCTAGGTGGCTATTTCCCGGGGCGACATCGTGAGCGCGGCGGGTGAGTGGCATGTCATGCCGCTTGGGCTCAGCGGTCGGTTCGCTGTGCGTCACTCCAGCGGACGCCTCGACCGTAGCGTGAAGCGCGGCAATCATGGTGGCAAGGTCCGGCGGTACACCTTGGCGGATGCACTGGCACGGACTCAATTGTTGAACGACTGGCTCACCTAGAGACCAAATTTCTGAATCCCGCCGCGTGAGGCGGGCTTGTAGGTCGACCCGGTTCTCCCCAGATGCCAGTGCTGCGCTGATGCCCTCACCACGCTGACCGTATGTCGAGCCGTCGAGACTAGACGCGGGCGAAGCACCTTCGCGGTTTAGGGCGTTTTGGGAGGTTGGTGCTGGTTTATGCGTCCACGCTTGGTCGAGTACTCCCATTGCGGGGGGCGCCACACCTGATCGTCTGACGTTTGCGCCGGCTCGGTGTTCGTGTTGCTGCTGGGGGTGCGCTGACTCTGTTCGGTGGTCTGCAGCGGGGTCGACGGCAACGGCGCCTGCGGCGGCTCGTGGAGCGCGCTGGGCGACTCGTCTTCTGGCGGCGGCGGGGCGGAAGGGTCTGGGAGGTCGAGCAAGTCGGGGTGGAAGTCTTCCGCGCAAAGCGATTTCGGCCCTGCGGCTGCGGACAGTTGAGGCGTCGTGGGTTCGGTGTCTGAGGGGTGGGCGGGGTGTGACTCCTGGGGCAGGCGCATCGAGCGACCCGTGCCCGTCGGCACCTCCGTAGAGGTGCGGCGGATCTTGAGCGCGTCGGCGGCCCACGTTCCTAGTCCCACCTACGGAGGGTATCGAGTCGCATGGACACGGGGCGCGCATCGCGCGAGCCGTGCGGCGCGCCATACCCTCCGGGGAGGTGCTGGCCTTGCCGCGTTGAGATCTAAGAGCTAGGAGGCCGGGGCGCCGGGCGCGGCGGTCGTCAACCCCAGGGCGCGGGCCGCCTCCATGAGGCGGTTGTCGTAGGAGACCAACGCGGTCAATGATCCGGCGGCTGCGGCAGTTTGGGCGGTGGCCAGGTGTATGGCGTCGAGTGAGCGCAGCAGGGAGTTCGGGTAGGCCGCAGCCGTGGATCGTATGACCTGGTCGATCTCGAACCGGTCCATCCTGGCGAGCAGGGCGGGGACAGCTGGTAGGCCTTCCAGGGCGGCGGCCGCCCGCAGGGCGCGGGGGAGTTCGACTTCGGACAGGGTGGAGGTGATCCAGGGGATGTGGATGCGCTCATCGAGCCAGTTTCCGAGATCCTCGGATTCGGCCTCGCGGCGAATGAGCTTCACCAGCGCCGAAGTCTCCAGGTAGATCACGGGCTAGTACCGTTCCTCGGCGCGCATGCGCTGGAGCAACGCGCCGGCGTCTGGACCGTCATGCATCGGAATCGTCGGTCGGGGTGCGGGACCGTGCATCGTCGCGGGTTGCACTCTGCCGGTGCTTATCAGGGCATCTAGTGGGCCGGCTGTGGCGGGCAAGATTCGGGCGATGACTTCGCCACGCTCGGTGACTGTGACTTCCTCGCCGCCCTTGACGCGTGCCAGTACTTTCGACGTCTCTTGGTTGAGCGTTCGGATCGACACTTCACTCATGCCCATCAATGTACTACGAATTTGTTCTACACCGTGTGGGTCTTTCCAGCCGAGCATGTGCGGCCATCAGCGATCGGCCGCGGTGAAGGCCTACCTCGCGAAGCGGCAGCCACCGAAGCGCTGATGCCTCTCACAGACCGTGGCCCGCGCGGGTGATCGCGCTGGCGCAACCCCGCCCCTCGGCTGACTTCGTGCTCGCGCTGATCTACCTCGGTTGGGGCGCCGAGGTCTTCTTCTTGGCGGCACGGGCGGCGCGGGCGTCGTCGCTTGCGCGGGAGCTGCCCGACCAGATGGCGTAGCGGGGGATAGGCCAGTTGAGGCGGTCGATGGCGGTGTCGATGGCGGGCTGCTTGAACGCGTCGAGGTTGAAAGCGCGGTCGTGGGAGGGGAATCCGCCGAGCACGATCGGGTCGAGCAGGTAGGGGTCGTGGCGCTTGCCGCCGGTGCGTTCGGGTGAGATGCGGCCGCGGCGGCGGCCCTCCATCGTGTCGTGGACGGCGATGAGCTTGAACTCGGCGAGGGTGTGAATGCTTTCGTAGGCCTCGTCGGAGAGGCCGAAGTGGTTGTCACGCTGCGACTTCGCGAGGTAGACCAGCCGGGGGCTTTCGCCATCGGGATTGCGGGGGAGCTTGCGGTCGGCGAAGTGACAGATCGCCAGGAAGGTCGCCAGTTCGGACGGCGTGAGGATCATCGGCCAGCCGGCGGTGATGAACCCGACCGGCAGGCACAGGTAGGCGAAGCTGTCCGGGTCACCGGCGGGGGCGGTGTAGGCGTGACCGGATCCGTCCTCGCGGTTGAGTCGGTAGGTGGCATAGCGCTGGGCGCCGTCAGGTCCGTAGTCGATGAGTTCGGCGTTCTGCAGCGCGTCGAGCGCGCGGTTGAAGACCCGGCGCTGGTTGCGTCTGTCGGTGCTGGGCAGGCCGATCAACGATGCCTCCGATGGGGCGCCGTCGACGTTGAAGACGGCCTTGCGTCGGCGCGGGGTCACGGCGTCGGCGTCGCCTGTCCCGGCGCGGAAGGCGAGCATCTGCCGGACGAACAGCAGGGTGAGGTAGAGCGCGATCGCGTGCTGGTTCTTGCGGCGGAGCACGCGGGACAGCGGTGGCGGGAGGGTGGCGACGTCGTCGGTGTCGCCGCCGGGTGCGGGTGCTAGCTGGCGGCCGTAGATGAACGGGCTGCGGATGGCGATGTAGTCGAGGTCGGGGTGAGCGATGTTGGTGAGGCGTTCGGTGGCGCGGTCGATGGCCTGGCGGGTGACGGGGTCGCGCAGGTGGGCCAGGCGGCGTTCGCGTGCGGCGTAGAGGTTCTTCTCGGCGTTGCCGACGTAGAGCGATTCGCGCGATGGCTCCGCAGCGCGTGCCAGTGCCGGGGGCAGCGCGAAGAACTTGGTCAGCTCGTCGCTGGGGGGTGGGGTGGCGCTCACGAAATTAATGGTACCGAGTTAGCGGGTACCGAGTTAGCGGGTGAAGTGTCAACGTCATAGATAACTGTCACTTGTCCCGCCAACACAGTCCTTCGACACCCGCGAACATGGGCTTTTCCGGCGGGTGCTCCCACGCCGAATCTTCGGTTGTGTGCAGGTCATCACCTCTTTCACGGAAGGACCGCACGACCCCATGACCGAACCGCACGACCCCACCCCCAACCCGACGTCCGGATGGCGCGGCCGCGCCGGCGCGATCACCCGCGCGGCCGCGGCCGTCGCCGCCGGCATCGGCATCGGGTATCTCACCCACGACGTCGGCCAGGGCCTCACCGCCGCCGGGATCGCGCTGAGCCTGCTGCGGGAAGCTTTCACCCGCACCGAGCGGTGAGCGCGCACCTCCTACCCGGTGTCCCGCGTGCGTGCCACAATCGTGGCATGGCCAGTCGCACCCGCGTGAGCACCACGGTCGACGCCGACCTGCTGGCCAGCGCACGCACCCTGCGGGCCGGCGCCAAGGACCACGCGCTGTTCGACGAGGCCCTGGGCGCACTGTTGGCCGCCCACCGGGCCGCCGAGGTCGACGCCAGCTACGCCGCCTACGACGAGCACCCCGCCGACGAGCCCGACCAGTGGGGCGACCTCGCCGACTGGCGCCGCTCTGCGGGCAGGTCATGACGCTGCCGGCGCGCGGTGAGCTGTGGTGGTGCGAGACCTCCGGCTCTGGGCCCCGGCCGGTGGTGGTCCTGTCCCGCGACGCCGCGATCCCCAAACTGCGGCGTGTGCTCGTGGCGCCGTGCACCACGACGGTGCGCGGGCTGGCCAGCGAGGTGGTGTTGAACCCGAGTGACGATCCGGTGCCTCAGCGCGCCGCGGTGAACCTCGATCTGGTCGAGAGTGTGCCGGTCGCGGCGCTGGGGACGCGGCTGGGCCGGCTGGCCGACTCGAGGATGGCGGCGGTGTGCGCCGCGTTGGTCGTGGCGGTGGGCGGCCGGTGAGCCAGTACGCCG
>JAHFVC010000166.1:1889-13844 GCA_023264765.1 Mycobacterium sp. | reverse complement strand
TAGGCGGGGGGTCAGCAACAGCTAGGCTGATACCCACTCGGACGTGCAAGTGAGCGCCGATACCCGTTGTTACACAGTTGCATCGAACGCAATTCCGCCTAGCTCACCTCTCAAAGACCGATGTCGGTAACGGCGTTTCCGATCAGTGGGGCATGTTCGCGCCGGTACACCTCGACTGAATCGAGGCGGGCATGCCCGGTCTGGCGGGCGATCGCAGGGCCGTCAGCGCCGTTACGGGTGCTCTGGGTCACGAACCCAGCTCGCAGCGAATGTCCGCCGAGCCTGGTGAGAGCGGTGGGATCGTAACCGGCGTGCTCGGCGCGTCTCCGGATAGTCTTGTGGATCGCCGCCCCCGACAGCGGGGTCGAGCCAAGGTTGCCGTTCTTCGCGACCGCTCGCAGCAGCGGAGCTCGGGCGGCGGTGCGTGGTAGTCCCCCGCGGCAGACGTGTCCGATGAACGGTTCCCGCCTGCGGAGCAACCGGATGACGGATGGGCGGCCACCGACGTCGTAGGCGGCGACAACCTGCACCCAGCGGACATAGGCGCAGGGCGGGCAAGTCTCGTGAGAGTCTGTGTACGGCAACGCTTTCACCGCTCCCCTACCCTCCTGGTCGGTCTTCGACTTCCGCATTCGAATGTGCAGTCCGTCGAGGCGGTGCAGCGTGACGTCGCCGCACTGCAGATCGGATAGTTCGCTGCGGCGGTAGGCGCCGGCGAACCCGAGCAGCAGGATTGCCGTATCTCGGCGTTCGAGGACGTCGTCGGCCCAGCCGCGGCTGCGCTCGCGGGCGGTGTCGACGAGGATCTTGATGTCGTCGACCAGCAATGGGGCTCGTCGGTTCTGCGGGCGCTCCCCTGCGGTCGCGTACTCGCGGCGAATCCCGGACAGGGTTGCGGTCACCAGTTCGTGCGCCGTTGGGGATAGGTGCCCGGTGGTGCGGTGCTGATGATTGATCGCGGCGATCCAGGTGCCGAACGTGGCGGCGGCGTAGGCCCGCTCCCCTGTCTCGGTGCGGGTGTCGGCGGCGTCGACGAGATACGCGGCGACGGTGACCGGGTGTGCCGGCAACGCGGCATGCCCTTCCCGGTCACACCACCCGGCGAAACGACGCCACGCGGTGGCGTAGGTGCGGCGGGTGCCCTCCGACCGCGAGGATTCGACTGCTTTCGCGATCCGCTTCGCGACGGCGGGCGGGATCTCGGGCGCCACCGCCGTTAAAACATGCTCTGGATCGTCTGCCGCAGGCATTCGGGCTGGTCGGAAGTCCATGCGGGCAGCCTAGCGCAGGTCACCGACATCTCTGCGGAGCGAAAACTGTGCTGAACTGGCGTTTCGGCGAGGACGGTGCGGAAAATGCAATTTACGTTGCTGTGATCTGCGAATCTGTGGGTGACTTGATATTCCGTCGAGCTGGCCCCGATATGAGTGCACTCGTATCGTCCATTGGACACTGCGAAAAACTGGACAAATCGAGTGGATAGCTACAGCGGACTGTTCGGCGGGGTGATGCGCAACGTCAGCTGCTCCCAGCGGATCGTCTTCAATCGTCCATTTTGACGATGGTCAAAACGCACACCCAAACCCGCAGGAAGCTGCTGAGCCGGGTTTCGGTCACAGCGAGCCCGACACCTCTTCAGATCGGTCACTCGGGGGTGATTGGTGAGCGCAACCGAAACTCTGCCTCTACGAAGGACGGGTCCTGCGGAAGTGGTTTTGCTCGCTCGATGAATGAGTTGGCGATGCTGTTATTGATCGATGCGCCGGCGTAACCGCGGTCGGCAAACTCATCGGCGTCCGCGCGGTGATCACAGCGGCGCGGGGAGGGCTCGTTGCTGTGTCACCGTGTCGCCTCTGCATACTCGGGAGCCGCAGTATCGGAACTTGGGCTGGAAACTAAAGGATCAACCGCCGCGTCGCGTTTGAGGCGATCCTGGTTGCGGTCCGTCGAGTTTCGAGCTTCGGCTTCCGCTGCTTTCGCTGCGGTCACCGCATTCATCAGCGTCGCCCACTTGTCGTAGCGCTTTGACACGGCCGTAGCCGTTACGCCTAAGTGCCTACTGACGGCGGCGAAGTTGCCTTGAGTGTCTGGATGGTTCTGATACATGTGGGCGGTTAGCCAGACAGCGTCATCAAGGCCACCACGCTCGTCGAAGAGAGTGATGAGCTGGGCTGTCGCTTCGTTGGTCTGCGCGCTCTCGGCCTTAGGCGGCACCTCGACATCGGGGGCGGTGGTGTTGGGTGGGCCCGAGGCGCGGAGCCGAGGCGCGCTGATGACGATGGAGATCATCTCGCTCATCGTCATCACCATGAGGGGAGCAAGCGCTCCGATCGCCCCTGCAACCGAGGCATCGAGATCTGTCACCGTTAACACTGCGTGGTACGCGTTTCCCGCCATGCTGGCCAGGCCGGTAAGGGCAAAGACCGCGATAATGAATCTTCGACCAAGGATGGTTCGCCGGTCGGAGTGCTGAGACAGCGCGATTCGGAAGATGCCGGCCGCGAGGATCGGGCCGTCCAGCACTACGGGGATCACCCACGCCAAGTCGCGCGCGCCTGCCATAGCTGCCAGGTCATAAAGCGTCACGAAGCTGAGAGCGAAGCTTGATGCTGTGACCGCGAAAGCGACTATAAGCCCGATTACGAGCGCCCACACGATGACAGCGGGGTGTATTTCGACCGAAGGTGCCTCAGAGGGGCTCCCAGGGTCTTCGATGGCGGCTTGCGAGTTACGGTGGTTCATAGGTCACAGCTCCTTGGTTGTCTGTGGCCGATGGCCCCGGTGGTGTGTCAGCACTGCCGGGGCCCTGCAGGTGGTAGACAGGCCTGGGCGTTTCAGCTCGCCGTCTTACCGCTGCTTCGACGACTTTTGCTTGAAGTGGCCTGGGTAGGTCTCTAGGAGAGCGTGCTCGATGATTTCGCGGATGGTGTCGCCGGTTTCATCCATGACCGAGTCGATGGCTTCTCGGTAGCTCATACCCAAACGCGTCGAGAATTGAATGACTGGTTCGGCCCTCTGACGGCGGGGTCGCCCCACCGGTCGGGGCGGGATCTTCGTTGCCCGTGCGACCTCAGCGGAGTCAACGGCTTCATCGGCGGCGGGACGGGGCCCTCTGCGTGGGATGCTCAGGTCGGGTTCGCTACTCACTGTCGCTACCTTTCACGAATGCGTGAACGCATGCATTAATTAATGATTTTTGAAAATACCTGCTGGTAAGCGGCAAGTACAGGGGAACCCTTGTCGAACTTGCCGTACCACTCCCCTGTCATTCGCGACTGGTCAACGATCGTCCGGTTCGGGATGATGGGGCTGAGCTGAAGTCCTGTTTCATGTAGAAGCTCAAGCGCCTTGGTAGACACCTTCGTCATCACCGTGTCCTTCACAGCTCCGACGACAATCCCTGCTTCATGGAGATTGACCGCCGCCCCGATCTTCTCGCGGCTTGCTCGGAACTTTTGGACACTCTCTCGCGCCCCCTCGACCCCGTCGAGTCCGTCTTGATTGGCCGTGGCCGCGTAGACAACAAGCGTGGAAGCAGCCAGCGCGTTCTGGGTCAGAAGACCGCCCTGCCGGTTTGGGCAGTCGATGACTACGACATTCGAGGAGTGTCCCTCTAATGCCACGGCGAGGCGTAGCTCTGCATGGTCTTCGTAGTCCTTTTCGCGATTCGAGAGGGACCGCGCTGAAGGAAGAATTCGCAGACGTTCGGACCACTCGGTGGGAATTGCCAGGTCATCAGCCCACCCCTCCGGATTCGAGTCCGCAAGGATCGCTCCCACATGCTTCCAGGATTCGTCTGGATAACTGCCGACCCACTTGGTGGCAGCACCTCTGGGGTCCAGATCTATCAAGGTGGTCGAATTTCCAGCCGCCGCCGAAACCATCGCCAGCGATACAGCTGTGGTGGTCTTCGTGACGCCCCCGGCCTCGCTATACACCATGATTACCTTCATGAACTCATACTAGCACTAACTCACTCACTCACGCGTTCGTTCACTCACTAGTTACGTAACTCACGCGTTCGTTCACTCACTAGTTACGTAACTCACGCGTTCAGTCACTCACTCGATAACTAACTATCTAACGCATGCCTGCGTGAGTGAGTGAGTGCGTGAGTGCAAGACCTAAAGACAGAACGCATTAGTTCATGCAAGCAGTAATTAATTAATGCTTGCATGAACTAATGCAGCCACATCGCAACCATGAAGTTGCTGGTCATTGGGTCCGGGACGCCCGAACCAACTAGAACAACAACCGAGGGCATGACACGCGACCCCACCTTCGCACTTCGGCATAACCGGATCCTCGTGCCCCCGCTCTTCCGCCACTACGGCCAACCGCATTGAGCTCCGCGACGCGTTTGAACGGGTCATTTACACGCCGCCTCACCGTCAGAGTTCTCGTTGCTTGCTGCGAGGCCGGCGATCATGTCCGTGGCCTCCGCTTCTGATGGCCAGTCTTCGGGGCCGGCGACAACCGGGAACAGATCTTCGAGGCGGGAATCGAACAAACTCGTTTTGAGCAACTCGACAGCCCGATTGATCACGGTTTCTTCGATGTGGTCGACGTGCCCTGCCAGCCAGCCTCGTATCCCATCCGGGCCATTAGTCGCGGGGCCGAAGAGGCGTGTGAGCGCTTCGGGTCTGTACCCGTTCTCACTGACCAGTTGCACGGCTGTTAGCCAATCGTCGCTCGGCTCAGACACCCACACTTTGTGGTCGTATCGCATGTCCGCCTCGCTTGTTCGGCGGAAGCGCTCGTCGATGGGCAGATCCTTGGCGTCGTCAGGAGTGCGCAAGCTCCAGCTCGTAGCTTCTCCGCGTGCGATTTCTTCTTCCGTAGCGTCTCGGTAATAGCCCATAGGCAGATGGTATCGGGAGGCTCGCTATCTCGAATCTCGTTGTATGCGCCCTGGTGAGACGCCTCAAATGCGTCGGATCTACCTCCGACGTACGGCGTTCACCCTGGCACGATCACGGCACCTAGTTGGTCGCTAACAAGCTCGATCGCTTCCAGTTCCGGGTCTCTTCTGGGTGGGCCCGCTGACATCCTGGCTGCCCAGAGCTCCTCGGCGTCGTCGCCGAGTGGGGGAGCGGGATACATCGCTGGCAACCAGCTGCTTTTTGCGCCCACGTTGGCAGTGAGCCCCGTTTGCGGCTCGAAACGTCGCTCAAGCCAGACCTGCCACAGAAGCCTTTCAGCTCGGTGACGAACGATACGGTCGGCCGCGATGGTTCCGAGTCCGTGAGCGGCCGCTACGTCGTCCAGCGTGCGGCGTCCTAGGGTCAGCTTTGCGCTATCCCGTTCGATGAGCCCAGCGGTCATCAGATCCGCGAGGATTGCGTATCCGTTGGAAGGCCTGAGCTTGGCGGCAGCGAATGCGTCGTCGACGTCGGTGGCGAGCCCGGCCTCGACCAGCTCGTACAGTGCTCGGCCGCGAAGGCCCAACACACTCCAGGCCGGGTGTATCGGTTCAACCCGTGCTCGGTCGATATGCGACCGTCTAGGCCCGTTCGTCGTCGCTGCTGTGGTCAAGGCGTAGCGATCCGCCTCTCGACCTGCACCGCGTGCAACCAGCAGCAGGGGAGAGCCTGGGGTCTCTCGGAGCAATCTGAGCGCACTCCACACGGTCGATTCCGACATCAGTCCCGCTGCGTGCGAGAGGCTTCGACCGCCAACTGCGACTACCGGGACTCCCTCGACCAATTCGCCGGCCAAAGCGGACGTGTATGCGAGGGCCTGGACTACTGCGAGTAAGACCGGTCGTTGGCGGGTACCGAGAAATTCTGCGTCGATCCACAGCTTCGCGTGCGCAAGCCACTGTCTACGAACTCGATCTTTCAGGAAAGAACCATCCCCCCCTGTGTATCTGTTCTTGTGCGTGAGTTCGTGGAATGGCCGCACGATCGTCGCCGCCCAGCTCAGGGCCTTGTCCACGTCTCGTTGCAGCGCTGCGGCCGAATGGGTTCCGTACTTGTCGATGTAGGCGCGACGTAGACCGGACCACTTCGTGGTGGCGATCGCTTTCTCGATGTCCGCAGCGCTGGCACCACGAAGGACTGCGTGGCTGATGACGGACTGGCGTGCTTCCGACGGGGATTCCCAGAGGGCTTTGTGGGCTCTGGTGAACTTGCCGGTGGCCGCGTACGTCTCGACGGCCTCTGGCACGGGGGTGTTGCGGTGGTAACGCGGGTCCAGGCGTCGATCGCGTCCGATACCGACGACGCGCTCGTCCTGGGTCAGGGAGGCGGCGACAGCCGCAGTGGGTGTTCGATGCCGAGGAGTGGTTGCACCGCCCAGCAGAGCGATCAGGCGCGCGACGACGCCGCGATCGGACCGGACGGTGAAGGCGTCTATCGCGTCGTCGAGAGTGCCGTCGAGGAGTCGGTAGCCACCCTCTCGGCAGGGTGAGCCAGGGGGAGTGATGCATCCCCACTCCGCGTTGAGCATCGGAGTGGCGTCCAGGGTGACCAGGCGGGCAGTGAGCAGCTGCATCACAATTTTAATGTCGTCGACGCGCAGAGGGATGTCGGTGGCCATGGGCACCAGGACGTGGCGGCCACCGCTCGTAGAGCGGTCGGTGACGGTGCGCGCGCCGCATTCGTGGAGCCATCCCAAGGCACGTTCGACATCAACGTCGACTTGCTCTGGCGTGTGGTGTTTTGCGTCGAAGTCCAGCGCTAGCAGGCTCGTGCGGCCGCGCGCATAGATCGGCAGCGCGGCCGGCACGGACGGTAGGTGCTTCGTCAGACTCCGCGAGGTATCGAACTTGCCGCTAGCGGCACTCCACACCCGCATGGACCGACGCGCGGTCATTAATGGAGACAGTCGTCTCCAAATGTGGTCGGGCGTCGACATCGTCGACCCGACACGAGCATCAGTTCTTGAACCTTCATCAGGGCGCGAGGTACCCTGAGACAAGACCAGCAATAGTCTGTCCCTTCCAGGGGAATGCAGTACCGGAACGAAGATTGGCTCTCCGTTTCACCTCGGGCCCTCGACCTGCCAGTCGGGGGCTCGATTTTTTCGGTCTGCACTTGATGTGCAAATGGGGGCAGAGGCTAACCGTCCTCAAACCCGCCTCATTTTGTCCTTGCTATGCGGTTAGTGGCATCACCTCTTGATTCAGTTCGCGTACCAGGTCGGGGCGTCCGTGAACCACTGCGAGCAGATCCGCAAGGTACTGCGACGTAGACGTGCAGCCCGCCTCAAGTGCTCGCCGTTCGATCAGGTCACCAACCTCCACAGGGATGCGAGTTGCGTACATACGCCTCGACCCCTTGCTCTGCATGGCCATCGCTGACACCTTTCCCGGACGCCAATCCATCCCCGGATTCTGTAACAGATTGCGCCCAGCGGCGGTTTGACACGCCGTGAAGCTGTAACAAGATTCGGGCATCGGCTTGCAAGAGCAATTGACGTGCGCCCCAGTGGCCCGATGGAAGAGCGCTAGCCGTAGCACTCCGGCTCAACTCCTGGGCCGATCCGCCTAAGCGAACAAGCAAACAGATGAGGCAGACTCTTAGACCGCGTGGTAGCCACGCGGGGGAATGGCTCACACACTCCGAAAGGAACATCGGCTCGATGACATCTGACTCGACCCAAGCAGGGGCGGCTCCATACAGCAGCAATCTGTTCTTGAATGTGTACGACCTCTGGGTCATGCGACTATCGAACAGCTACGCCTGGCGCTGCAACCGACAGAATTTCCTTGACCTGTATAACGGACGCATCGGGCAGCGACACCTTGAGGTCGGCCCCGGCTCAGGCTGGCTACTCGCCAACGCGCAGCTACCCCAGGACGTTGATCTCACACTCACTGATCTCAGTCCGAATTCACTCCAGCACACATCATCTCGACTTCATATCCCCACAACGTCGATCGAGCACGATGTGCTCGAACCGTTCGACGACACCATCGGAAAGTTCGACTCAATTTCGATCAACTATGTGTTGCACTGCCTACCAGGCGATTGGTCGACCAAAGATGCGGCGTTCGATAACCTCGCTGCCCTGCTGAAGCCTCAGGGAGTGCTGTTCGGATCGACCGTGATCGGAGTTGACCAGCGGTACACCCTATTCGGCAAGGCACTGATGACGGCGTACAACAAGATCGGTGCGTTCGGAAATTGGCACGACGATCTGCCGGGCTTGAAAAAAGCGCTCGACATCCGATTCAAGCAGGTAGAGGTCAACATGGTGGGGAACGTAGCGCTCTTTGTCGCCAGGGATCCACGCGGCCTGGAGCGCGAAACCCGAGGCGAATGAGGCGAGCTGGTTCAAGCACTAGAGACGCCCCGTTAGGGCCGTACTGTCTGCTGTTGGCGTAGTTTGCGCCAAGCCCTTGCCACGTGGACCAGTTCATCGCTCGTCGCGGTGAGGTCGTAGGCCCCCGATCGCTGCGCCAGCAACATCAAAAGGTCGTAGCGTTCGGGGGGTGTTTGCCCCGACGCCTTGGCGACATAAGCCTTTTCGAGCTCGGCGGCGATCCTCTCGGCCTTGAGTTCCGTCGAAGGTGTGTCGTTAGATGGGCTTGCGTTCCATTTGCTGAGTCGGCGTGCAGCATCGTGAATCTCAATAATTCTGCGGTGTAGTTTCCTCGCGGCGTCGGGGAGCTCCTCGTCACGGTCCGCTTCATCGAAACTGTCTGTTTCTGGTCTCGCCTCAGGCCGTCTGACCTCCGGAAACAGATCTGTCATGTCGCGCCAAAGAAGCTCAATCTCTTTCAGATTCTTACTGATTCGATCCTGCCCTAGCTTCGCCCGCAGTACTGCCGCAACCGGAACCGCACCCATGATTAACGATCCAGCAACCGCGAGGAAGTAAGTCAGGGCCTTCACATGCATCTCAGGGTCAGCCGACCCAGAACCTGTCAGGACCTCTTGGAGCGTGAGAATCGGGGTGCTTACACCAACGACCGCGAGCCCGAGCGCAATCACTATCGCCAAGCTGTAGAGGGCCTTCTCCCGCACTGCGGTATCGGGGTGCCGGGCTTCTCGGAGAAAGATCCGCATGACAGCGACGGCGACATACAGGATGGGGGCGTAGAAGGCGGTCCACAAGACAACCGCTGGCCACCCCAAGTACTGATCGACCAGCTCACCGGCCTTCCGTGATGGTGTGCCGGCTACCAAGATGACAGCGCTGAGCGCCAGACCGATCGCGTCGTAGACCCGTTGCCGCTTCCATACAGTGAAAGGGTCAGCCCCGATCCACAATCGGGACATGCCGTAGATAGCCATCACGATCATGACAATGCAACAGAAGGTGAGCTGCTGGAATAGTGCGACGTCGCCGAGCGGTTTGGGCAGGTGCCTGATCGCATCCTGAACCGCTCGTTCTCGAAGAACCAAGCCGAACCATCCGATGATCAGCGAGCGCGTAGTGAGCCGATCGATGAACGACGAGTTCAGCCAAGCGACGCGCACTACCAAAGTCAGTGCCATTAGTACGATGATTGGCCACGAGATCCAGGCCGGGACGGGGGATGTCATTTCGCTCTGAAGAATGTTGATCGCAGGGGCGACTGGCGGCGATTCCGGTTGACCATTGCCTCAACCATGATGCGGTCTGCGAAGGACTCGGCAGCGACCTCCTGGTCGTCCTCGAAGCTGTCGCGGCCCAGCGCAATTTCGATCGTCCGCTCCGGTATGTGCGGCAACAACACCCTGAGCATCGCCTTGCTGTGCTGCGATTCAGGCAGTCCAGTATGAGATAGCACCATATGCCCGACCTCATGACTGATCACCTGATCCGCTTGATACTCAGCCACGTCCGACCCGTACACGATGAAGTCGTCTTGCTTGCGTGCAACCCATAAGCCGCAAAGCGTCCCGGTCAGGCCTACACGGCTCAGGAGTGCCGACTCAACTGGCCATAGAACAATCGGCCGGTTGCGCTCTTCCGCGACAAGGTCGATAAATCTACGACGCGACCACGGCTCGTCTGACGGCATGTTCTCTGCAATACGCCGTACAGCCGAACGAATTTGACTCTCCTGGCTCACGGGTCCCGACTCCCTCCGACCTTTGTTACTTGAAAACAACGAACGCCGCTACACGTTACTCCTGGTACCGCCTGCATCAGTTTCTCTGCGTTCTTGCTGCTCAGGGAGCTGTTGAAGGATGTTCATGAGGTCGTCGGCGCTCATTTCGCCTCCGTCACGCATCGCGAGCAGCTGGACCCCAGATTCACGGAGATGGATCAGTACCGACAGCTCGCGGTCGTAGCTCTCCGCAACCGCGTCCCACTTGTTCGCGAGAAAGGATGTCGGAGCCTCGAAGTAGGCGGCGAGAGCTTGGACGAGGTCGCTGTCGACGAATCGCAGACCGGACTCGGCACGTAACGCCGCAATTTCCGTGTCGCGAACCAGCCGCTCCAGGGAGCTAGAAACCGCTTCGGCGACCGCGGCATTGCTGAGTTCCGGGTCGTCTGCCGTGTGAGTTGCCTCGAACAGTTTGTTGATTCTCAGGTGGAGAGGTGGGGTCGTCTTCGACATATCCATTTCCGTTCTTTGTCAGCGGGTTCGACTGTCTTTCAGCCGGCGTGAAAATCGCTTGGCTGTTGGTTGGTCTATGTCTATGGCATTGCCGTAAAGCCAACGCCGATACAGTTTTTCCTCGCGCTCCGGATCGTCCTCACTGACAGGAAGCTCCAGTAGCGCCGCAATGGCGGAATCGATTGCCTTGTTGTGCTGCCCGTGGTTGCGTTCCAGCGTCTCGGTGACGAAGGACCCGGCGATGGCCGAAACTGCAACATCGAGCTGGCCAAGGGCCGTCCTCAAGTCATCCAGACTTGATGTGCGGTTTTCCAGGCCGGCGACTTTCCCGTGAATGTCCCTCTGAGCAGCGAGCAGTTTAGTTAGAGGGTCGAGCCCGACGGCAATATTGCCCGTGCCGGATTTGTACGGTGCTCGGCCTAGAACAACTGGCTGGGCGCGTTCCCAATAGACATTCGCCGCGCTTCCCGGTTTCCAACTCAGTCCTGTATCGAACTTTCGCAAGGTACTCGGCCGCGGGTTACTGAGCTCTCCGCGCTCTGCCATCAACACGACGGGTTTTGTTGGGCCGCCGGCATCGCGCAACCCAACGATCGTGAGGTTCCGCTGCCTTCTGCGAGAGCTGACGCAGGTGGCAAACCAGAGAGGGTGTCCCGTTTGCGTCACTGAACCATCCTAGGGTCGAGGTCAATATGTGGTCAATAATCGACTGGGGGTAAAGAAACGCAGTTGGCCTAAATTGGCAGGTCAGCGCGGTGTGACTTATTCGAAATTGACTTCTACTTGCCCATCGCTCAGGGGGGCCATAGTGTTCCACGCGTGATGACGAAAGGCGACGCGCTCCGATCGGGCGTCGTGTTTCGTGGATCGACAAGACTCCAGCTGCGGAACGTCTCGCAGCCGGAAGGTGGCCGGCTCGTTACAGACGAGGTCGATCCCGTTCAGCTGCCACTGGACTGCACTGCATGCGACATGAAGGCCAGCTATCGAAGGCGATCGTCAGGGCAAGACGTCCGGCGGTCGATTCCTAACTCGATCAAAGGAGGCCACCACGCGCGACACCTCGAAACCAAGAGCACTCGCGATTTTCTGAGCCATTGCATCGGACAGCTTTACATGTCCGCGTTCGAGTGCGCCGATGTGCTGGGGGCTTACCTTGACTCGTCCAGCGAGGTCGCCCTGGGTGAGGCCTCGAGCTACTCGCAAGTCTCCGAGGTGTTCCTCGCTCGGATCCACGATCACCACGTCAGTCACAGCAGTATTCAGCACTGCGAGGCAGCGCGACAGCGCAGCAATGCCCGGATCGGCTTTCCCTTGCTCCCACTGGGAGTAGGTCGATGCACCGATGCCGCTTCGCCTGGCAACCTCCGCGCCACTGAGTCGCGCCCTGGCTCGGGCGTCCCGCAGGCGGCTCGGATCGAAGCCGCGGAGGCGGCGCTTCATCGCTGGTACTCCAC
>JAHFVC010000166.1:0-1879 GCA_023264765.1 Mycobacterium sp. | reverse complement strand
ACTCCACGGTGACTCACAATGTCACCCGCCTATTCCTGGTAGCACATGATGCAGTGATTAAACAGATTGGTTACCACGGGTTGTTTAAACCGGACGCTCCAAGTAAGGTTTAGCACACGACCCGACCAAAGAAGAACCCCCGTGGTGCGCGTAGCTGATTGGCGTCCGCAAAGCGCATCCACGAGGGCCGACCCAGCAGACAGGGGTGCGACTTAGTCGCGTCCACATGGGCATTTACAGCCTATCGGACGTCGCCTAGGAGAGCGCCCCGGAAACGGAGCGCAACTGTGCTGTCGAGCAACTCAACCATCCTCGAAACACCCGTGGTGTCCGTGCGTAAGCAGCAGAGCCGGTGCGGCGCAGTGAACGACCGGGTTCTCGGTCTCGCCGTGTGCTCTCTTGGCTCCGCACCGCATTCCACTCACGCGCTTCTGTGCGAAGAGACTGGCGATCTCATGGGCGAGTGGACCGACGGTGATCCGACGTTCCGTGTACCCGTGGACGGTTCGACGACCATGTTCCGCGCCTGCCCTCTCAACTTCGGCGATGCGGCCTGATCTGGCCCTCAATCTCGACTGGGGTCATCTCTGACACCCAGTCGTGAGCTACAGGAGCTCCCCGACGCCCTGTAGCTCGACCGATGGACCGGCGCGAGGGTCGCGCAGTAAGCGCATTTCATCATGTTCGGTGCTGCGCGGCCCCGCCGGGACATCACCAGAATCACGTAACCCCCTCTCAGAGAAAGGATTAGACAGGTGCCGCTCTTCCTTCAGTGGATTCTCTTCCTGAACTCCCTCTCATCGCAGTTCGCCTCCTGATGCCGAAAGCGAGTGGTGGTGTGGGTGATCGGACCCGCAAACCTTCGGCATCACCTGCACCCCACCCGTCTTTCGATGGAGCATCATCCACTGATAGCTGAATAACATTGCTGTTCAACATGATTGGTTGACAACCAATCGACACCACGCCCGGATGGTCCGGACTACCACCCAGGATCGACCCGCTGTAAACCCAACGCTCGTGTTCGTCAAGGAAAGGTGAAGAAATGTTCAGATCGACTGGCAGTGGAGGTCGGCATCGGCGTACCTCGACGCGGATCGCCGCTGCATGCGCCATCCCCATTGCATTGTGCATCGCGTGCGCCGGTGTCGCTCAGGCTGCACCGGGTCAGCCGGGTGTGTCCGTTGCGCCGGGCCAGCAGCCCGGTGTGACCCAGCCGGCTCCGGCACCCGCCCCGCCCGCTCCCGAGGACTCGTACATCGCCGGCTACACACCGATCTACGACTACTCCGAGACACGCACCGTCGACGACTACAACGCAGGTCGACAGCGACCCTCCTACGACACCACCTACTACTCCGAACCGGTCGTCTACGAGAGCAGCCCGGCACCGATCCAGGGCCCCGGCATCAGCGATAGCCCCGAGACCGTCGCTCCCGCACCGGTACCGGCACCAGCGCCGGTGCCGACGGTCAAGCGGCCGACGATCGTGCCGATCGAGGTCGATGACGACTCCGTCCTGATCGGCGCGACCCCGTATCGAATCCCCGACGGCGTCGACCGTGTCTTCGCCCGCCAGGTCTCGAACACCTTCCAGGCCATCCAGGCAGACGGCGGAAACCTCCTCGTAGACAACGGCCTTGCGACCGCCCCGCGAGCTGACCGTATCGCCGCCGGTACCGCTGCCGGTGCCGTGACGGGTGGCCTGGTCGGACTCGGTGTCGGACTTGTCCCCGGCGCAGCGATCACCGCCGGCGGCGCGGCCATCGGTGCCGGACTTGGAGTGGCCGCAACCCCTGTCCTGACTCCGGCGATCGTCTGGGCCGGCCCGGTCGGCTACGTCTTCGTCCCCGGCGCAGCGGCACTCGCTGGAGCCGGT
>JAHFVC010000165.1 GCA_023264765.1 Mycobacterium sp. | reverse complement strand
CCGCTACTGGCTGTGGGCAGACGCTCACATCGAGGAGGAATGGTTCGACATCGACAGCGGGCAGGACTTCGCGTTCTGGTACCGCTGCGGGGCGTGGACGCCGGAGCCGTGGTCGGACAACGCCAACGCCGCCAACCCGGAGCACACCGCGGCCGCGCAGTACACGCGGATTCAGTTCATCGCGTTTCCGAAGCAAGACGATCTGGTGGTGGGCTGATGGGGTTGGCGCTGTGCACGGCTGAGCACATGATCTCGGACCGCAACGGCATCGGGATGCGGTCGACGTGGTTCCCGCGGATCGTCGACGAGGCGATGCTGAAGGCGGAGAAGGACGGCGACATTCAGTACGCCCCGGACCCGGTCACCACGATCGAGGGCTCCCTGTATTGGTTCAACAACTCGCCGGACGACCAGGTGGTCAGCGTGCTGGTGAAGCGGGCACCGCGGTCGATCATCACGACGAACCCGTGCACCGTCACGCTGCAGGACGCCTGGACTCACCAGGTGTCAGACAACCCGGCGGCCGACGACCCGGCCATTGGCACCGACGGGTTCGGCGGGAAGCTGCTGAAGAACACCGCCAGCACCGAGGCCGACAAACTGGAATATGGGCGCCTGGCGCTCGATACCGATGTATCGCAGTGCTGGGTGCCACTCGGGGTGGTGCCCTCACGGGAGGCGTTCCACTTCCGCTATCTCTGCGCAGTTTTCACGCCCGGGCTGTGGATCGAAGCGGAGAAGCCGACGCCGCGGTATGAGGCGACGGCGCGGTTCACTCGGCTGATTGCATTCGCATCGCCGGCTGGGGCGGTGACGGTATGACGTGCGTCGACCCGAATCACTTCGGCATCACTGCTGATGGTGCGATCTATCCGCAGCCGTGGACGCAGTGGCGGCCGGTCGCGACGCAGACGGTTCCAACGGTCGTGAAGAACTACTCGGTGTCCGACGGCGGCGCGAAGAACGAACTGCTGCACACGATCACGCTGGCGTGGACGAACGACTCACCGCTGACCCAGTACGTGTACGGGATGGTGACCCGAGAGGGCTCGCGCGTCACGTTGCAGGCCCGCAGCCGCGCCTACCTGCTGCAGCGTCATGCCTTGGTGGTGGGCCCGTCGCCGACGCTGACGCTGGTCGATGTGTCGCAGATGGGTGTCGGCGCCGACGCAGGCTCAGGCGGATTCCTCGACACCGGAACCGATCTCTGCGTGGCCGAGCACCGGCAGCACTCACACACCATGCCGCTCATGCCGCACATCGCCGGCTGGCAGTCGCTGGCGCCGGGGGCGAAGATCACCGCGAAGATGGAGCTGCGGTTCAAGTCGGAGCGGTGGGAGGACACGACCCCGTCGACGACTGACGGGACGGCGTCAGGCATCCGATCCGGCGCGACGCGCATGGATCTGTTCGCCGTCCCGGTCCTGTAGTCGCATGGCGATTTTCGAGCCGCCGCCCGGGTGGGACGACATGCTCGACGACGCCGCCGACGCGCCGCCGCTCCCAGATGCCTTGCCATTGGAGGTGCCCGGCCTCGGCGTCGTCCAGGTCCGCAAGCCAAAGCCCCGCTCGATCGCAGTGCTGGCATCGACGCAGAACGAGACGCTCACACCGGCGGAGCGGTCCGACATGACGAACCTGTTCGTGCAGCAGCACCTCGGCGACGGCGAATACCAGCGGATCATCGAGGGCATGATCGACGGCGCATTCCCGGCGCAGGGCACCGTCGGCAGCCTGACCCGCGCGATCGCCACCAACGGGACCGCCCGGCCGTACCTCGCGATCGTGAATCTCGCTGTGACGTGCGCGGAAGCGTGGCGCCGCGTCCAGCCGCGCATCATCCGATACGGCATCCCAGATCCGATGCTGCTGCCCACAATGGGCGCGCTGCTCAACCTGACCGAAGACATCATCCTCGAGTGCATGGTCACCGGCGACAAGACCAAAGACGACGCGGCGCGCGACGGGTTCTACAACCGGCTGTACGCGCCGATCATGCTCGACGGTGAGACGATCGGCCCGCCGCCGGGCTGGGACGAGGAGTCCGACGACTCCTACGACGAGTTCGCGGCGTCGTTCCGCTGACCTGGTGTTTGCACCCCCGCCCCTGATTGTTCGGGCATGGCAGGTGAAGTGCTGGTCGGCATCGACCTCTCCAAGCCGGAGGGCGCTCAGCTCGCGCCGCAGGTGATCGCCGAGATTGAGCGTGTCGCCCCGTCGACGGTGAACGATGGCAGCATCACTGCGCCGAAGCTCGCGACCGCGGCAGTCACGGCACCGAAGATCGCCGCCGGCGCAGTGACCGCGCCGGCAATCGGCAACGGCGAGGTCAAGAACGCCAACCTCGGCACAAACAGCGTCACCACCGCCAAGATCCAGGACAACGCCATCACGCCAGCCAAGGCGGGCCCGGGGGTGATGACCGTCTTCGACGCCTCAGGCAACCCGCTCGCCGCGAAGCTGGTCGTGATGTCTTACGCGGCATATGGGGCCATCACGCCTGATCCGACGACCCTCTACTTCCTGACTCCCTGATGGCGCAGGCGTACTTCGGGGCCGCACCGAACGCGGGAATCAGGTGGGGCGCAGCGAACGTCGTGCGCGTGATGTTCGGCGCGGTGCCCGTGTGGTCGCCGGGCACGCGGGACGGCTTCGATTACGACGACCAGATCGGCCTCCCGGGGCCCTGGACGCGGCACGGCCCATCGACGTCGGACACGTACAAAGCCTCTGTCCGTGACGGCTATGTGCGCATGAACCTGCCTGCGTCGCTGGGTGTGTTGGCCGCGCAGCGCGACGAGTGGCGTTACGGCGGCAGCACTCTGGGAGCCGACAACGGGTATATCGAGGTCCAGTTGGCTGACGCTGGGTCGGTGTACAGCGGTGTTGCTTCGATGGCCATGGCGCGGGTCTCGAATACGACAGCGGCGGGATCGGCGCTCGCGTCGGCGATCGGGATGAAGTTCGTCGCGAAGGGCGCCCGGCTGACGCGGCGGATCTCCGGGACGGACACCGACATCAAATGCGGATCCTGCTCGGACGGTGACATCTTCCGTCTGAACTTCAACGGCAACGTCCACACCCTCATCCGGAACAACAAGGACGTCGGTCAGTGGATCGACACCGGCTTCCTGTTGCCGACCGGCGCGGGCTTCCAGTCGATGGCGCTGTCGGTGATGGGCGCGAAGGAAGGCGTTGCGGCACCGCGCCGGTTCTCCGCTGGGCTGGAGTACATCGAGATGGGGCTGCTGGCAGCCTGATCGCTGCACCCGGGGTCCATACCTTCCGTGCTCATGGCAGACCGTCTCGTCGCGATCGACACCGACAAGACCCGCGGTGATCGCACGGCGCCCGAGTTCCAAGATGAGGTGCTGGCGATCCTGCTGGGCCTGTCTGGGGGCGGTGTCCCTGCAGCACTGGATGCGGCCGGCGTGGTCCTCAATACCGACACCACCACGACCGACATGCAGTTCGTCAACGACTCTGAGGACTTCACCGACCCGGAGGACCTCGACAAGAAGTTGCCGACGCGGCGCGCGATCCGGAAGTGGCTCGAAAACCGACTGACGACGTATGCGCAGCCGAAATCGGTTGATCTCGCAGCGATCGCCGCGCTCAACCTCGGGGCCGACCGACTGCTCTATTCGGCTGGTGATCACGCATGGACATCCGCCGCTCTGACTGCATTCGCCCGGTCGATTCTGGACGACCCGTCGGCGGCTGCTGTGCGCGCCACCATCGCCGCCCGCGGGATCGAACCCCGCGTGCTGCCGGTGGTCACCAGCCCGACACCGATGGCCGGATGGAACTGGGACGCGCACGACGAGCTCGCTGTCACCGCCCTGGCCGACACCGTCACCACCATGACCCCGGTGAGCCCGGGCGGCACCGCGCCGACGTCCACCCGCCCGTGGGTAGCGATGTTCAAGGACAACGGCACATCTCAGACCATCACCACGTGGGGCGCCTGGTACCGATTCATCGGCGTAGCGGTGCCGACGGCCACCGTGGCGGGCAAGTACATGTGGGTGGCCGGGAAGTGGGTGCCCTCCGACGGCACTGGCAAGTTCCACGTGCTGTCGGTCGTGCAGGAGACGTAACCGGTGGTTGCGTCCATCCTCACCACCACCCCGCCCACCGGCACCGGCTCGGTGGTGTTCTCCGCCACCGACATCACGATCCCCGCGATATCGGGATATGTGCCGAAGCTGGGCGATCTGCTGATCCTGTTCGGCGATCAGGAAAATCAGGCGGCCAACGTGATGACCACCGCCGATTGGGCGGCGGCCGGCGCCACTGTGGTGACGGCCGCGAACATCGGCTTCACGCGCGGACATTGGATCACCCCCGCCGAGGTGGTGGCCGGAACGAACGCGTGGACACTGTCGGGGCAGTTCGACGCCAACGGCCAGGGCCGCGGCATCGTCGCTGTGGTGCGCGGCGCAGGCTCGGTGGTGGTGGCCACCACGCAGGGCGTCGGCACTGCGGCAGCTCCCGCCGCGGTAACTCCGGCTGTCGAGGGCTCGGTGATCCTGGCCCACGTCGCCTGCGACAACCGCTCGATGTCGGTGACCGACCCAGGCGCGGGCTGGTCCACGCTGCAGAAGTCCAGCAGCGTCACCAACGTGCCGTCACAGATCCTGATGCGCCGGACCGCGCTCGCTCCGGGCGGTGTCGCCGTGAACATGACCAACGCGGCTGTCACGCTGGGCAGCTCGGACGAATGGGCGGCGATCACTGTGGCGCTGGACCATCCGGCTGACAGCGGCGGCGGGGTATTCGCCTGCCTGTAGCTGGCCTGGGGTTTGCATTCCCCTGACCTACCGTGCGCGCCGTGGCCAAGAAGCTGATCTCGTACAACGAGGACGCCGACGCGGGGGATCGCCTTCCTGCGCAGGTACGTAGCGAGATCGAGATCGTCGCGAGCAACACGACGATCGGCTCCAACCATTACCTGATCTGGACGGGCACGGCGTGGCCAACGCGCCCGGACGATGACCTGCCCGTGATCTGGGTCGGCGGCGCCGCGCCCGACAACGCTCCGACCGCCCAGCGCGCGGGCGATGTGTGGATCCCGGCGTCCGGTGACGGAACGCCGCTCGGCGCAACGCTGACGGCACTGCAGCTCATCGCCGCGACCGGGAACCGGATCCCCTATTTCTCGGCCGACGGCATCGCCGCACTTCTGACGTTGAGTACCAGCACCGCGCTCGGCGGCGGCACCCCGTCGGATACCACGCTCGCCACACAGAAGGCGGTCAAGGCATATATCGACGCGCTTGGCACCAACGGCACTCTGACCAATCCGACGATCAAGAACTACACCGAGACCGTCTACGACCTCGGAAACTCCGGCACCGCCAAGACGATCGACCTCGTAAACGGCACCGTGCAGAAGACAGTTCTGACCGGCAACTGCGTCTTCACGCTTCCCACACCGGCGTCATCGGCCGGCAAGTCCGCCGTTCTGCAGATCAACACCGGCGCGGGCGGATTCACCGGAACTTTCACCGGCGTGAAGTGGCCGGCGGGTACAGCCCCGACGATCACCACCACCGCAGCACGGATGGACCTGGTGTCCATCGTGTGCCCCGACGGCGTCAACTGGTACGGATCCTTCGCGCAGAACTACACGCCGTAGATGTTCGCCGCCAAGGACCTGCTGCTGACGCGGCCCACGGCTGCTCCACCCGGCGGAGGTGGTGTCGGCTCGGCGTCCTACGCCTCGTTCCCGAGCGTCCCCGCGGGCACGGTCCACGTGGCCGTCACGACAGGCGCTGGCGTCCCTGCGATCGTCAGCGGAACCACGCTGCAAGAGGGCAACTCGATCCTCACGAACGGCGGCTACAACAGCCACTTCGTGCTCCCGGACATCATGGCCGTCACCACCGTCATCAGCGTCACCATCACTGTCGGCGCGCTCAGTGTGGCAGCGAACAACCGCGGCGTCGGGCCGGGCGTGTTCTCGTCCGACGGCACCAAGGGCGTCTACTTCCGATTCAACAGCCAGAGCGCCACCGCGACGTTGGTGTCCTTCCAAAGCGGGGCCGAGACGACTCAGATGTCGCTGGCCAGTCAGGTCGCTGTGCCCGCCGACACCCTCACTCTGACCGGGACGCTGTCGGGCGGCGTCTGGACCTGGACCGTGAAGAAGAACGGCGGCGCAGACATTTCCGGGCTCACCTGGCCCGACAGCGGCCATGTCATCGACCTGCCCGGCAACCGCGTCGGCGCATCTTTCCGGCATCAGTACGCCAGCGGTCAGGCACCTTCCCGCGGCGTGGCGGCTCTCTCGGCGACGGCGGCATAGGAGGAAACATGCCCTTCATTTCCAACGGCACCGTGTGGGGGTCCTCCGCCACCGGCTTCAAAAACGCTGCGGCCGTGTGGGAAGCCCTCACACACGACCCAGCGCCGGTTCCGACACCGCACGCCGACGCAGGGGTCGGAGCGACCGCGACGATCACCGGTAACCGACTCAACTCGCGCCTGACGATCGTGACGGGCTCCGCACCGGTATCGGGTGGCCGGCTGTGCACGCTCGCGCTGGTCGGCTACACCAACCCACCGACAGCCGTTCCCTCCGCGTCCAATTCGGAATCCGCCGCGACGTTCCCACGGATCGTCACGACCGCCACCGTGGCCACGCTCTGGGTGTCCGGCGAGCTGGAGCCAGGCACCACCTACATCTACGACCTGTTCATTGCGGGGGCCTGATGGCCGTCGGGATCGCCAACACCGTCAAGGCGGCGCTGCTGTTCAAGCCCGTGGCCGGGACATTGGCCACCGGGGTGCTCACCACCGACGCCTACAACGCAACGTCGCAGAGCTTCACCAATCCGGCTGCGGTGCTGTGGAACAGCGGCCAGCTGAACACCCAGGGGCAGAAGTGGGAGGCCGTCAACGGCGGTGACCCGACCGCCGGGTGCCGCAACGTCGCCACGCCCCGCACCGTCGGTGACGCCCGGTTCAACCACGTCACCGAGTTCGAGTTCCTGTTCACCGGTGGCGCTTTGGACATCCAGTTCATCGCCGGCTCTTACTACGACTGCCAGGTGTACGTGGAGTGGGGCGGCCGGATGCATAAGGCGCAGGCCGCGCCGATCACCGGCACCACCTCGGGGCTGATGAACCGGCGCCTCGTCTTCGCCACCCCGTTCCATGGCCGGATCCGTGTGCACCTCGCTGGCGGGTTGTTCGTCGGGATCAACTGCGAGCAGTCCGCGATCATCAAGAAGTCTCCGGATCGGCTGTTCGGGATCTGCGACGGCTCCGACTGGGTCGACGGTAAGGGCCTGGTGCAGGGGTCCGGCACGTCGTATCTCACTGCGGGGCTGCTGGATTACCTGTTCGAGCGGACCGGGATCGTGTGGGCGCGCCGCGCGCAGTCCGGCACGGGGTTCTTCTGCAACGGGGCTACCACCGTCGCCGACGACTCCGCCGCGTCCGACAACAGCACCCGGTGGTTCTCCCAGTCCCGCAAGGATTGGATGGCCGCCGACCTCGCGGCCGACCTACCGACCAAGCCGCTGTTCTTCCTGTTGGTCGGCACGCAGGTCGACGGCGGCCGGAGCAGCGCCACCGGGTCCTCGACGGGACCGATGGCCACCCTCGAGCTCGCGTGCCTGCAGTGGATCCGCGGACTCGACCAGTTCTGCACCATCGCGCACATCTCACCCAGCCCGTACACCGGTGCCGGGTCAGCCGGCTCACTCACCGGTCCGCCGACCGCGGGCAACGGGCACGACCTGAACCGTCAGGAGCAGGCCGCCGCGATCGCGAAAGTGCCTCGCGCCGCGTACATCAACGCCTTCGGCCCGACGCTGCCTTGGTTCACCGGCACCGGCGGCAACGGCACGCCGGCCACCTCGCAGCAGGCAACGCTCATCGGCGCCGACGGCTTGAACTTCGCCGCGCTGGGCGCCGCGTTCTACGCAGGCAAGATCGCCGCCGAGCTCGGCCAACTGTCGGTGAATCTCGCGCGGTCCCGGGGTCAGCAGTGACGTCCGCAGCGCAGGGGACCGTGCGGGTAGGCGACCTGTTCGACCCGATCGCCGGCGTCCTGCCGTCCGGGGTGCTGTCCAACGACACCATCGACACCAGCCGCCAGAGCTTCACCAACCGGGTCGAGTACTCGTGGAGCGACAACCCGCTGCGCTTCAACAACCAGGGCCAGAAATGGGAGCAGGACTACCGGCTGGTCGGGTTCTCGTTTCAGTCGTATCCCGGTGTGCACCAATGCTCGACGCCGCGGCGGATCTCGTCGGCCATCTTCGGCATCACCAACTACCTCTATCCGCACGTCGCGGAGTTCGAGTTCGTATTCACCGGGCAGAAGCTGTCTTTCGAGTTCCTCAACAAGGGCGGCAACGGTGTCAGCGGCGGCGTGCTGAACCCCGACGCCATCGACTACGGCTCCGACTGCCAGGTCTATATCGAGTACGGCGGCCGGATGTGGAAAGCAGCCGACCTGCCGAAGACGACGACCAGCACCTCCGGCAACCGCGACTACCGCAACATCGCCTTCACCAACCCCGTCGCGAACGTCCGGATCCGGTTCATCACGTCCGGCGGGTTCATCTGCATCAGCACCGAACAGTCAGCCATCATCGCGCCGTCACCGCCGCGGCCAGTGCTGATCCTCGACGGTGACTCCTTCGTGGAACCGTCCCAGGCGCTCACCGCCGACTCCGCGACGCAGTGGTTCACCACCGGCATCGCCGACTTCCTGTTCGAGCGCACCGGATTCGTCATCTTCCGCCGCGGCCAAGGCGCCACCGGGTTCTTCACCAACGGCGCCACGCAGATCTTCGACGACACGTTGGGCGCCGCGACCGACGCGGTGAAGACCGCCACCGGGTTCTCCCGGTGGTTCTCCGCCAGCCGCACGCAGTGGATGACCGACGCGCTGGGCGCGATGACGGCGCTGAGCAAGCAGCCGTTCGTGAACTACCCGGGCGAGGACTTCGGGCAGCCGCTCGGCCGGCGCCCGCTGCTCTACGTGCTGAACGGCACCTGGAATGACGCCAGCGCGGGCGGTGTCACCGAGGCGCAGATGTACGCCCGGGCGAAGGTCTGCTACCAGTGGGTGCACACCACGGACCCGTTCTGCACGCTGGTGCACGTCGGGCCGGAGCCGTTCGACGATGCCCTGTTCGCCAACCCGGGCGTCATCGGACCGCCACGCGTCGGTGACCGCTCGGACATCCACCGCCAGGGCCAGATGCGCGCGATCGCCGAAGTCGGCCGGTCGCACTACATCAACGCGTTCGGGCCCGACCTGCCGACGCGATGGTGGACCGGCCCGGGCCCCGATCCGCTGCACGGATCGCAGGATGTGCCGACCAGCAGCCAGCAGTCGCACATGGGCAGCGTGCACGACGGCATCCACTACACCCGCATCGGCGGCCGGTACTACGCCAACAAGATCGCCGACCAGCTCGCCGAAATCCGCGTCCCCGCAGCCCGGGTGAACGGTCTCGTCTGACTGCACCCGCCGCGCTTACCGTCCGCGCTCATGGGGCACGAATTTCTCCGCGCGGCCGCGATCATCGTTGGTGCCGCGGTCCTCGTCGACGTCATCGCCACCGTCGGATTCCTCACCATCGCCACCTACGTCGACAACCGCGAGCGCATCTGATGACCGCCCTCGGCCGCTACGTCGAGCACGACGAACGCTCCCGCAAGTTCAGCGCCGCCCGCGCCAGCACGCAGCGGTCGGTGCTGTGGGGACACCACGCGCCGGTCCTCGACCAGGGCGATCTCGGTTCGTGCACGGGTAACGCGACCGCGCAGCTGATCAACACCGACTACTTCGCCGGGGCCCGCCCGGACGGGTACCTCGACGAGGACGACGCGGTCCGCATCTACTCGCTGGCCACGCACCTCGATCGCATCGGCCACAACACCTACCCGCCCACCGACGCAGGCAGTTCCGGGCTCGGTGTCGCGAAGGCCGGTGTGCAGCTCGGCTACTTCGCCGGCTACAAGCACGCGTTCGGGTTCGACCACTTCGCCGCGGCGCTGCAGCTGCAACCGCTGATCGTCGGGACCGCCTGGACCGAGGGGATGTTCAACCCGTCATCGATCGGGTACGTCCGGCCGATCGGCGCGGAGGCCGGCGGGCACGAGTACCTGGCGCTCGGGATCTCCTACGAGACGAAGACGCTGACGTTTCTGAACTCGTGGGGTGACGGGTGGGGTGAGGGCGGCCGATTCCACATGCATTTCAGCGACTTCCAGACGCTGCTCGCCCAGCAGGGCGACGCGACGGTGCCGACGTTGAAGGTGGTCAGCTGATGGCCGAGTTGGTGCTGCCCTATGACCGTGCCGTTGTGCCGCAGGAGAAGCCGTGGGACTGCGGGCCCGCATCGACGCAGGTGGTGCTCAACTCCCGCGGGATCATCCGCTCCGAAGACGACCTGATCCGTCAGATCGGCACCACGGTCAACGGCACTGACTACGTCGGCCTGATCGAACGCGTCCTCGACGTCATCGTCCCCGACGCCCGCTACACCTCGGTGTACATCGACCACGACCCCGCCACCCAGGCCGAGAAAGAGCGCCTGTGGGACAACCTCGTCCGGTCGATCCGGGCCGGTTACGGCGTGGTGATGAACTGGGTGTCACCGCCCTCGAATGCACCTCGCGGCGTGAAGGGATCGGCCAGCCCGAACGGGTACGGCCGCCACACCGTCTACCACTACGTCGCCGCCATGGGGTACGACGACACCCCCGGCCAACGCGCGGTGTGGATCGCCGACCCCGGGTTCGCCCCGTTCGGCTACTGGATCTCGTTTGACCAGTGCGCCACGCTGATCCCGCCGAAGGGCTACGCGTTCGCCGATATCGGAGTCCCGGCCGCCGCGCCGGTCGATCCGGTCGCCGACGTCCTGGCCCGCGTGATGGGCGGCGGTGTGTCGTTCGACCGATACCGCGAGCTCGCCCCGAGAGTCGCTGCGTCACTGCTGGAATGCGATGCGCGGACGATCGAACGGATCGCGATGTGGGCAGCGCAGGTCGGCCACGAGTCCGGCGGTCTTCGTTGGCAGCAGGAGATCGCCGACGGGTCCGCCTACAACGGCCGCACCGATCTCGGGAACACGCAGCCCGGCGACGGCCCCCGCTACAAGGGCCGTGACTTCATCCAGATCACCGGAAGATCGAACTACCGCCAGCTGTCCCAGTGGGCCTTCCGCGAGGGCCTCGTGCCGAACGCATCGTTCTTCGAGGACAACCCACTGGCGCTGGCCACCGACGACTACTCGTTCCTCGGCGTCGACTGGTACTGGACGGTCGCCCGCCCGGACATCAACGCACTCTCCGACGCCCGCGACCTCGTCACCGTGACCCGCCGAATCAACGGCGGCCAGAACGGAATCGACGACCGCCGCCTCCGATACGACCGGGCGCTCGGCATGGGCGCCCAGCTGCTCACCCTCACCTCCGCACCGCAAGACGAACTCGAGGAGATCCTCATGCTCGCTGTCCCGTCCATGTCGATCTACGCCAACCCCGGCGAGGAAGACGTCCCGATCCCCGTGATGATCGCCGCCCAGGACGCCCACGGACCGCACGAACCGTACGTCGAGAACCGGGCGCGGAAGGGCATCCCCGACGACCTGCTGCGGGTAGCACGCACCGCTGCGGGCAAGGGCAAGGCCCCGTACGGCACTACCCCAGAGGCGATCGCCCAGGCGTCTGCAGTGGTGGCCGAGATCGAAGCCACACACCCCGAATACATCCAGGCAGCGAAAGCGGCCCTCGCTCAGAAAGGCGTCTGACCATGAGCTCACCCATCTACACCGCCACCGCCGGACCCGTTGACCCGAACGCGAAGTGGCGCCAGTACCTCTACACCGGCGCGTCGATCCTGCTGAAAGTCGTTGGCCTGGTGGTCCTCATCGGCGGCCTGCGTCAAGGTCAGGCTGACGCCATCGGCCAGGTGGTCTCCGGGCTGCTGACTCTCACGGGGTCGGTTCCCGCCGACGTCGCGGCGATCAAGACGAAGGCTCAGCGTGGCAACGGGACCTTCGACGCTGCTCCTGATCCTGTCGTTGTGGCCCCTCCGATCTCGACCGCCCAGCAGATTGCCGACGCTATCCCCGGAGTCATCCAGGCCGCCGCGGACAAGCAGGCCGAGGTGGACCTGATCAAGAGCGTTGCCGCCAACACGTTCGGGCAACTCCCGGTCGTGGGCGGTCTGGCATCAGATCTGATCAACAGCATTCCCAGCGACCTTCCTCTGCCGTGACGATCCGCGAAAGCGGCATCGTGGCGGGCATCGAATGGGCCATCGTCGCCTGGGCGCTGGGCTTCGCGATCAACACCGCGGTGGCCGCTGACTACCTCACCTCACCGCAGTGGCGATCCCTCATGACCGTCCCCGGCGGAAAATGGTTCTGGACCATCCTGTTCGGCGGCGGAGCACTCATCCTCGCCATCGGCCTACTCCGGCCCTGGTACTTCACCCGCGGAATCGGCCTCGCCCTGGGCGCCCTCGGCTGCGCCGGCATCGCCGTCTTCTACATCATCGCCCCACTCTTCAACCTCGGTCCCATCACCCTCGGCTACTGGCCATGGTTCCTCGGCATCGGTGTCGGCCTGCTTGGCGCCGTCGCGAACTGGTGGCCCATCCAATGGTTCTGACCCCCGAGAAGCCCTGGCGGCAGTGGAAAGACTGGCTGTTCCGCGTCCTCGACAACGAAGGCGTCGGTATCTTCCAGGCCATCGTCTACGTCCACATCGGCCTGTTCGCCGGCCTGTACGGGCTCCTCGTCGCCGGGGGCACACCGCAGACCGTCGAGGACGCCATGGGCGGCGGGTTCAACGGCATCTGGCTGTGGCTGTGCCTGGCCATCATGACCTGCCTGGCGGGGGAGTGCATCAAGCACGACTCCGGGATGTGGATGCAGCTATCTGGTGACCTGGCCGCCAGCATCGTGCTGCTGGTCTACATCGTCGCAATCTTCGACTCGTCATGGTGGGGTAAGGCCCTGTTCGGCGTGTTCCTCGCGGCCGCGATCTTCGAATGCACTCTGCTGCTGATCACGCGCGACGTCCGCCGTATCGGCATCGACCTCGGCTGGATCAAACCACCGCCACCGCCGATGCCACCGACCAGTTTCGAGGCGCAGCTATGACGCTCGCTGCATGGATCACCGTCGCCGGACTGGTCCTCGTCGGATCGACGGGTTCAGGCGGCATCGTGTATTGGCTGCTCAACCGCAAGTCCCAGGAGCGACTCGACAAGAAGGTCGATCGGGAGCGGGAAAACCTGGAAGCCCAGGCCGTCGCCGCGTGGCACGCCCTGTGGAATCAGAACGCGCAGGGCGCGTACGACGCGCTCGATCGCCGTTGCAATCGGTGCGAAACGAACCTGGGGAAGGTGTGCGCGCTGTTCGCTCAGGCGTTGGCCGACGTTGCCAGCCATCTGCGCGATCCGGGGTCGGTGGATCTCGATCGGATGTTGATCGTCGCACAGCGGGAACTGGCGAAGTACACGCCAGACTGACGGCTATCGTGGTCGGGTGTCGTCAGCCGAATCTCACCGCCAGCAGCCCCGCGGCAAGGAAACCCTCGCCGAGCTGACGCTCATCGTCCGGCCGCACTGGACGAAGGTCCGCACCTTCACCGACGATCAGCGCGCCGACGCCGAGCTGTACGCCGCAGAGGTTGGCGGCGAGGTCGAGCAGCTGCTCTGATGGCCGTCGGTGATCTCGTCCGTGGCCCTCGTGGCGGCTGGATCATCGAGGCGCCGACACACTGCCGCAACGGCCACCTGTTTGGCCCGAACAGGGTTCTCGTGGGCACGACAGCTTGCGAGTGCGGCGCCCGGCACATGAC
>JAHFVC010000164.1:6258-13873 GCA_023264765.1 Mycobacterium sp. | reverse complement strand
GGCTTCTACGACCGCGACGACACCGTCATGGTCTCCTCGGTCTTCGCCGAAGACGAAACCGCCCACGACGTGTCGGCCTACCAACTCAAAACCATGACCGAATACGTGAACAAATACCGCTAATTCCAGATGCGCACGCGTGCAGCGGGTTCCAGATATAGTTCGTCAGAGTCGGCGACTTCGAACGCATCGTAGAACGCGTCGATATTGCGGATGACGCCGTTGCAACGGAACTCCGGCGGTGAATGCGGGTCGGTGGCCAGCCGGCGGATCGACTCGGCGTCACGCGACTTCGTCCGCCAGACCTGAGCCCAGCCGAACAGCACCCGCTGCACGCCGGTCAGGCCGTCGATCACCGGAGCCTCGGCACCCTCCAGGGAGAGCTCGTAGGCAAGCAGTGCGATGGACAGACCGCCCAGGTCGCCGATGTTCTCACCGACGGTGAACGCGCCGTTCACATGGTGATCGGCGGTCAGCGCCCGTGGCGTGAATGCCTCGTACTGCTCGATCAGAGCCGTTGTCCGCAGCCCGAATTCGGCTCGGTCGGCGTCCGTCCACCAGTCCACCAGGTTGCCGTCACCGTCGTACTTGGCACCCTGATCGTCGAAGCCGTGCCCGATCTCGTGGCCGATGACAGCGCCGATCCCGCCGTAGTTCGCGGCGTCGTCGGCGTCGGCGTCGAAGAACGGCGGCTGCAGAATGGCTGCGGGGAAGACGATCTCGTTCATCCCCGGGTTGTAGTAGGCGTTCACCGTCTGTGGCGTCATGAACCACTCGTCACGATCGACCGGGCCGCCGAGCTTGGCCAGTTCACGGTCGTATTCCACGGCGTAACCGCGCTGATAGTTGCCGTACAGGTCGGCGCGGTCGATCACCAGCGCCGAGTAGTCCCGCCACCGGGCCGGGTAGCCGATCTTCGGGGTGAACTTGTCCAGCTTGGCCAGGGCGCGCTCCCGGGTCTGCGGGGTCATCCAGGCCAGATTGGTGATGCTGACCCGGTAGGCCTCGCGCAGGTTCGCCACCAGGACATCCATCCGCGCCTTGGCTGCGGGCGGGAAGTGCTTGTCCACGTACAGCTTTCCGACGGCGTCGCCCATCAGGTTCTCGACAAGGGCCACTCCGCGCTTCCACCGGTCGCGGATGGCTTCGGTGCCCGACAGCGTCCGGCCGTAGAAGTCGAAGTTCTCGGCGACAAGGTCGTCGGTCAGCAGGGACGCACGCGAGCTGATGACCCGCCAGCGCAGCCATGCCTTCCAGTCTTCCAGCGGCTCCGCCGACCACAGTGCGGCGAACGCGGTCAGGAAGTCGGGCTGGCGCACCACCACCTGCGCCGGAGCGGCGCCCAGTGCGCCGACCCAGCCGGACCAGTCGAATCCCGGTGCCTCACCGGGCAGTTCGGCGAAGGTGCGCAGGTTGTAAGTGAGGTCGGCATCGCGGCGTTTCACCACATCCCAGTGCGCCGCAGCAAGTTTGGTTTCCAGTGCGACAATGCGGGCGGCGGTGGCGGCATGTTCGGCGCCGCCGGGGAACACCAGCTCCAGCATCCGGGTGATGTGCGCCGGGTAGGCGTCCAGGATGGCGGCGTGCTGCGGGTCGCGGTAATAGGACTCGTCGGGCAGCCCCAAGCCGGACTGCGACAGGTGCAGCAGATACCGCGTCGAGTCCTTGGAGTCGGTGTCGACGTACACGCCCGTGCCGCCGCCCACGCCGGCGCGTTGCAGCCCGGCCAGCACGACCGCCAGGGCGTCTGAGTCGGCGGCGGCATCGATCGGGGCGAGCTCGTCGTGCAACGGCGTGAGCCCGCGCCGGTCCACGGTCTCGGTGTCCATGAAGCTGGCGTACAGATCGCCTATCTGTTGCGCATCACCGGCACCGCCGGTCGAGGCGGCCTCGGTGATCAGATCGCGAACCTGCTCCTCGGCGCGGTCGGCGAGGGTGCGGAAGGCACCGTCGGTGGCGCGGTCGGCGGGAATCTCGTAGTCGGCCAGCCAGCGGCCGTTGACATGTCCGAACAGGTCGTCCTGCGGGCGTACCTCGGCGTCGACGAAGGTGAGGTCGATACCGGATGGGATCTGAGTTGACGTCACCCTCGCATCCTGCCAGAAGAAGAACGCAGCAACAGGCGAGGTAGCCTCACGGCCATGCCTGACCAGCTCACCGAAGAGCCGCCGGTGCCGGCGCCGACCATCAGCCGCTACGGCGTCGCGTCCGCCGTACTGGGCGTGATCGCCGTGGCCGCCGCCGTCCTCGCCGGGATGATCTGGTCGAGCCACCGTGACGACGCCGGTGAGCTCGCCTACCGCACCCGCGTGCTGCAGACGGCCGCGGACTGGACCGGCGGCCTGGTCACCATGAACAAGGACACCGTCGACGGCAACCTGCAGAAGCTGCGCGACGGCACCGTCGGCCAGCTGAACGTCGAGTTCGACCAGACCATCGAGCCGTTCAAGGAGATCGTGGCCAAGCTGCAGGCGCAGACCGTAGGTCAGGTCGAATCGGTGTCCATCGAGACGCTGCACCACCAGCCCGGTGAGGGGGGCAAACCACCCGCCGATCAGCCCGAGCTCGACGCCGTCTCCTCGCGCACCGACACCGTCCTGGTGGTCGCGACCTCGGTGAGTCAAAATGCCGGCGGCAAACCCCAGACGGTGCGGTGGAATCTGCGCCTCGGGGTGTCTGATGTGGACGGAAAGCTGTTGATCTCGCGACTGGAGACCATCCGATGAGCAACCGGTTGCGCGTGCTCGTCTTCGACATCCTGGCGCCGATCGCGGCGATCGTCGCGCTCATCTACGTGGGTGCCGCGCTGGCCTGGCCGGTGTGGTGGGTGTCGGTGTGCTCGGGGCTGTGCGTTCTGATCGTTCAGGGCATGGTGATCAACGTGGTCCTGTTCCGCCGTGACGGGGTGACGCTGGGCACCGACGACGACGGTCCGGGGCTGCGGCTGGGGGTGGTCGCGGGGGCGGCGGCGACGCTGGCGGGCGCTGTCATCGTGGGCTACGCGAGCTGGACGGTGCCCGACCGGGATCTGCACAACGACAGCGCCGAGGTGGTGGGCATCGCCAGCAGCGTCGCCGAGGCCTCGGCCACCTTCACCCCGAGCAGCCCGAACGCCTCGATCGACCGCGCGACGGCACTGATGACGCCGGACCGGGCCGAGTCCTACCGGGCCGAGTTTGCAGCGGTGGCAAAGGATTTGACGAGCCGTAACGTCTCGGGTCAGGCTCAGACCGTCTCCGCGGGGGTCGAGGCGATCGGCCCGTCCGACGCCAGTGTGGCGGTGGTGATGCGCGGTACGCAGAACGCGCCGGGCAAGCCCGCCGACGTCGCGGTGCTGGCCCTGCGTGTGGTGCTGGTCAAGCAGGGCAGCAAGTGGCTGGTGGCCGACGTGACGCCGATCAACGCGCGCTGACGCGCCGTCGGCTATTGCGCGTCGCGCTGGGCGCGGATCTTGGCGAACCGGTCGGAGAGCCGGCGCATCCGCACCATCATCGAGGCCGACGGGGCGCCTGTGCCGTCCAGCCAGCCGGTGAAATCATCGCCGGGCACGCCGATGCGTGAGGCGAACTCGTGCGGTTTGAGGCCGGAGCGCTCCAGCAACAGCCGGACGTGGTGGGTCACCTCGGCACGTTCGGTGGCTTCCAGCTGGGCCCGGGACTTGTCGAGAACCTCGGCCAGCGCAGCCGAAACGCCGTAGGGCTGGGCGGTTTCCAGCACCTCTTCGACCTGGCGGGCGGTCCGGCCGAAGGGGTCGCGCTTGATCGCGGTGGCGATGCGCTGCCACACCGACAGATCGTCGTGATCCAGTGCGGCACGGATCGCCGATGTCGGCCAGAACTCCACCGGCCGGTCCCCGGTGGGCACCGAGGTCTGCGTGGGCTTCGCAGCCACCGTCACCTCGTTTCCTCGAGCATCGCCACGGCGACGGATAGGCAGAGCTTCCGGACCATGGACCAATCGGTATCGGCCGAAGTGAGCGCTTCGGCCGGGTTGTCCTCTGGGCGCGGGTCGGCCAGACGCCTGATCAGCTGGGTGGCCACCCACTGCGACCGTGGACGCTTTCCACAGTAATACCGGTCCATCCCGGCCAGCACCGCGGCTGCGTTCTGGGTATCCATCGAGACGGCCATGCCCGCGAAGTCGGCGTAGTCCCTGGCGCTGTTGCGGGTCATGATCAGGTAACCCTTGAGCCGCAACGTCTCGGCTCCGGTCGGGATCAGCAGCCGGTCGCCGGTGGGCAGTTGGACGTTGGTGGTCTCGACGGGACTGCTGCGTTCCATATCAGACGGGCTGGGGGTGCGTTGGGTGGCCGCGGCGATGTCCAGCGCATCCAGGGCCACCGCCAGCCGGCCCCGCCACATGGTCACCGGGTGCACCGGCTTGGTGACGGCCTGCGTCACCCCGCCCGGGCCACCGCTGCCGCGCCCGGAACCCACGCCCGCGAACCTCCGGGCCCCGGCGAGCTGGGCCACGCGCGGCCGGCAACCGCTGAACACGAGCGGATCGGCGACGATGATCGACTGTGGGGCAAGGGTTTTCAGCTTTGCCGACGATTTCATCACCACCCGCAGATCCCCGCCGGGGGTGACCAGGCCGGAGATGTCGTCCGGGATGAGTACCAGGTCGCCGATGTCGATCTTGGGCAGCGGCTTCTCGAAGTCGACCGACGGCAGGATGCGATCCAACCAGGCGGGCAACCACCAGTTCCACTGGTCGAACATCGCCATCAACGCTGGCACCAGGACCAGGCGCACCACCGTGGCGTCACCGCGATCGCCGTCGCGCAGGCGACACCGATCTGTGCGACCAACGGCATGCCCGCGAAGGCGAAACCGATGAACACCGCGATCATGATCAGCGCCGCACTGGTGATGGTGCGCGCACTGGTGCTCACGCCGTAGGCGACGGCATCGCGGGTGTCGTTGGTCTGCAGGAACCGCTCCCGGATCCGGGTCAGCAGGAAGATCTCGTAATCCATCGACAAGCCGAACGTCATGGCCAGCACCAGCGGCGGCACGGTGCTGTCCAGCGACTGCAGCGGGGCGAAGCCGAGGTCTTCCAGCCAGCCCCATTCGAAGACCACCACCAGGCTGCCGTAGGCCGCGGCCACCGACAGCACCGTCATCAGTACGCCCTTGAGCGCCAGGAACAGCGACCGGATGGAGATGAGCAGCATCACGAAGGCGATGACGCAGACGAACAGGAACACCCAGGGCTGCATCGCCGAGACCTGGTCGTCGAAGTCCTTGATCAGCGCGGTGGGGCCGCCGACGTCGATCCGGACACCGTCGGTCTGCAGCTTCGGCAGTTCGGTGCGCAGCCAGTCGATCGTCTGGCGTGCCGCGAGGTCCTCGGGGTCGACCGACAACACCGCCGACATCATGGCGTTGCGGTTGTCCTTGCCGAAGACCGGCGGGGACACCGTCGCGACATCGGGGGCCTGGCTGATCTTGGTGCGGATGGACTCGAGCGCCGGCGCGGTCTGAGGGGTGTCGGCGTCCGCATTCGGGAAGGTCACCAGGATCCGGACGGGCCCCAGGGCCCCCGGCCCCAAGGCTTCGGAAGCCGCGTTCACGCCGCCGCGGATCTCATGGCTCGGGTCGAACTGGCGAAGCATGCTGTTGCCCAGCGACATCGCGAACACCGGTGCGGCCATGGCGAGCAGCAGGATCGACGCCAGCAGTGCCGACAACCACGGCCGGTGCATCACCCAACCGGTCCACCGCGTCCAGAACCGGGACTGGGTGGTGACCGGCCGGCGCGACCAGTGCAGCAGCGCCGACCGTTTGGCCGCGGCGCGGCCGAACGTGGCCAGCACCGCAGGGGTGAGGGTGGTCGAGGTCAGCACCGCGATCGCGACGGCCAGGATCGCGCCGGTGGCCATCGACCGCAGGATCGGGGTGTTGATCAGATAGATACCGGTGACCGAGGCGATGACGGTGAGACCGGACAACACGACGGCCAGGCCCGAGGTGGCCATCGCGGCGTCGGTGGCCTGGGCGGGATCCCGGCCGGCGCGCAGTTCCTCGCGGAAGCGCATGAGGATGAACAGGGAGTAGTCGACCGCCAGCGCGATGCCGAACATCGACACCGTGGACGTCACGAACACCGACATCGTCGACACCATCGACAACAGGAAGACGACGCCCATGGTGACGATCACCGTGCAGACCGCCAGCAGCATGGGCATCGCCGCGGCCGCCAGCGAGCCGAACACGGCGAGCAACACGATCAAGACGACGGGCAGGTTCCACTGCTCGGCTTGGGCGATGTCGTGTTTGGTGGCGGTCTGGGCGGCGGCGCCGAGGGCGCCCTGGCCGATGACGTAGAGCCGGACCTTGCCGTCCTGGGTCTGTCCGGCCTGATCCCCGACGATGCCCACCTTGGTGCGCAACTGCTTGGCGATGTCGACGGCGCCGCTGTTGTTGAAGTCCAGCTGCAGGGTGACGACGTACGGCCGGTCGGGGGCGGGCGGGCGCTGCGTCGGGTTGGGTACCGCCTTGACGCTGGGTACCTCGGTGGCGATGCGCTGCAGCTCGGCCACGGCCGCGTTCATGTCCTCGAACGATGCGTCCGCGCGCGGCACGGCGACCAGCGCCAATGGCGAGGCGCCCTGCTCGGGGAACTGCTGTTCGAGCTGGCGCTGGACGTAGAGCGACTGGGAGCCGGAGACCTCGAAACCACCGCCGGTGAGGTTGTCCGACTGGCTCATCGCCAGGTAGACCGAGGGGACCAGGAGCAGCAGCCACAGGACAAACACCGCCCAGCGATATCTGCGCAGGGAGCTGCTCAAGCGCATCATGAACTGCTGGATGGCGAGCCTCCGCCTCTCTACCCCGCCGCTGGTAGCCCGGAGCCTACCGCAGCAGCCTGTGTCCTGACCTGCCCGTGAACCCGGACGTGATCCTCTCGTGAGCGGCCTGTGCGGCCTCGAACCGGGTCTGACGTGGTGCGTGGATACCCAGGCGGCGACGTTGTGCAACGGGTCACGCCGTGCCAGGCGGCGCCGACTGGGCAGTTCATCGGTGCAATGTTTGCTGTGCCGATTTCCCGCGATCGGCGGGGGATGGCATCATGGGCGGAGAAGTTTCCGGGTCGGGGGCCCGAAAGGCTGCAAGAAAGTGCCGGTCATCACTCTTTGCCGACCGGTATTGCAGTCGTCACCGTGAAGGAGTGGCCCATGACGAATACCTCCAGCGCCCCGCGCGCCCTGCGCCGGGCATTGCTCGGCGCCTTCGCTGTATCCGCGCTGGGCGGAGCGGTCACCGCCGGGTTGCTGACACCGGCCGCCGAGGCGGCGTCCGATCCGTGTGCGGCCAGCCAGATCGCCAAGACCATCGGCTCGGTGGCCACATCGACGGGGTCCTACCTCGATGCCCATCCCGAGACCAATCAGGCGCTGACGACGATCGCGCAGCAGCCGGCCGGGCCGCAGTCCCTCGGCGCGGCCAAGACGTACTTCGATGCCAATCCTCAGGCGGGCAAGGACATGCAGCAGTTGCAGCAGCCGCTCGTTTCGCTGTCCACGCAGTGCCGGCTGCCCATCACGCTGCCTCAGATCATGGGCCTCATGCAGGCGGCGCAGAACCAAGGGGGCGGACTCCCGGGAAGTTTT
>JAHFVC010000164.1:0-6248 GCA_023264765.1 Mycobacterium sp. | reverse complement strand
ACAGCGCCGTCCACCTCGGCACCCGGTTCGGCGGGTGCGGTGGGCACCGGGCCGCTGCCCGGACCTGCCACCCTCGCCGCCCGGTAGCGCCCGCGGGCGGTCTGCGGCCCGGTAACGGGCGGTGCGACCTGCGTATTCGAGGTTTCTGCCGATTCGTTGTCAGCAAGCCGCGAAACTCCATGGGGATTCTGCTTAGCTTCTTGCAGCCGATAACCGCCCACGGTTACCGGCCCTGGTGAATCTGCAGAATTCGGTAAGGAGCTTGACCATGTTGCTCTCGGCTCGTGCTGCGCGGCGTGCGGTTGCTGGCGCGGTAGGCACCGGCGCACTCGCCGGTGCGATGTTGTTCGGTGCCGTCCCGTCGGCTCTTGCCGACGACCCGGCAAACAACCCGCCCAACTGCACCGCCGGTGACCTCTCGCAGGTTGCCGCAGGCGTTTCCGCGGCGACGTCCGCGTACCTGTTCAGCCACCCCGACGTGAACTGGTTCTTCACCAGCCTCGAGGGCCTGCCCCGCGACGAGGTCCGCGGCGAGGTGACCAAGTACCTCGACCAGAACCCGCAGACCAAGGCGGAGCTGACCGGTATCCGTCAGCCGTTGGTGGATCTGAAGAATCGCTGCGGCGCGGCACCTGCACCTGCCATACCGTAGGTAGCGTGCCTGGCGCGCTTGACTCAATCTCCTCGGAGAGCACCGGTCGTATGGTCCTCATGGTCGACGACGACCCGGACGTGCGAACCTCGGTGGCCCGCGGGCTACGGCATTCGGGGTTCGACGTCCGGGTCGCGGCCAACGGCAAGGAGGCCTTGCGGCTGCTGTCCACCGAGGCACACGACGCACTCGTGTTGGACGTCCAGATGCCCGAGCTCGACGGCGTCGCCGTGGTCACGGCACTACGGGCGCTCGGCAACGACATCCCGATCTGCGTGCTCTCGGCGCGGGACACGGTCAACGACCGGATCGCCGGCCTGGAGGCGGGCGCCGACGATTACCTGACCAAACCATTCGATCTGGGTGAGCTGGTGGCCCGGCTGCACGCGCTGTTGCGCCGGGCCGGGCACTCCGAGCGGCCCTCGGACACCATGTCGGTGGGACCGCTGACCATCGACACCGCCCGGCGGCTGGTCTTCGTCGACGGTGATCGTGCCGACCTGACCAAGCGTGAATTCGACCTGCTCGCGGTGCTCGCCGAGAACGCGGGTGTGGTGCTCTCCCGTCAACGGCTGCTGGAACTGGTGTGGGGCTACGACTTCGACGTCGACACCAACGTCGCCGACGTCTTCGTGTCCTACCTGCGGCGCAAACTCGAGCGCGACGGTCATCCGCGCGTCATCCACACGGTGCGCGGGATCGGCTACGTCCTGCGGGAGGAGGCGTAGCGCGTGCGACTGTCCCGTTTCGGTCGGTCGGCATCGCTACGAACCCGGGTGGCGCTGGCATCGGCGCTCGCCGCGTCCGCTGTGGTCGCCGGCTTCACCATCCTCACCTCGGTGGTGCTGGCCAGCAATGACGACGCGCAGCTGGACCGGCGGCTCGATTCGATCGTCGAGGCGAGCATGTTCCCCGAACAGCTCAGCGATCCCAAGCGCGGAGTGCTCACCACCGGCCGGTCGCTGTCCACCGGGCAGGTGATTTTTCAGCGCGGGTTCCAGTTGCCGTCGTTGCCCACGGGTACCGACACCGTGGCGGTCAACGGCGTCGACTACCGGGTGCGCACCATCAAGATGACCCAGCAGGCAGGAAATGTGCTGGTGTCCATCGGGATTCGCGCCGACAGCATCCTGTTGAGCCGGGCCAGGATTCCGTTCTACACAGCTGTCGGGGTGTTCACCGTGATCGTCGCGGGCGGGCTGGGCTGGCTGCTGGCCGGTCCGGCGGTGCGCCCGCTGCGCAAGCTCACCGAACAGACCACCCGGCTCGGTGGCGACGACGAACAGATGCCTGCGGTCACCGGCGCGCGCGAGGCCGAGGAGCTCTCCGAGGCGATGGCTGGGATGTTGCGCCGCCTCGCCGCGGCGCAACAGGCCACCACGAATTCGCTTCAGGCGGCTCAGGATTTCGCGGCGAACGCAGCCCATGAGTTGCGTACCCCGCTGACGGCGATGCGCGCGGATCTGGACACCCTGCGGATCCACAACCTGCCCGACGACGAGCGTGACGAGGTGGTCGCCGACCTGCTGCGAGCGCAGTTGCGAGTCGAGGCCACGATCACGGCGCTGGGGCAACTCGCCTCGGGTCAGCTGGCCCAGGCCGAGGACCGGGAGCCGATCGACGTGACCGACCTGTTGGACCGGGTCGCGCGGGAGAACATGCGCAGCGGCCGGACCGTCGAACTCACCGTCGAAGCGGATGACGACCTGGGTACGGTATGGGGCTGGCCGGGCGGTCTGCGCCTGGCGGTGGACAATCTGGTGCGCAACGCCGTCACCCATGGTGGCGCGAAACATGTTGTGCTGGCCGGGCATCGGCGGTCACACACCATCGACATCATCATCGACGACGACGGTGCCGGCGTGCCCGTCGGCGAGCGGGACATCGTGCTGGGCCGCTTCGCCCGCGGTAGCACCGCGGCCCCCGGCGGCTCTGGCCTGGGTCTGGCGCTGGTCACCCAGCAGGCCGACCTGCACGGCGGCGAGTTGGCACTGTCCGACAGTCCGCTGGGTGGCCTGCGCGCGACGCTGACGATCGCCATCTCGGCTCCGGTGGACCTGGAGACCACCATCCCGGTCAAGACCGGGATGCAGCCTTGGCGGCGGCGCGCCAACCGAGTAGCAGGATGGCGGTCGTCAGGGACGCCACCACCACAAAGCTGACGGCTGTCCCGGCGGATGTCGCCTTGCGCAACAGCATTCCGATCGCCACCGTGGACACCCAGATGATCAGGCCGGTCGGGGTGATCGCCGTGGGCCGCTGCCAGCCGCGCGCCACCAGCCAGCCCACCAGGGTGCCGGTGAGGAACGGCCAGGCCGTCTCGGCGATCCCGGACAGCGTCAACCCTTCGGCATGACTGCGCCTGCCGATGGTGCAGAAGACGATGACGGCCGCCGCGTCGGCCGCTGCGGCGGCCAGGATCGTGCTGCGTTTACTCACCGGCGTAGTCCATCACATCGGAAACCAATGGGAAGACGTCGGATTCGTCGCGGGCCGGGGCGCCGGGCCGCAACGGCGCCGGCTTCCCGGCGATCAGGGTGTCGAACACGTCGACATGCGCGGTCTGGGCGCTCAACTGGAACGACGTGAGCTCGAACGGCAGACCGTCCGCGCGCAGTGGGTCGGGACCGTCCATCACGTGGAAATGCAGATGCGGCGCATCGGTATTTCCGCTGTTGCCCAGATTGCCGACCACGTCGCCGGTCTTGAGTTGTTGTCCCGGTTGAACTTTCACACTGCCGGTCTTCAGGTGGGCGTAAAACGCGTAGTTGCCCCCACCGATGTCCTGCACGACATGGTTGCCGCCGTACTGGTCCAGGGTCAGTCCCGTCGGGGACTGCCCCGGCACCTGTTCGGGCAGACCGTCGAGGACGGCGACCACCGGCCCGTCCGCGACGGCATGGATGTCGGCTCCGAAGTAGGCGTAGCTGGTCAGCTTGCCTGCAGGGCCGTTGAGCAGCCGGTAGCCGGGGTCCAGCTGCACGTAGTCGATGGCGAACCGTTCGGCCGCCCACAGCGCGCCGTCGATCGGATTGAGCGCCATCCGGTGCGGCGTCATCTCACAACAGCCGTTGGCGTCCAGCCATTTCGGTCCGCGCAGCGGCGAGGCGATCTGGACCGGCTTACGGGTCTGCACCGTCACCGGTGCCACCGTCTCGGTCACGATCGCCGGGAGCAGCGGGGGAACGGGCTGGCTCAAGGACACCGTGACCGCATGCTGCAGTTGGGCGGGCACGTTGCCCGGGGCGACCACGGCGTCGATCCACACCGCGACCGTCTGGGCGGGGCCGATGGTGGTGGTCGGTTTCGCGCCCGCACCCAGTACCCGGGTCCAGTGCGCCAGGGCGTCACCGGAAAGGGAGAGCACCGATGCGCCGTCACCCTGCACCGTGACCGTCTGCAGGGTGACGTCCTGGTTGAGCGCATTGGTGAGCAGCAGTTCGTAGGCCAGGTGGGTCCGCCCGTCGGTGGCCGGTACCGGGACGGGTGCGGCGACGGTGCGCGCCAGCAGCGGGGTGGCCACGGGTGCGCCGGCCGGCGCGAGCGACGTGGAGGTGGCCGACACCGCCGGGCCTGCGGTGTCGGCGGAGTTGCCAGAGCATCCGGCCGTCAGCGCAACGACGCTGAAGAGCGTTGCCGCCCAATGGATCCGCATCAGGAGTCCGCTTGGCGGGGGTTGTCGGGGTCCAGTGTGTAGCTCATCTCCTGGCTTTCGATCGTGGCGTCGGGCGCATCCGGGTCCAGGTCGGTCTCGGTGCGGAACATGAAGAAGAACACCACCCAGCCGATGGTCGAGATGAAGATCCAGCTGACCAGACGATAGATCAGCATCGCCGAAATGGCTTGCGCCAGAGTCATGCCGCTCGATACCAGACCGGGCACCAGGACGGCCTCGACGACCAGCAGGCCACCCGGCATCAACGGGATCGAGCCGACGGCGCGGGCCGCGGCGTAGGCCACCGTCAAGCCCGCGAGCGACGGATGCCCACCGGCCGCGTAGGCGGCGAACGCCAGGCAGGCGACATCGGCGATCCAGTTGAACATCGACCAGCTGAACGCATTGGTCAGTGCCCGCCTGCTCAGGCTGACCGACTCCAGCTGCGAGAGCATCTTGCGCCAGCCGTCCAGGCCGGTGTCGACGGGCTTGCCGCGCAGCGAGTTGAACCAGGACAGCAGGCGCACGCCGATCCCGTCGATCTGCTGCGGGTTGGCCGCAACGGTCTGCGCCAGGAGCAGCAGGGCGACGAATCCGCCCAGGGTGAAGATCAGCGACAACGGGTTCTTGCTGGCGCCGAGCAGGAAGGCCCCGCCCAGCCCCAGCAGCGCCAGCCCGACCACCTGAAGGACACCGGACATCACCAGCTGCCAGGAGGCCACCACGGGGGATGCGCCCCAGATGCGCTGCTGACGGTAGACGAACGTGGCCGACAGCACGGGCCCGCCGGGCAGTGTCGTCGACAACGCGTTGCCCGCGTAGAAGGCGGCCTCGGAACGCCATTGCCGGACCAGCACCCCGGCCGAGCGCAGCAGCGTGCGCTGGATCTGGGCGAAGCTGTGCATCGACGCCATCGCCGCGCCGACGGCGGCCAGCACCCACCACCAGTTCGCCGAGAGCAGGCTCTTCCACGCTTTGGCCAGCTGGTCCCACACCAGCACCAGTTCGACGGTCAGCACCACGGCGGCGACCGCGAGGATGACCCAGCGCACCCACCAGTACCTGCCGCGGCGACGACCGTCCTGCTGGGAGGCCTGGTTGTGGTCGCTGCTCATCGGCGCGTCGTCATGCGACACGCCTACACAGTAACGGCCGATGTCGTGCGGAAACGTCCCTTGGCTGGGCGCGCCGCCCCGTTACGCTCAACCGCATGAGCCTGATACCCACCGCAGATCCGTTTGCCGACGATTCGGTGAGCCCGTTGGTCCGCAAGACGGCCGCCTGGTCCTGGCGGTTGCAGATCATCGGGGCCGCGGTCATGGCGGCGCTGTGGGTGGTGGTCCACCTCGAGCTCATCTTCGTGCCCGTCGCGTTGGCGGCGATGATGGCCGCGTTGTTGCTGCCTGCCGTCGATCTGCTGCACAGCCGCCGGGTACCGCGCGGTGCGGCGGTGGCGGGGGTGATCCTCGGTGCGATCGCCGTCGTGGGCGGCATCATGACGTTCGTCGTCAGCCAATTCGTCAGCGGCGCACCGGGTCTGGTCGAGCAGGTGACACGAAGCATCGACGGGCTGCGGATCTGGCTGATCGAGGGTCCCGCGCATCTGAGCAAGGACCAGATCGACCACGCGGGTGATTCGGTCATCACGGCGATCCGGGAGAACCAGGCCAAACTGACCAGCGGGGCGCTGTCCACGGCGGGCACCATCACCGAGATCGTCACCGGCGCGCTGCTGGTGCTCTTCACCCTGATCTTCCTGCTCAACGGCGGCCGCGACATCTTCGCCTTCGTCACCAAGATCTTCCCGGTCCCGGTGCGCGACCGGGTCCGCGACGCCGGGCGGGCGGGCTTCCGTTCGCTGATCGGTTATGTGCGGGCGACCTGCCTGGAGGCGCTCGTCGACGCGATCGGTATCGGCACCGGCCTGGCCATCATGGGCGT
>JAHFVC010000449.1 GCA_023264765.1 Mycobacterium sp. | reverse complement strand
CCTGGGATTTCCGCCGAGGGGCCATCCTGGCGAACCGGGCCGTCGCCCTGGCGATCGCCGCCAGCCTGCCGCTGGTCGCGTCGTTCACCGCGCTCGAAGTGGGCGTTGTCGCCCGCTACGGAGTCGGCAGCATCATGACCGGAACCGCGGTCGCGGTGGCGAGTCTGGGCTCGTTGGTCGGCGGTATCACGCTGGGGCACCGCAGAATCGGCCTGCGTGGGCTCGTGGTCGCGCTGGCGACCGTTGCCGTCGGGACCGCGCTGTTCGGTGTCATCGACAACCACGTGGTGGCGCTCGCCGTGCTGTTCGCCTCGGGCTTGGGATTCGCCCCGGCACTGTCCGCGCTGTACCTCCTGGTGTCGCGCGCGGTTGACGAGAACGCGTCCACCGAGGCCTTCGGCTGGCTCAACAGCGGTGCACTGGTCGGCGGCGCGGTCGGCACCGCGACCGCGGGCCTGTTCACCGACGCACACGGATTCGGCGGTGCGGTCGTCGTGTCGGTCGGGCTGGCAACGCTGGCCGCGCTCAGCCCGGTGCTCGCCCGGATAGGTGGCCCGCTGGTCGGGTTGGGCGACGAGCCCGCCGACCTGGTCGGTGCGACACCGTCGCGATGAATGCTTGCCAGCGGGCTGGCGAACCTACAGGATCAGCCGATGAGCACCACACCGATGGAGGCTGCGGCCGGGCTCCGTGACCTGGTCGCCGGCGAGGCCGCCACATCCGAACAACTGCGCACCCTGTCCGGACCGGTGGTCGAGGCGATGTGGGACAGCGGCCTGATGACGGCGTTCAATCCCGTCGAGGCCGGCGGTGGCGAACCCTCCTTTGCCGACATGATCGAGACCTGGCTGGAAATGGCTTGGCAGGACGGCTCATTCGGGTGGGTGGGGATAGCCAACCTGCCTTCGTCGTTCGCGGCGGCGACCTACCTGCCCGCCGACGGTTTCGCCGAGGTCTTCACCGACCACGGCAACCGGGTGACCATGGGCGGACAGTTCGCCCCCAACGGACAGGGCGTCGTCGTCGACGGCGGGTACCGGCTGACCGGCTCCTGGAACTTCGGATCCGGGACAGGGCACGCCGCCTATGTCGCCGCCGGGTTCATCCCGATGCAGGACGGCGAGATCCGCTGGATCGGTGCGGGGGTACCCGAGTTGCTGGTTGCGGTGCTGCCTCGAGACGAGGTGACGTTCACCGACGGATGGCATGTGCAGGGTCTCAAGGCCACCGGCTCCTACGACTACAACGTCACCGACCTGTTCGTGCCCGAGCGCCGCACCTTCCGGCTGTTCAGCCGGGAGCCGTTGCGCGGCAACAGTCCTGCGGGCCGGATGGGCATGATGCCCGTCACCGCGGCCGGGCATGCGGCGTGGGCGTTGGGGGTGGCCAAGAGCATGCTCGACGATGTGCAGAACCTGGCCGCCACCAAGTTCCGGATGTCGGACATGGCGTCGCTGGCCAGCCGGGAAACGTTTCAGAAGGCGCTGGCACACCATGTCGCGGCGTGGCGGGCCGCCCGGCTGCTGGTACTCGACACCTTCACCTCGGTCGAGGCCGAGGTGGACGCCGGCGCCGACCTGACCCCGACGATGCGCGCCGACATGCGGGTGGCCGCGGTGTACGCGACCACCGTCGCGAAAGAAGCTGCCGAATGGGCACATCTGGCCGCGGGAACCACCGCGATCCGTGAGGGCAGCAGGCTGGAACGCGGATTCCGTGACATCTACACCGGAACGCAACACGCGTTCATCAGTGAGAAAGTGGCCATCGACGCCGCCCAGGTATGGCTGGGTGTCATCGACGACCACTTCGGACTGTAGGGGCCCTGTGACAACTGAACTCGACCCGGACGAGGCAGGCTCGGGTGTCGAGCCGCCCGTCGAGCCGAAGGTGCGCAGGGCGTTCGGAGTGCTGGAGCGGCTGGCGCCGGGCTGGGGCGCCCGATGGGCGATCGAGCTGTGGTGCACGCCGCCGATGGTGGAGCTGAGTCAGCGCATGCCGCCCGGGGTTCCGGAGAGCCGGCCGCTGGAGGCCGTGTGGGACGGACATCGCATCGCGGGCGAAGTATGGGGTGACGGCCCGCCCGTGTATCTGGTGCACGGCTGGGGCGGCTGCCGGGCGCACATGGGCGTCTTCGTCAAACCCCTCGTCGCGGCCGGCTATCGCGTCATCGCGTTCGACCTGCCCAGCCACAACGCATCCGAGGCCGGCGCGCTCGCCCCTGGGCGCACCACCATCCTGGAATGCGCCGAGGCGGTCAGCGCCGTCGTCCGTCAGCACGGCGCCGCCAGCGCCATCGTCGCCCACTCGCTGGGTGCCAAGGCCACCGCGCTCGCGGTGGCCAGGGGGACAACGGCAGAGCGGCTGGTGTTCCTGGCGCCGATGGGCGACTTCTCTTTGTATCTGGACCTTTTCACCGATCGCCACGGATTCGGACCACGCATCCGCCGCCGACTGCACCGTCGCCTCGACCGCCGCCTCGGCATGCCGCTGTTCGACACCGACATCTCCGCGATGGCGGCGCGGCCGGACAATCCGCCCCTGCTGCTGGTGCATGATCCGGACGACCGGGACAGCCCGTACGAGACGAGCACGGCCATTGCCGCCGCCTGGCCTGCGGCGAATCTGGTGACCACCAAGGGACTCGGGCGCCTGGCGCACTACCGCATCCTGCGGCACCGCCCGGCGCTGACCGCTGCCGTCGAGTTCCTCACCGCGGGGTGAGGAACGGAGGTCAGTCCTCCTTACGGATCAACTTGCCCAGCGCCACCCTGTCGGAGTTCAGCAGCTCCTCGATGCGGGGCTGGTTGACGTCGGCGACGATGATCTCGCCGACCTCCTGGTAGACGTTGCTGAAGATGCCGTGCTTCTTCATCTTCTCGGTCTGGTAGACGTTGTCGTCGGTGGGCGTCACGTAGTACACGATCTCCGGCTTGAACCGGTGGATGAGCCACAGGTGGATGACGTCCATCAGGCGCTTCTTGCGCAGCTTCTCGGCGTAGGTGTTCTGGTCGCGCACGGTCAGGATGTTGCGCCCGTGCCGGTCTTTGATCGGGTCGACGACCACATCGGCCAGCTTTTCCTCGCCGTCGCCGTAGATACCGAGCTCCAGCACATCGGACCCGGCGCGGCGGGGACGCAACTGCACCCGCAGCTTCTCGCCGAGCTGATAGTGCTCACCCCACAGGGCCAGCCATTCCTCGAGGAGCTTCTTGGGCACCTCGGTCTGCACCAGGTGCTGATGCTGTGTGGAGCCCTTGCCCATCGACTTGGTGGTCGCGGTACGCCCCGACGACGCGGCCAGCGCGGCATCGCTGCGCGGCCCGCCGACGAGGGTCTGCGGTGTGCGGTAAGGAGATTCGACCAGGCGCATCTTGCGCTGCAGCCGGGCCAGCGCCAGCATGCCGTCCTGGCGCAGCGCGGTGGCGAACTCCTCGGCGGCCACGCCGTCGATCTGGTGCCCGCCATAGGTCATGAAGTTGAAGACGAACCCCAGCTTGCCGATTTCCTCAGGGAACGCCCGCATTTCGTCATCACTCATCCCGGTGGTGTCCCAGTTGAACGACGGCGACAAGTTGTAGGCAAGCATCTTGTCCGGGTACACCGCGTGCACGGCGGTCGCGAACTCGCGGGCGTCGGCTAGGTCGGCGGTCTTGGTCTCCATCCACAGGATGTCCGCGAACGGTGCGGCGGCCAACGACTTGGCGATGGCGTAGGGGATGCCGCCACGGATTTGGTAGTAGCCCTCCGGCGTCTTCACCCGCTCCGGATCCCACGCCACATCGGCGCCGAGTTCTTTGGCCTTCTCCCGGGCGACGTACAACGGCGCGGTCTTGGCGAACTTGCGCCATTCCTTGGCGCTGGTGGCCGACTGCTCGCCCTCGCGTTCCCGGAACTCCAGCAGCTCGGCCACCGCGTCGCCGTAGGTCTGCAGCCCGGCATCGTCCTGCCAGGCGTCGACGAATGCGGACTCGACGCCGTCGAACAGCTTGTCCAAGGATTGCCGCGGATTGTCCTTCCACGACGCGGCGGCGTCGGCGACCAGGCGGAGGACGCCCTGGGCGTCCAGCCAGGCCTCGGCGGTGGCGTACTCGCCGTCGGGCAGGGCGTAGAGCTTGTGCCCGTTGATTTCGGTGACACCCAGGTCGTAGAAGCGCCGGGTCAGCGCCAGGAAGCAGGACTTGTACGACGGGATCTTGACGTTGGTCACGCCCAGCAGGAACGGCTGATCCCGCTCATCGGAGCGGCCGTCGATGAGGTTGGCCGCCTCGGCGTCGGTACGGGCCACGATGATGCCGGGCACCCGCATGATGTCGAGCTGGAACCGGGCGGTGTTGAGCCGCTTGATCTGTTCGTCCGAGGGCACCAGCACCTTGCCGCCCTGGTGGCCGCATTTCTTGGTACCCGGACGCTGGTCCTCGATGTGGTAGCCGGGCACGCCGGACTCGACGAAACGACGAATCAAGTTGCGCACGTGTGGGTCTCCGCCGTGGCCGGTGTCGGCGTCGGCGATGATGAACGGCCGGTAGTCGACCTCGGGCGTCGTGCTGCGTTGCTCGGGGGTCATCTGCAACCGCAGGTACTGCTGGTTGCGGTCGGCGGTCAGCAGCGCGCGCACCAGCCCGGCCGCCTCGTCGGGCACCTGGGACAGCGGATAGCTGGCCAGGTCTGGTCCGGGGTCCTCGTTGATCGAGCCCTTGGCCGAGGTCGCCCAGCCGCCCAGATAGATCCCTTCGATGCCCATCCGCTTCATC
>JAHFVC010000448.1 GCA_023264765.1 Mycobacterium sp. | reverse complement strand
CGAGACGGGCCCGCAGCAGCGATATCTGCTGGGTGACCGTCTTGTCCGAGGCGCCGTCGCGGTAGACGCTGCGGACGATGTCGACGGTGCTGACCCATGGGTTCATCTGCAGGTACACCAGCAGTTCGTTGAGGCGTTTTTCCCGCACCCCGGGTTCCTGACCGGGATGTGGGGGGCTCATGGCCAGCTGGCCGAGCAGACGATTCCACAGCGGCGCCACCACCGGAAGCGCTGGGGGCTCCTCGGGCACCGGGGCCGGCACGGGGACCGCTATGGGTGCCGACACGGCCGGCGGGGCAGGTTCAGGCTGGGCGATGACGGGCGGCTCGTCGACCACCCATGGCGGTCCTTCATCGACCTCATCGACGTCGACGTCGTCGACGAGCTCGCCGCCGGCGTGAGGCTCGAAGAAATCGATCCCCGCGTCGTCCCTCTCGTCGATGTCACCGGCCGACTCCGCCATGGCCACGGGCATCGCCGGGTCGGTGACCGGGTCGTCGTCCTCACCGACCACCGACGGCGCAGGCGGGGCCGGCGCACGCGGAGGCACCGTCACGGTGGGGGAGGCGGTGAGCAGTTCGGCGCAGCGGTCCACGGTGTCCCCGGTGGGCAGGATCAGTGTCGCCGTAATCGACTGTGCCCCACCGTTGCTGAGCTGGCCGACGCGGTCAGGGCCGCAGCTGATCGTCCATTTGGAGTCCACCGCGGCGTCCTTGCCGAGGTCGACCATGATCCGGCTGGTGGCGTTGGACACGATCTGGGCCCGGTCGGTGTAGGACAGGTCCGGTCCGCAGATCAGCACGTCGACATCGGGCACCGCCCCGACCTGCACCGGCCGTACCCGTGTGGTCAGCGGGCCAGACCACACGTCATCGGTCACCCCGATGGTGATGCTCGGGTGTGTCGCGAGCAGCTCCAGCACCCAGCGGCTGACCAGTGCTGTCGTGGTGGCACGGTCCCCGTCGATGCGGACTCGGGCGAACGCGGCCAGGTTCATCGCGATCAGACCACCGTCGTCTGTGGTGCCGAACACCACCAGGTACACGGGACGCTGCGGATCCGGTTCGGTACCGGGATCAACTGCGTCCCAGGCGATGCGGGATTCTGAGCCGCTGTCGAGGGGGTGCCACGGCTGCGGCAGCGGAACCCGTAACGCCTGTACGAACGTCGCGGTGAGCTCGTCGCGGCGGGCGGTGATCAGCCCGGCGGTCGCCGGCGGGGGGTTGAGCGTGTACAGCGCTTCCAGGCGCCGTACGACCCCGACAGCGCCGCCCTGCCCGTACCACCAAGAGGTGACCGGTGCGCTGCTGACCACGGTGGATGACATGACGATGGGTGACCTGCCTATGACGTGGCCGCGGCCGGGTCAGCGGGCACCGCAGAACCGTCGGTGCCGGAGAACGCGCCGACGTCGACGCCGCTGGACGATCCGCCGGAGGCCGTCGCGGTGGTATTGCCGCTGCTGCTCTCCCCGGGCTTGCCGTCGCCTGGCTTGCCGTCCTCGGGCTTGCCGTCGGTGCTGCCGGAGGCGAACGGGTCAGCCGAGGTGGTGCTGCTGGCCGTGGCGGTGCCGGAGCCGCCGGAGGGGCTGGAGGCGAACGGGTCCGCCGACGGGCTGTAGGACGCGGCTTGGGTGGCCGGGGTTGCGCCGCCCCCACTGGCGAACGGGTCGGAGAACGGGTTGGCGGCCTGCATGCCGGGGCCGGCCTGCTGGCCGTAGGGGTCGCCGAACGGGCTGCCGCCCATGCCTTGGCCGAACGGGCTGCCGCCCATGCCCTGGCCGAACGGGTTCATCCCGCTGCCCATGCCGCCGCCACTGCCGAGCAGGCCTTGCAGGATGTCCAGCAGGCTGCCGCCGCCACCGCTACCCGAACCCGAGCCGTCGCTGCTGCTGTCCTTGCTGTCGCTCTTGTGATCGTCCTTGCTGTCGCTCTTGCCGTCAGCGGCCTGGCTGCCGTTGGACTGCTCGGTCGCCGCCGAACTCTCCACCGTCCCAGCGCTTTTGCCTTGGTACTTCTCGATGATCGCCAGGATGGCCGCCTGACCGGCGGGGGACTGGGGGTCGGGAACCGCGGCGATTTCCTTGGCTTCGGCCGAGGAGTTGGCGGCCACATCGTTGGCGCCGTTGACGTTCACATCAGCGCTGGCGTCGGTGGCGTCCGCGCCGGCGTCCGCGCCGTTGCCGAACGCGTCCAGCGGCAGGTGGTCGCGGCCGGTGGCCAGGGCGAAAGGTCCGCCGCTCATCCGGTCACCGCCGTGGAGAAGTTGAGGTTGAGGACCCCCTGGCGGACCTCGACGGCCTGCCGGGCCACCTCGCGGCTGAGGCGGGCCACATCGCGCAGTCCGTCACCGCGCACGGGGCTGGTCCCGTACAGCTGGTGGTATCGCAGATGCTGTTGCTGCGACTCCTCGGCGAGAAGTTCAATCGGGCTCATCTCAGTGCTGATCCTCTCCGCTGGTGGCGCCTACCGACGCCAGTTGCGGTGCCCCCTCGGCACCGTTGCTCTGATCCGCCGACCCCTGCGCGCCGCCCCCGGCGGGCGCGGCCTTGGCGCCGGTGTTCTTCGCCGGCTCCTCCCCGCCGCGTGCCGGCAGTGCGGGGATTTTCGGCGATTTCTTGTAACCCATTGAGTCGAGCTGATCGTTGGTGACCGCGCCGGCCTTGACCGCCGCCGCGCGGGCGTCCTCGTACCGCCTCTGCAGTTCCGCTGCCTGCTTGAGCGCGCCGTCGAGGTCGTCCCATGCTTCCCCGACGTCGCCGACCAGGGCGGTGTTCTCTTTGTGCAGGGCGGCGTACGCCGCTTCTGCTGCGGATCGGCCGGTCTTTCTCCTGGCAGCCATGGGGCTCCTTCTGGTCATTGCATATGCAGTTGGCGAGCCTGCATCACTTCATACGGATCGACGTCGATGTCGGCCACATTGCCGCCGTCTTCGAGGTCCCGGTAGGGGATCACGAGCCGGTCAGAACCGTCGGCGTCGTCGCTGAGGTAGGGCTCAGCGTGAACGTATCGCCAGTCCTGGACACCGTCAACGGAAACGTCCACCAGGTCACCGCGGCGCAATTCGTTGGCCGCGACGGGGACAACTGGCCCGTATTCCTCGTCGGCGGTGGGCTCGTAGTCGTCATCGAAGCCGTCCACCGGGCCGGCGAACGTGGGCGGCACCGCCGCGCCGTCAGGGGCTGTCGGCCCGCCGGACAGACCCAGCGGCCGCCACGTTGCGGCGTCCTCGGCGGGGTCGGGTTCGGCGTGATCGTCGTCCATCGTGGGCCGTCGTTCCGGCGGCAGCGGCCGCACGTATTGGTCGGACATCGAGTCCAAATCCGGCCGTGCTGTCGCCAGCACGATCGCCGAATCGCGGATCTTTTTGAACGACATCTCGGCGTCTTCGTCCTCCGGGTCGTAGCCTCGCAGCGCCGAATCAACAACGCGTCGCGGCCAGAAACTGTCGACGTTGCGCAGCTCGTCCAGAATCGCCTTTTCGTGATCGGACAGGGCTGCTTCCTGCTCTTCCGTGGCGGGCACTCGCGGGGTGTAGAAGGCCTGCATTTCCCGGAATGTGCCGTCCGGCAGCTGCACGGTGCCGCGGCCTTTGATGCCCGGCTGCAGCCGCGTCCCGGCGACCGCATCGTTGAACATCATGATGGCCGCATCCTTGGACCTCAGCCGGCCCATCGCGACCCGCAGACCGGTGTTGTCGCGCGCCTCACCGGCGACGTACATGGTGTCCGGACGCTGGATGCCGATGGCCATATGGATGCCCACCGCACGCGCGGTACGCAGCAGGATGCCGACGTCGATACTGGTCGGCGGTTCACCGCGTTCCTTGGTGGTGCGGTAGGTCTTGTAGAACTCCGCCAGCGCCACCACCAGGTTCGAGAACTCGTCGGTGATCAAGACGATCGGATCGAAGTCATCGGCTTTGTTCGGGTTGATCTTCACCTGACTCAACCGGTCACGCATCGTGTCGGCCAGGAACCGCAGCGCCGCAGTGTGCCCGACCAGACCGTCCTCGTCGGTGCCGGCAGTCACCAGCGACACGTTCGGCCAGTTCCGCATACCAGGGGAGTCGAAGCCCTTCGGGTCAACCCACACCACGTTGATTCCCCGACGGGCGCACTGGGTCGCCACGGTCATCAGCAGCGAGGTCTTACCGGTTGAGGTGGCCCCGGCGATGAGGAAGTGCGGCGACTGCCGGAAATCCCACTCCATGACGTTGCCGTAGGCGTCGATACCGAACGGGATGCAGGTCTTCTTGTACAGCGACCGGATCGTCGATCGAGTGACCTCCGGGAACTCCAGCGGCGGATCGACCATCGTGGGCAGACCCGGGCTGCGCACGAACCGCACCCGACGCGAGGCCATCGACCATTCGGCCTCCCACGACCCGCCGAGCGCGTCGGACACCATGCCCTCGATCACCCCGCGCCGGTATGCCGACGACACCTTGAGGTTGTAGACGAACCCGATCGTGAACTCGCGAATCTGGGCGGCGATCACATCGTTACCGGTCACCGCCGACCGCAGCGCGAGCTCCTCATCGATGTCGACGTCCTCCAGGCCATCACCGTCCTCGTCGACGACCGGCTTGGACACCACCACCGACACGATGTGCGCCGCGGCGTCGAACCACGACGCCACGAGCGGGCCGAGCACCGATTCGGCGTCCTCGACCGAGTCTTGCTCGACGATCACGGTCTCGGTGGCCGTCAACGAGCGCGTCATCGCGTCGTGCTCGAACTGGTAGGTGTGACCGGTGACTT
>JAHFVC010000447.1 GCA_023264765.1 Mycobacterium sp. | reverse complement strand
GTATCCACCACGCGCTCGCAGTACAGCGGCACCCCGCTCTCGGTGGCGCCGGCCTTCTTGCCGGCGGCGCCCACCGTGTAGTGCCGGGTGGCCTCACCCGCTGTTGCCGCGACCACCATGGAATCCGGCTCCGAACGCATGACGAGCACCGACTTCACACCGAGCCGGTGAGTAAGGGCGGCAAGGTCTTCCGTGAGGGGTGCCAACGCGGGGGTGCTGTCGGTGCGATGCGGCTCGGATGCGCTCATGAGCGGATTGTCGTGCCTGTCAGCCGAGGCCGCAACAGTTTCGCGCAGCCGATGCGCGCGTGCAATCGGTGCTGACGCTATTCCGATTGCATCCTGCTGAGCGCAAACCTCTGGATCTCGCCGTGCCGGTCGTAGCCTGTCGCGGTGTCGAAAGAACTCCACCTGCTTGCCTTCGGCAACACCAGATCCGCGGGACCGTGGCGGCATCCGGACTCCGACAACAGCACCGCCGGGGTGCGCCGCCGTCTCGTCCAGCACGCGCAGACCGCCGAGGCCGGTACCTTCGACGCACTCTTCTTCGCCGATGGACTGAACTACGGGCCGCCGGCCACCTGGGCCTACAAGATTCCCGAGGACTTCGAACCCCTCACCGCGACGGCTGCACTGTCCTCGGTGACGGAGCGCATCGGGCTGGTGGTCACCGGGTCGGCCACCTTGCAGCAGCCGTACCACCTTGCCCGCCAGCTACTCTCACTCGATCACCTGAGCGCCGGCCGGGCCGGATGGAACCTGGTCACCAGTTTCGCCCAAGCCGCCGCCGACAACTTCAGCGCACGCGGAGTGGTCGATCACGACGAGCGATATGCCATCGCCGAAGAAGCGCTGCAGGCCGTGCGCGCACTCTGGGACGGGTGGGGTGAGGACACCGTCCTGGAAGACCGCGCGGCGGGAATCTTCAACGATGTCAGCAAGATCCGTGTAGCTGAGCACCATGGCACGTACTTCGACGTCAAAGGACCGCTCGGCGCCTCCCGTTCGGTGCAGGGCCAGCCGGTCCTGTTCCAGGCCGGATCATCGCCCACCGGAAGGTCTTTCGCTGCCAAGCACGCCGAGGTGATCTTCACCAGCCACGGCAACCGCGCACGCGCGCAGGAGTTCTATCGCCAGATCCATCAGCAATCTCAGAGTTTCGGGCGTGCCCGGCCGCCGTTGATCACACCGTCGTTCCGCTATGTCATCGGCTCCACCGAGGACGAGGCGCGTCGGGCCCAGCAGGATGAGTACAACTACTTCAGCCCCGAATATCAGGCCGGCTGGCTGCTGGAAGTGGAGGTCGACGTCACCGGCGCCGACCTGGACGGGCCGGTGCCCGCCTCGGCGTTCCCGGACTCCACCGAGACACACCAGACGGCGCTGGCCGGCTATCGGGCGCTGGCCGCCGAGAGTCCGACTGTGCGGGAGTTCCTGTACCGCACCGTCAACGGGTGGGGCGCCGGGGTGGTCGGCACGCCGGAGCGGATCGCCGACGAGATCGAAGAGTGGTTCACCACCGGTGCCGCGGACGGCTTTGTGCTGCGCGACTCCGGGCTGCCGGGCCAAACCGAGCTGTTCGTCGAGCAGGTGGTGCCCGTGTTGCGTAAACGCGGGCTGTTCCGACACGAATACGCGGGCACCACCCTGCGCTCCCATCTGGGGCTCGACATTCCGGTTCGCAACTGATGACCAAGCCCTTCGTCCTGGCCGGTTTCACCATGTCGACGGTGTCGCACGGCAACTTCGGGTTGTGGCGCCATCCCGAGGATCAGACCTCGCGTTATACCGACCTGCGCTACTGGGTGGAGCTGGCGCAGCTGCTCGACAGGGGCGGATTCGACGCCCTGTTCATCGCCGACGCCGTCGGGCAGTTGGATGTCTTTGGCGGCAGCGCCGACGCCGCGCTGACGCGGGCGGTGCAGACGCCGGTCACCGATCCCTTGTTGGCCGTGTCGGCGATGGCCGCGGCCACCGAGCACCTCGGCTTCGGTATCACGGTGTCCACCACCTATGAGAGCCCGTATCTGCTGGCGCGCAAGTTCAGCACGCTCGACCATCTCACCGGCGGCCGGATCGGCTGGAATGTCGTCACCTCGCTGCTGGACAGTGCGGCGCGGAACATCATCGGCCGCGACCGGCAGATCCCGCACGACGAGCGGTACGCCATCGCGCAGGAATTCCTCGAGGTGACCTACAAGCTGTGGGAGGGTTCGTGGGAACCCGGCGCGGTGGTGCGGGACCGCAGCCGCGGCATCTATACCGATGCCTCCAAGGTGCATCAGATCGGGCACGAGGGAAAGTACTTCAGTGTGCCTGGCGCCCATCTGGTCGAACCGTCACCACAGCGCACCCCGGTGTTGTTTCAGGCCGGAACATCCCCGGCCGGCCGGGAATTCGCCGCACGCAACGCCGAGTTGGTGTTCGCCAGCGATCCCCGGCCGGAGGTACTGCGCGCCAATATCGACGACATCAGGCGTCGCGCCGTGTCCTACGGCCGACGGCCCGACGCGATCAAGTTCCTCACATCGGTCGAGATCGTCACCGACAGCACCGATGCCGCCGCCCGAGCAAAGGTGGCCGATCTGTCGCGCTACCACGACCTGGAAGCTGGGCTGGTGCTGCTCTCCGCGCTCTCGGGCGTCGACTGGTCCGAGTACGGGGTGGACCGGCCCATCGAGCAGTTCGACACCGATGCCAGCCGCTCGATCCTCGCCGCGGTCGCCGATCCCGCTGCTCGCCAACGCCTGACGCTGCGCGACTACGTAGGCGGATTGGGTGGTTTCGGAGGCGAGCTGTTCGTCGGGTCTGGGCCAACGGTCGCCGACGAGCTGGAGCGCTACGCCGAGCGCACCGGCGTCGACGGATTCAACATCGTCTACCACGTAACCCCCGGTAGCTTCGCCGACGTCGCGGAATACCTTATCCCCGAGCTGCGACGACGCGGCCGGGCGCGTGATGCCGGGGCGGCCAATGGGTCGGAAACGTTGCGGCAGAGGCTTTTCGGCACGGATTCCGCACACTTGCCCGACGATCATCCGGGTGCCGCGTTCCGGCGGCAAAAAATCCCGTCGATTTGATCACTGACGCCGCGGCGCGGGCTACGGCATCGTGAAACCAACATCAATTCTTCGTTAAATAACTGTGTGTCAACGGATTCGACGACGCGCAGAGCAGGAAGGCAGGCATCATGTCTACACCGACGCGTGTTGAGCTGGGCGGTCGCGCCCTGTCCTCCGCGGAAGGGCATGGGCTGGAACGTGATGCCCTCGGATTCTGGGGTGTCTTCGCTCAGGGGCTGGCCGCGGCAGCGCCGAGCGTCGCGGTCGCGTCGGTTCCCTTCTCGCTCTTCCTTGCCGCGGGCACGGGGGCCGCCTGGGCGGTGATCGTCGGCCTGGTCATCACCGCACTGATCGCCGCTACCATCAGCTTCCAGGCCAAGCGCACGGTGTCTTCGGGTTCGCTGGGCACCTACACAGGCAACGGGCTGGGGCCCGGCTTCGCCGCCGCCGCCGGCTTCAGCTTGCTCGTCGGCTACATCGGTTTCGCAACCACCGGCACCCTGGGCGGTGTCGTGTACCTCGATTCGTTCCTCGAATCCATCGGGTTGGGCTCGCAGGCAACGTGGTTCCGGCTCCTGCTGGTTGTGGTCATCGTCGGGGTGGCCACCTACCTGCCGTTCCGCGGTGTGTCGATCGCCGCCAAGTACGAGTTGGTGTTCGAGCTGATCGCGATTGCCTCCATCCTGGTGATCATCGTCGCGGCCTACATCGCCTACGGATTCCGGATCGACTGGGACCAGTGGAATCCTTCGCATCTGGGCAACAGTGCGACGTTCATCGCCGCAGTGTCGGCCGTCGGCTCCTACGCCGGATTCGAGAGTGTCGCGTCGCTCGGCGCCGAGGCCAAGGACGCGCACCGAAGTATCGCGCGGTCGCTGCTGCGCGTGGTGCTGTTGCTCGGCGTGCTCTACATCATCGCGACCTACCCGCAGATCTTGTTCTTCGGCTCGATCGACGGGGACAAGGCGATCCTGCCGCAGCTCGCAGATTCGACCGGCGTCTCCTGGGCCAATTACGTGGTCAGTGGTGCCGTGGCGGTCGCGTTCGTCGTGTTCGTCACCGCGGTCACCACCGCTGCGGCACGGTCGCTGTTCACGTTCGCGCACGAGGGCGCGCTGCCTTCGGCGCTGACGAGGGTGCATTCGAAGTACAAGACACCGTGGGTGGGTATCGCTTTCATCGGGGTGCTCGGACTGATCTTCTCGACGGTCGCCACAGTCAGTTCGGCCGGCAGGGTGGTGTTCGAGGTGTACGGCGGCTACGTCGCGAACTGGGGCTTTCTGACCAGCTACCTGCTCGTGGTGATCGCGACCCCGATCTGGCTGTACAAAATCAAGGCGCTGACCCCGTCGCGGGCGTTGGTTTCCGGTGCGGCGACACTGGCTCTGGGGTACGTCTTCTTCAGCAACTTCTATCCGGTGCCCGACTTCCCGTTCAACATCCTGCCGCTGATCTTCGCCGGAATCCTGCTCGCCGGGCTGATCTGGTACTGATACCTCAAGTTCACCAAGCCCGAGGTGGCGCGCCGCGTCGGCACCATCCAGACGCTGTCGGAGGAAGAGCAGCAGCGGCTGATCGACGAAGGCATCCTCGACGTGCTGGACCATCAGGGCGAGCAGCCGAGCGGGAACAAGGAGCCGGTGGCGCCGTGACGCTCGTCCACGAACGCAGCGTCGGTAGCTGGTCGGCTACACCCCTGACACCACTGG
>JAHFVC010000163.1:5754-14107 GCA_023264765.1 Mycobacterium sp. | reverse complement strand
GGCGCAGGAACAACACGCGAAATATGGCGTTCCTTGCTTCCCGCAGTGATGCGAGTTATTCTCGCAATCGTCCAGCAATCGCAGCGTCTCTAGCTGCGCCGACACTAGGACGACTACCTCATCTTCTCGTATCTCACTCGTGGGCTGACGGTCCTCCGCATGGCGGCGAATCCCGGCGGTCACCGTTGCAATGATGACGGTGGCGCCGTGTAAGACAACGCAATCGGCTGTTCGGCTGACTGCACATGACCTTCGGGGACCCCTCGCGTCGGATGGACGGCGAGGAAAGAAAGGAAATCCGTGACTGATACGGACCTCTTCACGACCAGCGACAGCGACATTGCGGTCGCGCCGGCAGTCGTGGAAACCACCGACGCGCCCAGCACGGGCGCCACTCGCGGTGGCCGTGGCGGCTCGCTCACGTCGATGCTGCTCCCGGACCTGCGCGCACTGGCCAACGAGGCCGGCGTCAAGGGCACATCCGGCATGCGCAAGAGCGAACTCATCTCCGCGATCAAGGAGATCCGCGGCGAAGGCGGCGGTTCTGCCGCGCCGGCCGCACAACCGCAGGCCGCAGAAGCCGGTGCTGCTCCTGAAGCCGCGGCCGAGGCGCCGCAGCAGACCGAACGGCCCCGACGTGAGCGCCGCGGTGCCTCCCGGGGCACGGGTGCACCGGCAGCCGCGCAGGCCGACAGCGCCGAGCCGAAGCAGGACGCCGAGGCGACGAGCCAGGATGCGCCGGCAGCCGAGACCAAGCCCGCCGAGGAAAGCGCGTCCGGCGTTCAGGACAAGCAGCAGGACAAGCCCGAAAAGGCCGGCGACGGCGGTGGCGACCAGCAGGTCGGTCAGCAGAACCGCAACAACCAGAACCGCACCAACAACCGCGGCGAGAACAACAACCGCGGTGACAACAGCAACCGCGAGAACAACAACAATCGCGACAACAACAGCAACAACAACCGCGGTGACAACAGCGGTGACGACGATGACGACAGCCGTCAGGGCCGGCGCGGGCGCCGGTTCCGGGACCGCAGGCGTCGCGGCGAGCGCACCGGCGATGGTGGCTGCAATGCCGGAGGCGGGGGAGACCGCGACACCGAGCTGCGCGAGGACGACGTCGTCCAGCCGGTCGCCGGCATCCTCGACGTGCTGGACAACTACGCGTTCGTCCGCACCTCGGGCTACCTGGCCGGCCCCAATGACGTGTACGTCTCCATGAACATGGTGCGCAAGAACGGCCTGCGCCGCGGCGACGCCGTGACCGGCGCGGTGCGCGTCGCCCGTGAGGGCGAAGGCGGCGGCGGAAACAACCCGCGGCAGAAGTTCAACCCGCTGGTGCGCCTGGACACCGTCAACGGTGGCCCGGTGGAGAACGCGAAGAACCGGCCCGACTTCACCAAGCTGACGCCGCTCTACCCCAACCAGCGGTTGCGCCTGGAGACCACGCCGGAACGCCTCACCACCCGGGTGATCGACCTGATCATGCCGATCGGTAAGGGCCAGCGAGCCCTGATCGTGTCCCCGCCCAAGGCCGGTAAGACGACGATCATGCAGGACATCGCCAACGCGATCTCCACGAACAACCCGGAATGCCACCTCATGGTCGTGCTCGTCGACGAGCGCCCCGAAGAGGTCACCGATATGCAGCGTTCGGTCAAGGGGGAGGTCATCGCCTCCACCTTCGATCGCCCGCCGTCAGATCACACCCAGGCCGCCGAACTCGCGATCGAGCGCGCCAAGCGCCTGGTCGAGCAGGGCAAGGACGTGGTGGTGCTGCTCGACTCGATCACCCGATTGGGTCGCGCGTACAACAACGCGTCCCCGGCCTCGGGCCGCATCCTGTCCGGTGGTGTGGATTCCACCGCGCTGTATCCGCCCAAGCGGTTCCTCGGCGCGGCCCGCAACATCGAGCACGGCGGCTCGCTGACCATCATCGCCTCGGCGCTGGTCGAGACCGGCTCCACCGGTGACACGGTCATCTTCGAGGAGTTCAAGGGCACCGGTAACGCCGAGCTCAAGCTGGATCGCAAGATCGCCGAGCGCCGAGTGTTCCCTGCGGTCGACGTGAATCCGTCCAACACCCGAAAAGACGAGCTGCTGATGTCGTCCGAGGAGTTCGCGGTCGTGCACAAGCTGCGCCGGGTGATGTCGGGTCTCGACCCCCACGCCGCGATCGACCTGTTGATGAGCCAGTTGCGCAAGACGAAGACCAACTTCGAGTTCTTGCAGCAGGTGGCGAAGAACACCCCCGGCAGCAACGGCGACGACTAGTCCCACCCGTAGAAGGCCCCGTTTCCTGGTGGAACGGGGCCTTTTGCGTTGGGGCGCGGACGATCCCGGCGACTACACCGCCGGGTCGGCGCGTAGCGCGGGCGTCAGATAGCGCCGAATATGGGTGAGCACCTGTGCCGGTTCGCCGGGGTCGAGCGTGTCACCCGGCACGGTGGCCAGCGAGATCACCACGCGGGCCACCCATTCCGAGGCCTCGGCGATGACGACCTCGGGATGGATCTCACCCCGGTCGCGCGCAGCGATCAGGTAGCGCGACCAGAAACTCGCCAGGTCGGGCACCAGCCCCTGAACACCGGCGCCTGCGCAGGCGGCGAATTCGTCGGGTTCGTCGACACGGAGTTTCATCAGGAGCGCGCCAGGGTCGTCATAGGCGGTGCGACCGTGCCGGATACCCGCCGCGATCTGCTGGTCCAGGCCCTCGACCTGCTCCAGGACGGCATGTGCCTCCGACCAGTACGCCTCGTTGAGGCGCACGATCGCCGCGCCGAGCAGCGTCACCTTGTCCGGGAAATGCCGGTACAGCCAGCCTCGGGAGACCCCGGCAGCCTCGGCGACCTCGGAGACCGTCGTGGCGCGGATACCCTTGGCTCGCAGGCAGGTTTCGGCGGCATCGATCAGTCGGTCACGAACACTGCGTGGGGTGGTTGTGCTGGTCAACGGCGCCGGCTCCTGGTCATGCGAGGGGGTGGGGCACCACTGATTGTGCCAATGACGGCGCGGTTGTGGTGCGCACCCTCCGTCATGGTAGACACTTTCTAAATACTGTTCACAGTCTTTGAGGGGGTCCTCGGTGGCCGACACACTCCAGCAGCTGCTGCGCGAGCGCGCCGAGCAGGACACCGTTGCGGTCAAATACGGCGACCGGACCTGGACCTGGCGCGCACACGTCGCGGATGCGACCGGGGAGGCCGCGGCGCTCCTCGATCTCGCAGATCCGGAGCGGCCGATGCACGTCGCCGCACTGCTGGGCAACACCCCGGACATGCTGACCGCGCTCGCGGCGGCCGCCCTCGGCGGCTACGTGCTCTGCGGGGTCAACACCACCCGCCGCGGTGACGCGCTGGCCCGCGACATCGCCAAGGTCGACGCCCAGATCCTGATCACCGACGCGGCGCACAAACCGCTGCTCGACGGCGTCGACCTGCCCGGCGTCACGGTGCTCGACACCAGCACGGCGGAATGGACGCGCCTGCTGGCCGAGGCGCCCGCCCTCACACCGCACAAAGAGGCCGCCCCCGACGACACCTTCATGATGATCTTCACCTCCGGCACCAGCGGTGAACCGAAAGCCGTCGAAGTACCGCACGCGACGGTCCTGTTCGCGGGCAGTGCGTTGGTCCAGCGTTACGAACTCGACGCCACCGATACCTGCTACCTGGCCATGCCGCTGTTCCACTCCAACGCCGTCTACGCAGGCTGGAGCGTCGCACTCGGCGCCGGGGCGGCGATGGCACCCGCGGCGTTCTCGGCGTCGGGCTTCCTGCCCGACATCCGTCGTTACGGCGCCACCTACATGAACTACGTCGGCAAGCCGCTGGCCTACATCCTGGCCACCGCCGAGCAACCCGACGACGCCGAGAACACGTTGCGGGTCGCGTTCGGCAACGAGGCGGCCGACCGCGACATCGACGCCTTCGGCCGTCGTTTCGGCTGCACCGTGTGGGACGGGTTCGGCTCCACCGAGACCGCCGTCATCATCACCCGCACCGAGGACTGCCCGGCCGGCTCGATCGGTAAGGGCTTCCCCGGCGTCGCGATCTATCACCAGGAGACCGGCGAAGAATGTGCGATCGCGCGGTTCGACGACACCGGGGCGTTGATCAACGCCGAGGAAGCGACGGGCGAGCTGGTCAACACCTCCGGCAGCGGATTGTTCCGCGGTTACTACAACGACAAGTCCGCGACCGACGAGCGGATGCGCGGCGGCGTCTACTGGTCCGGCGACCTGGCCTACCAGGACGCCGACGGCTGGATCTATCTGGCGGGCCGGACCGCGGACTGGATGCGGGTCGACGGCGAGAACCTGACTGCCGCGCCGATCGAGCGCATCCTGCTGCGGCTGCCTGCCATCAACCGGGTTGCGGTCTATCCGGTACCCGATGAATTGGTCGGCGACCAGGTGATGGCCGCCGTGGTGCTCAACGACGACGACGGACTGACCCCGGCGGAATTCTCCGAGTTCCTCGCGGCGCAGGGTGACCTCTCGCCGAAGGCCTGGCCTCGCCACCTGTGGATCGCGCCGGATCTGCCCAGTACGGCGACCAACAAGATCCTCAAACGGGAGCTCGTCGCGATGGGCGCCGAGCCGCAGGGGCGGGTGGTCTGGACGCGCAGCGGCACCGGGTACGCACCGTCGGTGGGCAGCTAGCGGACGGGAATATCGGCCGGTCGCCGGGCGTTTTCGCGAATGGCGGTTGACCTGGCATAATGGACCGTCGACCCTCGGTTCCGGTTCACGTCCGTACGTCCTCAGGTCAGAGGCGGGCGACCCGGCGGCCAACGATTGAAGAGGAAAAACATGAAATCGGGTATCCACCCCAATTACACCGAGACCAATGTGGTCTGCGGCTGCGGCAACACCTTCACCACTCGCAGCACCAAGGAGAGCGGCAACATCGTTGTCGAGGTGTGCTCGCAGTGCCACCCGTTCTACACGGGTAAGCAGAAGATCCTCGACAGCGGCGGCCGCGTGGCCCGCTTCGAGAAGCGGTACGGCAAGCGCAACACCAAGGCTGCTGCCGACAACTAGCTGTCCCATCGGCGCCCGTACCTGGCACACGTGTCAGGACCGGGCGCCGATTTGTATCCAAAGGAGGTCCAGGTGACGGATAGCCCAGCAACCGCGGGGCCCGGATCGGTGATAGAAGCGCTGCTCACCGAGCATGCCGACCTGGAGACCCAGCTCGCCGACCCGGCGCTGCACGCCGACGCCGGTGCCGCCCGCCGTGTCGGGCGGCGCTTCGCCCAGGTGTCGCCGATCGTCTCCACCTACCGCAAGTTGGAGTCCGCCCGCGGTGACCTCGAAGCCGCCAGGGAACTGGCAGGCGAGGACGAGGCGTTCGCCGCCGAGGTGCCCGAACTGGAGGCGCGCGTCGGCGAACTGGACGCCAAGCTCACCGACCTGCTCGCCCCCCGTGACCCGCACGACGCGGACGACGTGGTGCTCGAAGTGAAGTCCGGTGAGGGCGGCGAGGAATCGGCGTTGTTCGCATCCGACCTCGCGCGCATGTACATCCGCTACGCCGAGCGGCACGGCTGGACGGTCACCGTGCTCGACGAGACCTGGTCGGATCTGGGCGGCTACAAGGACGCCACCATCACCATCGCCGGCAAGGGCGACTCCGCCGACGGGGTGTGGTCCCGGATGAAATTCGAGGGCGGCGTGCATCGGGTGCAGCGCGTCCCGGTCACTGAATCGCAAGGCCGCGTGCACACCTCGGCCGCCGGTGTCCTGGTCTATCCCGAGCCCGAGGACGTCGAGGCAGTGAAGATCGACGAGTCCGATCTGCGCATCGACGTCTACCGCTCCTCCGGCAAGGGCGGACAGGGCGTGAACACCACCGACTCCGCGGTCCGCATCACCCATCTGCCCACCGGCATCGTCGTCACGTGCCAGAACGAGCGCTCGCAGCTGCAGAACAAGGCCCGCGCCATGGTGGTGCTCGCCGCTCGGCTGCAAGCCCTCGCCGAGGAGCAGGCCTCGGCGGACGCATCGGCCGACCGGGCCAGCCAGATCCGCACCGTCGACCGCAGTGAGCGGATCCGCACCTACAACTTCCCGGAGAACCGGATCGCCGACCACCGCATCAATTTCAAGGCGCACAACCTCGATCAGGTGCTCGACGGTGACATGGACGCGTTGCTGGACGCGCTGGCCGCCGCGGACAAACAGGCGCGCCTCGAAAACGCATGACGATCCGGCAGGCCATCGCCGACGCGACCGCGCAGTTGTCGGCCGCCGGCATCCATTCCGCCCGCGTGGACGCCGAACTGCTGGCCGCTCACGCCGCGGGTGTCGACCGCGGGCTGTTGGCGGTGGCCGAACCCGACGCGGATTTCAACGGGCGCTACAGCGCGCTGGTGGGTCGGCGCGCGCAACGAATCCCGTTGCAGCACATCATCGAAACCGCAGCGTTCGGGCCCCTCATCCTGCACGTCGGGCCCGGGGTGTTCATTCCGCGCCCGGAGACCGAAGCCCTTCTGGAATGGGCGCAGCACCAACCGCTGCCCGCCGATCGGGTGATCATCGACCTGTGCACCGGGTCGGGCGCCCTGGCCTTGGCGCTGGCGAGATCGCGGCCCGCCGCCCGGGTCATCGCGGTGGAGGACTCCGCCGACGCATTGCGTTATGCCGACCGCAACTGCCGTGATTCGGCTGTGCAGTTGCTGCGCGCCGACGTCACCGCCCCTGATCTGCTGACCGAACTCGACGGCGCCGTCGACCTGATCGTCAGCAACCCGCCCTACATCCCACTCGGGGCCGAGCTGGATCCCGAAGTCGCAGAACATGATCCAGAGCATGCCCTGTTCGGCGGCGCCGACGGCATGTCGGTGATCGGACCCATCGTCACCGCAGCGGCCCGGCTGCTGCGGCCCGGCGGGCGTATCGGCGTCGAACACGACGACACGACCTCGGCCGCGACGGCAGAGCTTTTCGTCCGCTCGGGCGCGTTCACCGACGTCACCGCGCGCCACGATCTCACCGGGCGGCCCCGCTTCGTGACGGCTACCAGGATCGGGTGAGAGGCTGAGGTCATGTCTGAGCTGTTTGACTGCGCCGACCCCGGTCAGCGTGCGACCGGGCTGGCCTCGGCGATCAGCGCCGCCAAGGGCGGCCGGCTGGTGGTCCTGCCCACCGACACCGTGTACGGCATCGGCGCCGACGCCTTCGACGGTGACGCCGTGGCCGCGCTGCTCGCCGCCAAGGGCCGCGGCCGGGACATGCCCGTCGGCGTGCTCGTCGGCTCCTGGCACACGATCGACGGTCTGGTGTACGCGGTGCCGCCGTCGGCGCGCGAACTGATCCAGGCGTTCTGGCCCGGCGCGCTGAGCCTGGTGGTGCGTCACGCACCGTCGCTGCAATGGGACCTGGGCAACTCGGCAGGCACCGTGATGCTGCGGATGCCGCTGCACCCGGTCGCGATCGACCTGCTGCGCGAGGTCGGCCCGATGGCGGTGTCCAGTGCCAACATCTCGGGCAGTCCGGCCGCGTTGACCGCGCAGGATGCCCGCACCCAGCTCGGCGAACGGGTCGAGGTCTACCTCGACGCCGGCCCGTCGCCGCAGGGTGCCGCCTCGACGATCGTCGACCTGACCGGCGACGGCCCCCGGGTGCTGCGCGAGGGACCGGTCAGCGTGGCCGACGTCGCGAAGGTGCTCGGCGTCGAGCCCGAAACTCTGAGCGCCTGAAGACTCAGAAACGTCGCGTACGGTGCAGCAGGTGGTGAGCGAAGCGGTGCGCCTTGTGGCGCTGTCGGACCGTGGCGCCGGTGTCCCACTGCGTGAGCTCGTCCTCGTCGGTCTCACTGCCGCGATCATCACCTACTTCGCCACCGGATGGGCTCGGGTGATCGCCACCCGCGTCGGCGCGGTCGCGTACCCGCGCGAGCGGGACGTGCACGTGGCGCCGACTCCCAGGATGGGTGGGCTGGCCATGTACATCGGGGTGGCCGCGGCCATCCTGCTGGCGTCCCAACTGCCTGCCCTCAACCGTGGCTTCGTCTACTCGACCGGTATGCCCGCCGTCGTGGTCGCAGGCGGGCTGATCATGGTCGTCGGTTTGATCGACGACCGCTGGGGACTGGACGCGTTGACCAAATTCGCCGGCCAGATCACTGCCGCCAGCGTGCTGGTGACGATGGGGGTGGCGTGGAGCGTGCTCTACATCCCGATCGGCGGGGTGGGCACCCTGGTCCTCGACCAGGTCACCTCGATCCTGCTGACCCTGGCGCTGACGGTGTCGATCGTCAACGCGATGAACTTCGTCGACGGCCTCGACGGCCTGGCGGCCGGCCTCGGCTTGATCACGGCCCTGGCCATCTGCATCTTCTCCGTGGGGTTG
>JAHFVC010000163.1:0-5744 GCA_023264765.1 Mycobacterium sp. | reverse complement strand
TGCCTACGGCGCTCGCGACGTGTTCGCGCTGCTATCGCCGTTCCTGCTGGTGGTGGCGGTCATGTTCGTCCCGGCGCTGGACATGCTGCTGGCCATCATCCGGCGCACCCGCAAAGGCCTGAGCCCGTTCAGCCCCGACAAGATGCACCTGCACCACCGCCTGCTGCAGATCGGCCATTCGCATCGGCGCGTGGTTCTGCTCATCTACTTGTGGGTCGGTATCGTCGCGCTCGGCGCGGCAAGCACCATCTTCTTCGATCCGCGCTACACGGGTGCGGTGATGCTGGCGGCCATCGTGGTCGCCGGGGTCGTCACCCTGATTCCGCTGTTGCGGCGTAGGGAACCGTCCGTCGACTGACCCCTCGGAGGGTTTGTACGACAAAAAGTAGTAGGCCTGTTTTTGGGCCTCCTACCTTGTGGTACGGTTCTGCGCATAACCCGAAAAACCTCACGGGTTGCCGGCCCGGCCCATCGGTCGAAAGACCGATCGGCGCCGATATACGACCGACAAAGGGAGCTACCCCTTGGGTGATTCCAGCGCGCATGTCGCCCTCCGATACGCTCGGCGGGCACGCACAGGAATTTTGCAGGACCGATGAGTAACGCCCTCGAAGACGCGGGATTGAGGTGAGCCAGGTGACGACGCCAGCGCAGGACGCGCCGTTGGTGTTCCCATCCGTGGCATTCCGGCCGTTGCGTCTCCTCGTCGTCTGCGCCGTACTCACGGCTCTCGCCATTCTTGCCGCCGGCTACACCGGCCACATCTTCTTCGGCGTCTTCTTCGGCGTCGGTCTCGGCCTGGGTTTGCTCAACGCGCTGCTGGTGCGTCGCGCCGTCGAATCCATCACGGCACAGGACCACCCACTCAAGAAGAAAATGGCCATAAACTCCGCGACGCGGCTGCTGGTGATCACCGCCGTCGCGCTGGCTGTCGCAATCGGCTTCAAGGCACACGGCGGGATCGCGGTCCTGTTCGGCTTGGCGATCTTCCAGGCACTGCTGGTGTTGTCCACCAGCCTTCCGGTGCTGAAGAAGATCCGCAAAGACGGACTCGACGTTCAGGACACCTCTGGCACTCCCGGCACCTCCGGCACGGAATCGAAGGATTGAGCTGACACAGATGAATGAGATCGTTCTCGCCGCAGAGGGCGCCGAGGAGGGCGGCGGCGCCGCCATCCACGTCGGGCACCACACCATGGTGTTCGAGTTGTTCGGAATGACGTTCAACGGCGACACCATCCTCGCGACCGCCATCACGGCCGTCATCATCATCGGGCTGGCCTTCGTCTTGAAGGCCAAGGTGACCTCGACGGGCGTTCCCGGTGGGGTGCAACTGTTCTGGGAGGCGCTGACCATCCAGATGCGCCAGCAGATCGAAGGCTCGATCGGCATGAAGATCGCGCCCTTCGTCCTGCCGCTGTCGGTCACGCTCTTCGCGTTCATCCTGGTCTCGAACTGGCTGGCAGTCCTGCCGCTGCAATACGGTGGGTCCGACGGTGCCGCCGCCGAGTGGTACAAGCCGCCGGCCTCCGACATCAACTTCGTGCTGGCGCTCGCGTTGTTCGTGTTCCTCTGCTACCACGCCGCCGGCTTCTGGCGTCGCGGCCTCGTCGGGCACCCGATCAAGGTGCTCAAGGGCCACGTCAGCATCCTGGCGCCGATCAACATCGTCGAGGAGATCGCCAAGCCGATCTCGCTGGCACTGCGACTCTTCGGCAACATCTTCGCCGGCGGCATCCTGGTGTCCCTCATCGCGATGTTCCCCTGGTACATCCAGTGGGCGCCCAACGCCATCTGGAAAACCTTCGACCTTTTCGTCGGCCTGATCCAGGCCTTCATCTTCTCGCTGCTGACGATCCTGTACTTCAGCCAGTCGATGGAGCTGGACCACGATGACGAGAACGCACACCACTAGATAACCCCGTACGACCAGAAGTCCTGGTGGCGACGCCACCAGCTATCAAGGAGGAAATAGGAATGGATGCAAACGCCCTCATCACGGCGGGTGCGCTGATCGGCGGCGGCCTGATCATGGGTGGCGGCGCGATCGGCGCCGGTATCGGTGACGGTATCGCCGGTAACGCCCTGATCTCCGGCATCGCCCGGCAGCCCGAGGCCCAGGGCCGGCTGTTCACCCCGTTCTTCATCACCGTCGGTCTGGTGGAAGCCGCATACTTCATCAACCTGGCATTCATGGCGCTGTTCGTCTTCGCCACGCCGGCTTACACGGGCTAGTAATCCGTAAGCATGGGTGAACTCGCTACGACTGTCCTGGCGGACGGCGTCAACATCCTGGCCTCGAGCCAGGCAGCGGAAGAAGGCGGGGGGCAGAGCAACTTCCTGCTCCCCAACGGCACCTTCTTCGCCGTGCTGATCATCTTCCTGATCACGCTCGCCGTGATCTGGAAGTGGGTTGTGCCGCCGGTCAGCAAGGTCCTCGCCGAGCGTGAGGCCATGCTCAGCAAGACCGCTGCGGACAACCGCAAGTCTGCCGAGCAGGTTGCGGCCGCACAGGCCGACTACGACGAGGCGATGGCCGGCGCACGCACCGAGGCTTCCGCGATCCGCGACGAGGCCCGCAACGCCGGCCGCCAGGTCGTGGATGCCAAGCGCGCCGAGGCCAGCGGTGAAGTGGCCGAGACGGTACGCCAGGCCAATGAGGAGCTGTCCCAACAGGGTTCGGCCACTCAGGGCGAGCTCGCCGCGTCGGTCGACGGACTGTCGGCCACGCTGGCCAGCCGGATCCTCGGCGTCGATGTGAATTCGGGACGGAACAAGTAGATGTCGATTTTCATCGGACAGCTGATCGGCTTCGCCGTGATCGCGTACATCCTGTGGCGCTATGTGGTGCCGCCGGTGAAGGCGCTCATGGCCAAGCAGCAGGACGCCGTTCGCGCGGCCCTGGCCGAAAGCGCCGAGGCGGCCCAGAAGCTCGCCGACGCCGATGCCATGCATGCCAAGTCACTGGCCGAGGCCGCCTCGGAGTCCTCGAAGGTCACCGAGGAGGCCCGCCAGGACTCCGTGCGGATCACCGCCTCGCTCAGTGAGCAGGCCGGTGTGGATGCGGAGCGCATCAAGGCCCAGGGCGCACAGCAGGTCCAGCTGGCACGTCAGCAGCTGGTCCGGCAGTTGCGTCAGGGGCTGGGCGACGAGGCTGTCACGAAGGCGGCCGACCTGGTTCGCGAGCACGTGGCCGATCCGGCCGCGCAGGCCGCGACGGTCGACCGCTTCCTGGCCGACCTTGCCTCCATGGCGCCGTCCACCGCGGTGCTCGACACCGCCGCGACCGCGAGTCTGCGGGCCGCCAGCCGCGAAGCGCTGACGGCGCTGACCGGTGAGTTCGACAGTGTCGCAGCAGGTTTGGATGCCGATGGGCTGACGGCGCTGGCCGCCGACCTGGCGTCGGTGGCCCGGCTGCTGATCGACGAAGGCGCGCTCACCAAGCATCTCGCCGAGCCGAGCGACACCGCCGAGGCGAAGGTCCGGCTGGTCGACACGCTGCTCACCGGCAAGATCGGTGACGCCGCGCTCGGTCTGGTGCGCACCGCCGCCTCGCAGCGGTGGTCCGCCGAAGCCGACCTGGTCGACGGTATCGAGCACACCGCCAGGCTGGCGCTGCTGCAGCGGGCCCAGGTGGCCGGCGAGGTCGACGACGTGGAAGACCAGCTCTTCCAGTTCGGTCGGGCTCTCGACGCCGAACCCCGGTTGTCGACTGTGCTCAGTGACTACACGGCTCCGGTCGAAGGCCGGGTCGCGCTGCTGGACAAGGTCTTCGCCGGTGCGAACGACACCGCCAAGGCGCTGCTCGCGCAGACCATCGGACTGCTCCGCGGCGAACGCGCAGACGAGGCCGTCATCGACCTGGCCGAGCTCGCCGTGGCCCGCCGGGGCGAGATCGTCGCGCACGTGAGCGCTGCCGCCGAACTGACCGCGGCACAGCACGGCCGGTTGACCGAGGTGCTGACCCGCATCTACGGCCACCCCGTGTCCGTCCAGTTGCATGTCGATCCGAGCCTGCTCGGCGGTCTGACGATCGCCGTCGGCGACGAGGTGATCGACGGCTCCATCTCGTCACGGCTGGCCGCCGCGCAATCCGGCCTGCCGGACTGAGACCCCACGAACCACCCCAGAAAACCAAGGTAGGAAGACGAAAAACCATGGCAGAGTTGACAATCTCGGCTGCTGATATCGAAGGTGCCATCGAGGACTACGTATCCTCGTTTTCCGCCGACACCGAGCGTGAAGAGATCGGCACCGTCATCGACGCCGGTGACGGCATCGCTCACGTCGAGGGCCTGCCCTCGGTGATGACCCAGGAGCTCCTCGAGTTCCCGGGCGGCGTCCTCGGTGTGGCCCTGAACCTCGACGAGCACAGCGTCGGCGCGGTCATCCTGGGTGAGTTCGAGAAGATCGAAGAGGGCCAGCAGGTCAAGCGGACCGGCGAGGTGCTCTCGGTGCCGGTCGGCGACGCCTTCCTGGGCCGCGTCGTCAACCCGCTCGGCCAGCCGATCGACGGCCAGGGCGACATCACCGCCGAGACCCGCCGCGCGCTCGAGCTGCAGGCCCCGTCGGTGGTTCAGCGCCAGGGTGTCGGCGAGCCACTGCAGACCGGCATCAAGGCCATCGACGCGATGACCCCGATCGGCCGCGGCCAGCGCCAGCTGATCATCGGTGACCGTAAGACCGGCAAGACCGCGGTCTGCGTCGACACCATCCTCAACCAGCGTGAGGCCTGGGAGACCGGCGACCCCAAGCAGCAGGTGCGCTGCGTGTACGTCGCGATCGGCCAGAAGGGCACCACCATCGCCAGCGTGAAGCGTGCGCTGGAAGAGGGCGGCGCGATGGAGTACACCACCATCGTCGCGGCCCCCGCGTCGGATCCCGCCGGCTTCAAGTGGCTGGCGCCCTACACCGGTTCGGCCATCGGCCAGCACTGGATGTACGAAGGCAAGCACGTGCTGATCGTGTTCGACGATCTGTCCAAGCAGGCCGACGCCTACCGCGCCATCTCGCTGCTGCTGCGCCGTCCGCCGGGCCGCGAGGCATTCCCCGGTGACGTCTTCTACCTGCACTCCCGTCTGCTGGAGCGTTGCGCCAAGCTCTCCGATGAGCTCGGCGGTGGATCGATGACGGGTCTGCCGATCATCGAGACCAAGGCCAACGACATCTCGGCGTTCATCCCGACCAACGTCATCTCGATCACCGACGGCCAGTGCTTCCTGGAGTCCGACCTGTTCAACCAGGGTGTGCGCCCGGCCGTCAACGTCGGTGTGTCGGTGTCCCGTGTCGGTGGCGCCGCGCAGATCAAGGCCATGAAAGAGGTGGCGGGCTCGCTGCGTCTGGATCTGTCGCAGTACCGCGAGCTGGAGGCCTTCGCGGCCTTCGCCTCGGATCTGGACGCGGCCTCCAAGGCCCAGCTGGATCGCGGTGTGCGTCTGGTCGAGCTGCTCAAGCAGGCTCAGTACAGCCCGCTGGCGGTCGAGGATCAGGTCGTCTCGATCTTCCTCGGTACGCAGGGCCACCTGGATTCGGTTCCGGCCGAAGACGTCACCCGTTTCGTCGACGAGCTGCTGGAGCACGTGAAGGCCAGCCACTCGGAGATCCTCACCGGAATCAAGGAGAGCAAGAAGCTCTCCGAAGAGGCCGAGGAGAAGTTGGTGACCGTGATCAACGACTTCAAGAAGGGCTTCGCGGCCACCGACGGCAGCTCCGTCGTGGTCAAGGAGGCCGACGCCGAGGCTCTG
>JAHFVC010000446.1 GCA_023264765.1 Mycobacterium sp. | reverse complement strand
CACACCTCGGCAGCACCGGCTCCAACATCTCCCCACCGATCACCTGCCGAGGACTGAGATGCTCGGCCTGCGTGACCCTGGCCTTGGCCGCCGCCTGACTGATCCCCAACCGCAGCGCCAGAATGTCGGCCCACGACTTCCCGCCGATCTCCTTGGCGGTGGACTGGCCCTGCAACGCCGCGAGGATGCGGTGATCCACACCGGCAGTCGCACGGACCAGGTGCTCGCGTTCAGATTGGAGTTCGAGCAGTTCCGGGACCGTGAACGCTGTGAAGTCGAGGGTGCTCAGTGTCTGGCAGGCGGCACGGTAGTCGGCGAGGGCAGCGGTGACTGCCTCTCGATCCGATACCGCATTCGCAAGCATGTTCGAATGATATCTCGGTGCGGCGACAACGGCAGAAAGTTATCCACACGGCTAAAAGCTTTCCACAACAACGGAATTCGCTCTTGCGTAACAACTTACGTCGTGATCTGAATCTGCCCGTCCACGTCGGCCACGGAATAGCTGCGCACCGGATCGCCGCCACCGACTTCGACGCCGGTGCACATGTCGTAGGTCGCGCCGTGCAGCGGACAGACCACCACGCCGTCGTCGGCCAGCCCGTCGGCCAGCGGCCCGCCCTTGTGCGGGCAGACGGCGTCCAGCGCACGCAAGGACCCGTCCCGCAGCCGGAAAACCGCGATCTGAGTGTCCGCGACCGCGAACGTCCGGCCCTCGCCGACCGGAATCTGCGAGACCGGTCCCAGAATGCTCATCGCACCGGCACCTGGGGGAGCGGCAACAACGGCAGCGATGAACGGAACTGCCCTTCGCTCACGGGTTCCCGGCCGTCCAGCCATGGATCCCGGTATGCGTCAATGGATTTCTGCATCCGGGCATCCAGCCCGTCGGCCATTCCCAACGCGTCATCGACCACGACTGCGCGAATGTGGTCGATGCCGACCCGCGGCACCCAGGCGTAGGTGCGTTCCAGCCAGTTGGCGTCCTCCCGGTAGAACTGCAGGAAGCGGCCGGTCAGCGTCATCACCGTGTCGGCGGAGTCCACGACGGCCAGTAGGTCACCCTTGCGGATGTGCGCGCCCGCCGCGCCGCCGACGTACATCTCCCAGCGGCCACCGTCCACCGCGACCACCCCGAGGTCCTTGCACAGCGCCTCGGCACAGTTACGTGGGCATCCTGTCACGGCCAGTTTCATCTTCGCCGGGCTCGCCAGCCCCTGATACCGCTCCTCCAAGGCAATGCCCAACGCCGTCGAATCGCCGACGCCATAACGGCAGAAGTCGCTGCCCACACAGGTTTTCACGGTGCGAAAGCTCTTGCCGTAGGCGTAACCCGACGGCATGTCGAGATCGGCCCAGACCGAGGGCAGGTCCTCTTTGCGGATACCCAGTAGGTCGATGCGCTGTCCGCCGGTGCACTTGATCATCGGGATCGCGTACTTGTCGGCGACATCGGCGATCTTGCGCAACTGGTCGGAGTTCGTCACTCCGCCCTTCATCTGCGGTACCACCGAGAAAGTGCCGTCGCGCTGGATGTTGGCGTGCACGCGGTCGTTGATGTATCGAGCGTCCTTCTCATCGACGAATTCGTCCGCCCACATCATCTCGAGAAGTGAGGACAATGCCATCTTCGAGCCGGCGTCGACACGGCCGTCCGGAGCCAGGGCAGCGAATACCGAAGACACCGAATGCAATTGCAGTTCGCGAATCAGCGACATCAAGGATGGCTTGTCATACGGGACGCCCGGCACATACCACGATGCCGACGGATCCTCGGTGACGGCGCCGCCGGCGGCCCACTCGACGATCTGCCCGACCAGCTCCTTACAAGAGCCGCATCCCTTGCCGGCCTTCGTCTTCGCCATCACCCCCGACACCGTGGTCACGCCCGACTGCACACACGAAACCAGGGTGCCCTTGGACACTCCGTTACAGTTGCACACCTGTGCGTCGTCGGAGAGCTCCGAAACACCCACCGCCACATCGGGTGTGCCGATGTCGAACATCAGTGAGACGCGTTCGTCGGGCAAGGGCAGACCGCTGTCGAAAGCCTGAGTCAGGAAGGACACCTTGGACACATCGCCGACCAGCGTGGCGCCCACCAGCTTGCCGTCGCGGATGACGATGGTCTTGTACACACCGTGCCGAGGTTCGGAATACTGCACGAATTCGTCATCGGGCAGCTCGGGTGCCTTGATGCCCATGGAGGCCACGTCCACGCCGGCCACCTTCAGTTTGGTGGCGGTGCGCGAACCGCGATATGCCGCGCTGGTGTCGGTGCCGGTGAGATGGTCGGCCAGCACGGTGGCCTGCTCCCACAGCGGCGCGACCAGCCCGTAGACCTGCCCACGGTGCTGGGCGCATTCGCCGACGACGTAGACGTGATCGTCATCAATGGACCGCATGTGGTCATCGACGACGATGGCCCGCTCCACCGTCAGCCCCGCGCGCTGTGCAAGGCCGACGTTGGGTCGGATGCCCGCTGCGATCACCAACATGTCGCAGTCGATGACGCTGCCGTCGGAGAAGACGATGCCCGACAACTTGGCGTCCTCATCGATAAGGACCTCCGTCGTGCGCTTTTCGGTGTGCACGGTGATGCCGATACCTTCGACGGAGCGCCGCAGGATGGCGCCGGCCGCGTCGTCGAGCTGGGCGTTCATCAGGGTCGGCCCGGCGTGCACGACGTCCACGGCCAAGCCCCGGTTCTGAAGTCCGCGAGCGGCTTCCAGGCCCAGCAGTCCGCCGCCGATCACGACGGCCTTCGTCCGGTTGGCGGCCTCGGTGATCATCCCGATGCAGTCATCGAGGGTGCGGAAGCCGAAGACGCCATCTGCCAGGTTCTTGTCGTCTGCCCACAATCCCGTCATGGGAGGGAAGAAGGAGCGGCTTCCGGTGGCCAGGATCACGTCGTCGTAGCGGATGGTCGACCCGTCGTCGGCGTGTACCAGCCGCGCGTAGGTATCCAGGCGCACGACCCGCACCCCGGCCCGCAGGTCGATCGCGTTCTCGGCGTACCAGTCCAGTGCGTTCAGGTAGATCTCCGCCGAGTCATCGCTGCCGGCAAGCACATTCGAGAGCAGGATGCGGTTGTAGTTGCCGTAGGGCTCGTCGCCGAAAACGGTGATGTCGAAGATATCGCCCCCGCCGCGCGCCAGGATCTCCTCGATCGCCCGGACGCCGGCCATCCCATTACCGACGACGACCAGCCGGCGCTTCACGGGATCTCCACCAGCCCCAGGTCGAGCACGACCGTCCCGTCCACCCCGGCCGGTGCCGCGACGTAGAGCTCGAGCACCGTGTCGCCGAGCAGATCTTCGACGACCCGCAATGCCACGTGGGTGGCGCCTTTTGCGGCGATGGGGAAGTAGCGCATCGGGGTGCCGTCACGGAACAGGACGACGGTGATCATCTCGTCGGTCGAGTTACCGCCGCGGAAGTACACGGGCTGGGTGACGGCTCCGGCCGGCACCACGTACCGCAGCGATTCGTGGATCGGCTCCGGTTTGTCGAGTCCAGCTCCTTCGAATGCGAAGGCGCCCTGCAAGAATCGTGGTGCACTGCCATCGCTCATGTTTCAGCAGAAGCTAGGGCCCGATTGTTTCCGGTTCGTTTCCCCGGTGCAACGTCGATGAATACCGTTGCGCACGATGGGTGATCCTCGAGATGTGAGTAGGTGTTGACAAGCCGGACATGGTGGTGCAACCGATGCGGAATGGCGTGGTCGTAACTTTCTGGCCAACCGATCCGCACTTGGGAAGGACCCCCTTGACCATGTTGACCCGCGACCGTGACATCGAGCACTGGGACGCAGAGGACGTCGAAGCCTGGGAGGGCACCGGCGGCAAGACCCCCGGAAAGAACATTGCGCGCCGCAACCTCATCTGGTCCATCTTCGCCGAGCATGTCGGCTTCTCCGTGTGGTCCATCTGGTCGGTCATGGTGCTGTTCATGCCGCAGAACGTGTACCACATCGACGCCGCAGGCAAGTTCTACCTGGTGGCCATGCCGACCTTGATCGGTGCTTTCATGCGGATTCCGTACACCATCGCCCCGGCCCGTTTCGGCGGCCGCAACTGGACGGTGGTCAGCGCGCTGCTGCTGCTCATCCCGACGCTGCTCACCTGGTGGGCTATGAGCAACCCCGGCACGTCGTACACCCAGTTCCTGATCATCGCCGCCTTCGCCGGCTTCGGTGGCGGCAACTTCGCGTCATCGATGACCAACATCAACGCCTTCTACCCGCAACGGCTCAAAGGTTGGGCGCTGGGCCTGAACGCGGGCGGCGGCAACATCGGCGTCCCGGTGATCCAGTTGATCGGCCTGCTGGTGATCGCGACCATCGGTAACACCGCCGCGCACCTGGTCTGTGCCATCTACCTCGTGCTGATCGGTTGCGCCGCAGTCGGTGCTGCGTTGTTCATGGACAACCTGCGCAACCAGAAGTCGAATCTCGGTGCCATGGTCGAGGCGATGCGTTACAAGCATTCGTGGGTGATGAGCTTCCTGTACATCGGCACCTTCGGCTCGTTCATCGGGTTCAGCTTCGCCTTCGGACAGGTGCTGCAGATCAACTTCCTCGCCGGCGGTGCCACGGCCGCCGCGGCGTCGCTGCACGCAGCCCAGATCTCCTTCCTGGGGCCGTTGCTGGGGTCTATCTCGCGGCCTTTTGGTGGCAAGCTCGCCGACCGGATCGGTGGCGGCAAGATCACCCTCTACGTGTTCATCGCCATGATCTTCGCGGCCGGCATCCTGGTGACCAGTGGCACGCTCGACGACGCAATGAAGGGCGCACCGACCGGTGGTCAGATGGGTGCCTACGTCATCGGCTTCATT
>JAHFVC010000445.1 GCA_023264765.1 Mycobacterium sp. | reverse complement strand
GAACTGTCGCCCGAGCACCCGGTGCTGGTCGACCGGTTCCTCGAGGACGCCATCGAGATCGACGTCGACGCCCTGTGCGACGGCACCGAGGTGTACATCGGCGGCGTGATGGAGCACATCGAGGAGGCCGGCATCCACTCCGGCGACTCGGCCTGCGCGCTGCCGCCGGTCACGTTGGGCCGCACCGACATTGCTGCGGTCCGCAAGGCCACCGAGGCAATCGCACACGGCATCGGCGTCGTCGGTCTGCTGAACGTGCAGTACGCACTCAAGGACGACGTGCTGTATGTGCTGGAGGCCAACCCGCGCGCCAGTCGAACCGTGCCCTTCGTCTCCAAGGCCACCGCAGTACCGCTGGCCAAGGCCTGTGCCCGGATCATGTTGGGCACCACCATCGCCGAGCTCCGCGCCGAGGGCATCCTGGTCGCCGAGGGCGACGGTGCCACCGTGGCACCTGACGCTCCGATCGCGGTGAAGGAAGCCGTCCTGCCGTTCCACCGGTTCCGCAAAGCCGATGGCACCCAGGTGGATTCGCTGCTGGGCCCCGAGATGAAGTCCACCGGCGAGGTGATGGGCATCGACGTCGATTTCGGCACGGCCTTCGCCAAGAGTCAGACCGCGGCGTACGGCTCGCTGCCGTCGGGCGGCACGGTGTTCGTTTCGGTGGCCAACCGGGACAAGCGCTCACTGGTGTTCCCGGTCAAGCGCCTTGCCGACCTCGGCTTCCGGGTGCTGGCCACCGAGGGCACTGCGGAGATGTTGCGGCGCAACGGCATTCCGTGCGAAGTGGTGCGCAAGAATTTCGAGGAGCCCAGCCCTGATCGGCCCGCGATGTCGGCGGTGGACGCCATCAAGGCCGGCGAGGTCGACATGGTGATCAACACGCCGTACGGCAACTCCGGTCCGCGCATCGACGGTTACGAGATCCGTTCGGCGGCAGTGTCGGCGAGCATCCCGTGTGTGACGACCGTGCAGGGCGCGTCAGCAGCAGTGCAGGGCATCGAGGCCGGAATCCGCGGCGACATCGGGGTCCGCTCACTGCAGGAGCTGCACAGCCAGCTGGGCGCGAAGTGACCTTCGGCAGTCGGCTCGCGGCTGCGATGGCCAGCCGGGGTCCGCTGTGCCTGGGCATCGACCCGCATCCCGGGCTGCTTACGGCCTGGGGTCTGCCGGTATCAGTCGAGGGCCTCGCGAAGTTCAGTGACGCTTGCGTCGACGCGTTCGCGGGGTTCGCGATCGTCAAGCCGCAGGTCGCGTTCTTCGAGGCCTACGGCTCGGCGGGCTTCGCCGTCCTGGAACGCACCATCGCCGGGCTGCGTGCCAACGGTGTGCTGGTGCTCGCCGACGCCAAGCGAGGCGACATCGGCTCCACCATGGCGGCCTACGCGCAGGCCTGGGCCGGGGACTCGCCCCTGGCCGCGGATTCCGTGACGGCGTCTCCCTACCTGGGCTTCGGCTCGTTGCAGCCGCTGCTGGACACGGCGGCTGAAAACGGCCGCGGTGTCTTCGTCCTGGCAGCTACCTCGAATCCCGAGGGTGCCAGCGTGCAGCGGGCGATGACGGGCGACCGGACCGTCGCCCAGTCGATCGTCGACGATGTGGCGGCTGTGAACGCAGCAGGCGACGGCTCGGTAGGTGTCGTGATCGGTGCGACCTTGGCCGAGGTGCCGGATCTGAGCCGACTGGGCGGTCCGGCACTGCTGCCGGGTGTCGGCGCCCAGGGCGGGCGGCCTGACGCGCTCGCCGGTCTCGGCGGTGCACAACCGGGAACGCTGCTGCCTGCCGTGTCCCGCGACGTCTTGAAGGCCGGCCCCGACGTCGTCGCGCTGCGCACCGCAGGGGAGCGCATGCGCGACGCCGTCGCCTACCTGGCCTGACGCACCAGCGGTACGCCTCACATCACAGCGGCATCCAGATCGGGCCTAACCAGAAGCCCCACGCATTGCGTCCGCCGTCGAACACCGGGTTGACCCACTGGCCATTCCAGGCGAAGGGCTGATGGTCCCACCTGGCGTCGTCGATACCGCGGTTGTGCCAGTCACGGCCGTGGTCGTCGCGCCAGCCGTCGCGGTCGTTGTGCCAATCGACACGGCCGTCATGCCAGCCGTCGGGACCACGGTCACCGTGCCAGTCGTCGTGCGGTCCCCAGCATGGTGCTCCCGGTGGGCAGGGATCCGCACCGGCCGTTGCCAGGCCGATGCCGAACAATCCTGCGGCGCCGATTCCGGCGGCAAGGGTCGATGCGGTCAATGTCCGCTTGAGGTTCATAGCTGAACTCCGTCCTGTACCTATTGGTGGGACATGATGTCCCCACTCGGGATACGACGGTAGAACCGCGCCTTAGGCGCGCACTTTGTCTACGCTTGATGTTTGCTGAAAGATCGATAACAGTGCAGAGATGTTCTGTTATCGATTTGCTATCGGCGATCTCAGATGCTAAGTGAATCAGCATCTCTATGGTGTTCGAACAGACGGCCCACCGCCATCGGCGGTGGGCCGTCTTGTTCTTCGGACCTGGTTACCGGGTGAGGATCACAGCGGAATCCAGATCGGGCCCAGCCAGAAGCCCCACGCGTTGTGGCCATTGTCGAATACTGGATTGACCTGCTGGCCGTTCCAGTTGAACGGCTGGTGATCCTGACGTCCCTGGTCGATGCCACGGTCGTGCCACCCCGGCCCGCCGTGACCCGGACCGCCGGGACCACCTGGGCCGGGCTGATTCCAGCCAGGACCACCAGGTCCACCGGGGCCGCCCGGATCGGCACTGGCACCGGCCAACCCGACGCCGAGCAGGCCGGCCAGACCGATTCCCGCTGCCAACGTCGATGCGGTCAAAGCCCGCTTGAGGTTCATCTTTGCGCTCCATCTCCCGTGAGGTGCGGCGAGTGTTTGCCTCACCAGAACCGACGGTAGGGGCCTGCTGTAGGCGAGCTCTGTGGTTCGACTTGGCACGAGCTATGCATGCGGTCACGGAATGGAAACGGTCGAGAAGTCTTGAAAGCAAACAGAATTCACCGTGGACGCGGTGAGTGCGCTGCTGCGATGGCAGACGGCTGTCGACGTGGCGACCACGCACTCCGTCGGGTGAACGCGCGTCTACCCGGCTGTGACCGACAAGTGGCCTGCTGTGGTCTTCGGGTACGCCGCGTCACCCTTGATCGCGGATTCCGACACGCGCGACACGCCGTGACCTGCGAAAATTCTCAGAGTCGCGCTGTGCGAGTGCCCGAAAGTGCCACGTGTCGGTCGCAGGTCGCTTCGGGCCGCCCGCGACCCGGCGCACCAAAACCCTTGATAGCTAGGCATATCTGCCATCCCGGCCGTACGCGAGCGCAGGCGGCACAAGGCGTCTCCCGAGCACCTGTCGATGACCTCCGATCGCCCTACACGCTGGACTTTTGGCATCAAAACAGGGGGGTGGGGTTAGCGCTTGTCGGAATGCGTGGGTACGGTCGTCGTCGCTGGCTGGTTAACCACCAGCCGTGAGAAAAAATTATTCACGGCGAGATACGGAGGAACCCCGTGGCCCTTCCCCAGTTGACCGACGAACAGCGCGCGGCAGCGTTGGAGAAGGCTGCTGCCGCACGTCGAGCGCGTGCCGAGTTGAAAGACCGGCTCAAGCGCGGCGGCACCAACCTCAAGCAGGTCCTGACGGACGCCGAGACCGACGAGGTCCTCGGCAAGATGAAGGTTTCCGCGCTGCTCGAAGCCTTGCCCAAGGTCGGCAAGGTCAAGGCACAGGAAATCATGACGGAACTGGAGATCGCCCCCACCCGCCGCCTGCGCGGTCTGGGCGACCGGCAGCGCAAGGCGCTGCTGGAGAAGTTCGACTTCTCCTGATCAGTAACTGACGAGCAGTAAGGGCCGGACGGCAATGAGTCGCGTGGTGGTGTTGTCCGGTCCTTCTGCCGTCGGCAAGTCGACTGTGGTGGGGTGCCTGCGTGAGCAGGTGCCCGACCTACAGTTCAGTGTTTCTGCCACCACGCGCGCGCCGAGGCCCGGCGAAGTGGACGGTGTCGACTACACGTTCGTCACGTCCGAACGGTTCCAGCAGCTCATCGATGACGGTGACCTGCTCGAATGGGCCGAGATCCACAGTGGGTTGCACCGTAGCGGCACCCCGGCACAGCCGGTACGTGACGCCGTGGCTGCCGGCCTGCCCGTCCTGATCGAAGTCGATCTGGCCGGTGCACGCGCCGTCAAAGAGGCCATGCCCGAGGTGCTGACCGTCTTTTTGGCGCCCCCGAGTTGGGATGTCCTGCGTGATCGCCTGGTCGGTCGCGGCACCGAAAGCGCAGAGGTTCAGGCCCGTCGGCTGGAAACCGCCAAGGCGGAACTGGCCGCCCAGGACAGTTTCGATGTGATTGTTGTCAACAGTCAGTTGGAGTCTGCCTGCGCTGAATTGGTATCCTTGCTGGTGGATCGCTGATCGATCTGCGCCTTCGGGCGCAATCACCCTTGACAGCACCGCATTCTTCACACCGAACGCCGGGAGAATTTTTCGTGAGCACCACTGTCGAGAGCATTGACTCCGACGCCGCCAACGCCTACGACACGCCGCTGGGTATCACCAACCCACCGATCGACGAGCTGCTCGCTCGGGTGTCCAGCAAGTACGCGCTGGTCATCTACGCCGCCAAGCGTGCGCGCCAGATCAACGACTACTACAACCAGCTCGGCGACGGCATCCTGGAATACGTCGGCCCGCTGGTCGAGCCAGGTCTGCAGGAGAAGCCGCTGTCGATCGCCATGCGCGAGATCCACGGTGACCTGCTCGTGCACACCGAAGGCGAGTAGAGCCGAGCCGGGTCGGGGCGGAACGTCGGATGGCTGAGCGTAAG
>JAHFVC010000444.1 GCA_023264765.1 Mycobacterium sp. | reverse complement strand
GACGACGTGCTGGCCGCGGTCCTGGAAGCGGGCGCCGAGGACATCAACGACCTCGGCGAGAGCTTCGAGATCATCTCTGAGCCCACCGACCTGGTCGCGGTGCGCACCGCCCTGCAGGACTCCGGGATCGACTACGAATCCGCCGAGTCCGGTTTCCAGCCGTCGGTGAGTGTGCAGGTGGACCTGGAGGCGGCCCGCAAGGTGCTCAAGCTCGTCGACGCGCTGGAGGACAGCGACGACGTGCAGGAGGTCTACACCAACGTCGACATCCCGGAGGATGTCGCCGCACAGCTCGACGAGGACTGACTAAGACGTCAGTGCCGCGGTGATCGGCGTGCTACCGCCGATCAGCTCGAAGGTCCGTCCCGCGGTGCCCGGCGCATCCAGCACCGCCAGCAGCACCGCGGCCACGTCTTCCCGCGGGATGGCACCGGGGCCGGTCGATTCGGCGACGTGCACGGTCCCGGTGCCCGCATCGTCGGTGAGCCGGCCGGGGCGCACGATGGTGGTCCGCAGCCCGGGCCGGGCCGAAACATCGGCGTCCGCATCGGATTTGGCCCGGATGTAAGCGCGGTAGACCTCGTCGTAGCCGGCATCGAGGCTGCGGTCGTCGGCAGAGATCGCCGAGACCATGACGTAGCGCACCACACCCGCGGCCTCCGCGGCGTCGGCGAGCAGCACCGCCGCATCGTGATCGACCGTCTGCTTGCGTGCCGCACCACTGCCCGGCCCGGCGCCGGCGGCGAACACCACGGCGTCGGCTCCGTGGACCGCGGCGGTGACCTGTTCCAGCGTGGCCTGTTCCAGATCGAGCACGACGGCTTGGGCGCCCGCGGCTTCCAGGTCTGCGGAGTGGTCCGGATTGCGGATCAGGCCGCTCACGGTGTCGCCGCGCGCGGTGAGGAGGCGTTCCAGGATGAGTGCGATCTTGCCGTGTCCACCGGCGATGACGACATGCATGGAACAAGACTGCCAGGATGTCGGCATGGCAGTCGTCACGGACCCCAACGGCACCCAGTGGACAGTGCACCGGCGGTGGTGGCCGTTCTGGGATCTGTCCGATGTGATCGACGTCGACTGGTTCAGCCTGGTGCTGGCCGCACCGTTTCTGCTGCTGTGGCCGTTCTGGCTGCTGACAAAGGGTCTGGGCGCCCGGTGGCGTGTGGTGATCGAGCGCGGCGGCCACGAGGTGGAGACCGAGCTGGTGCGCGGCTGGCGGCGCTCCGGCGCCCGGATCGACGAGCACGCACTGCGGCTGGCGCAGGGGTGGCGGTCGGGGCATTACGCGATCTGATGGCGGGCGTGTCCCTGTCAGGAGGTGACGGACACGCCGGTTACGCTAATCGAACACGTGTTCTGTTCGGCGAAGGGATTGGCGTGCGGGTAATGGGAGTCGATCCCGGGCTGACGCGCTGCGGCCTGTCGGTCATCGAGACCGGTCGGGGCAGGCACGTCATCGCCCTCGACGTCGACGTGGTGCGCACCCCCGCGGACAGTCCGCTGCACAAGAGACTGCTCACCATCAGTGACACCGTCGAATACTGGATGGACACCCACCGCCCCGACGTCATCGCCATCGAGCGCGTGTTCGCCAACCAGAATGCCAACACCGCGATGGGCACCGCCCAAGCCGGTGGCGTGATCGCACTGGCGGCGGCCAAACGCGACATCGACGTGCACTTCCACACCCCCAGCGAGGTCAAGGCCGCGGTGACCGGCAACGGCCGGGCGGACAAGGCGCAGGTCACCACCATGGTGACCAAAATCCTTGCCCTGCAACAGAAACCGACACCCGCCGATGCCGCCGATGCGCTCGCACTGGCCATCTGCCACTGCTGGCGGGCGCCGATGATCGCGCGGATGGCCGAAGCGGAAGCCAAGGCCGCCGAGGCCAAGCGCACGTATGCGGCCCGGCTGAAGGCGGCCCGCGCATGATCGCGTCGGTGCGCGGCGAGGTGATCGACATCGCGCTGGATCACGCCGTGATCGAGGCGGCCGGGGTGGGCTACAAGGTGATGGCCACCCCGTCGACCCTGGCGACCCTGCGTCGCGGCGACGAGACCCGGCTGATCACCGCGATGATCGTCCGCGAGGACTCGATGACGTTGTACGGCTTCGTCGACGGCGAGGCCCGGGACCTGTTCTCCACGCTGCTGGGGGTGTCGGGTGTCGGCCCCAAGATCGCGCTGGCGACCCTGGCGGTCTACGACGCCCAGGCGCTGCGGCAGGCGCTCGCCGACGGCGACGTCACCGCGCTGACCCGGGTGCCCGGCATCGGCAAACGTGGCGCCGAGCGCATGGTGCTGGAACTTCGGGACAAGATCGGCGCGGTCGCCGGTGCCGGTCCGGCGGCGGCAAGTGGTTTCGGTATTCGCGGCCCCGTCGTGGAAGCCCTTGTCGGCCTTGGCTTTGCCGCCAAACAGGCCGAGGAGGCCACCGACAAGGTACTCGCCGACGACCCGGAGGCCACCACCTCCAGCGCGCTGCGGGCTGCGCTGTCCATGCTGGGTAAGAAGTGATGGGCAGATTCAGCGAGGGCGCCGACGACGAACCCGAGCGGGACGTCTCACCGGCGCTGACCGTCGGTGAGGGGGATGTCGACGCGAGCCTGCGGCCCAAGTCGCTGCAGGAGTTCATCGGGCAGCACCGCGTGCGCGAACAGCTCCAGCTGGTTCTCGAGGGAGCCAAGAACCGCGGCGGCACACCGGATCACATCCTGTTGTCCGGGCCGCCGGGTCTGGGCAAGACGTCGCTGGCGATGATCATCGCCGCCGAACTCGGCTCGGCACTGCGTGTCACGTCGGGGCCGGCTCTGGAGCGCGCCGGTGACCTCGCGGCGATGCTGTCCAATCTGGTCGAGGGTGACGTGCTGTTCATCGACGAGATCCATCGGATCGCGCGACCGGCAGAAGAGATGCTCTACCTCGCGATGGAGGACTTCCGGGTGGATGTCGTCGTCGGCAAAGGGCCTGGGGCCACGTCGATTCCGCTGGACGTCGCCCCGTTCACGCTGGTGGGCGCCACCACCCGATCGGGTGCGCTGACCGGGCCGCTGCGTGACAGGTTCGGCTTCACGGCACACATGGACTTCTACGAGTCCCCGGACCTGGAGCGGGTCCTGGCGCGCTCCGCCGGAATCCTGGGTATCGAACTCGGGGGCGAGGCCGGTTCCGAGGTGGCGCGCCGCTCCCGCGGAACGCCCCGGATCGCCAACCGTCTGCTGCGCCGCGTCCGCGACTTCGCCCAGGTGCGGGCCGACGGCGTCATCACCCGTGACATCGCCAAGGCGGCGCTGGAGGTCTACGACGTCGACGAGCTCGGCCTGGACCGGCTGGACCGTGCGGTGCTCTCGGCGCTGACCCGCAGCTTCGGCGGCGGCCCGGTCGGGGTGTCCACCCTGGCCGTCGCGGTGGGGGAGGAAGCGACCACGGTGGAGGAGGTCTGCGAGCCCTTCCTCGTCCGGGCAGGCATGATCGCCAGGACCCCACGCGGCCGGGTGGCGACGCCACAGGCGTGGACACACCTCGGCTTGCAGCCCCCGGTCACCGGACTGGGCGGCGTCGGACTGTTTGAATAGACGCCATGCTGACCGCCGGTGTGATCGTCGCGGGACTCGCCGCGCTGCTGCACGTGTACATCTTCGTGATGGAATCGCTGACCTGGACCTCGGCCCGCACCAGGGCGACCTTCGGCATCTCCGCGGAGGAGGCGGCCGCCACCAAGGAACTCGCCTTCAACCAGGGCTTCTACAATTTGTTCCTGGCGATCGTGTCGGGCACCGGCATCGTTTTCCTGGTGTCCGGGTGCACCGCCGTCGGTGCCGCGCTGATCTTCGCCGGGGTGGGATCGATGCTGGCCGCGGCACTGGTCTTGCTTCTGTCGTCTCCGGATAAGGCCCGCGCGGCTGTCACCCAGGGCGTGTTCCCGCTGATCGCGGTGGTGCTGCTGGCGGTGGGGCTGGCATGACGATCCGGGCGTCCGGCCGCCCCTCCAGATCGCAGCAGTGAATCCGGTTGCCGCCCGCCCGCTTCGCGGTGTACATCGCCGTGTCGGCCAGCTCGATCAGCTGGTCCAGCAGCAGTCGGATGTCGGAGTCGTCGGCTGACCTGGCGCACGCCGCGCCCACGCTGATGGTCACGCCGTGTGGCAGGTGATCCACCTCGGCGCGAATGCGCTCGGCCAGGGCCTGGAGTCCACCGCCACCCACCGCCGCGGCAACCAGGAACTCCTCGCCGCCCACCCGGGCGGTGATCGCGGCCTTGCCGGCAACCCGGCGCAGCGCGGCGGCGACGGCGATCAACACGCGGTCGCCGGCGGCGTGCCCCGCGGTGTCGTTGATGCGCTTGAAGTTGTCCAGATCGGCCAGGACCAGACCGATCCGGGTGTGGCGATGATGGCGGGCGCGGGTCATCAAGTCGGCCGCCCCGCGGTAGAAGCCCCGCCGGTTGTGCAGTCCCGTCAGCGCGTCGACGTCGGACTGCACCGCGCCGGTGCCGAGCATCTGCACCATGATCTGCCCGACCGCGGGCACGGTGATGATGCCGACCAGCACGATGATCGCCTTACTGACCCCGCCCAGCAGATCGCCGTGCGCGGCGATCTTCGCGGCGCAACCGCTCACGGTCGCCACCGCGATCATCGTGATCAGCGCCAGGTACGGACTGGTGTGGGTGAAGGCCACCAGCCCGGCGATGGCCGCGAAGATGCTGCAGCCGATCAGTCCTGATTGCGGATCGGGTTCGGCCAGGCAGGCGGCGCCGACGCAGATCGCCGACCCGATGGCGAACACCCGGGACTGGGTGCGGGTGGGCCAGCGGATCAACCACATCGCCGCCATCACCAGA
>JAHFVC010000443.1:1176-4862 GCA_023264765.1 Mycobacterium sp. | reverse complement strand
CGGCGTTACCCACGGCGTCACGGATCTGCAGCACGTTGTCGGGCACATCGGCGGTCGGCCACGGTGGGCCGATGACGAGCAGCTTGGCGGCCGGTGCCGTGCGGCGCGCGGCGTCAAAGGCACTCCAGGCCATCCCGGTGAGCGCCATCGGGTCGACAGGCTGGTCGTTGCGGGAGCCGAAGAAGACCACCAGGGCATCGTCGGGCCGCACAGCCCGGGCCGTGAGGTCACCGAACACGCTGCCGTGATCGCCCCGGACCCCGTAGCCGGCGCGGCCTTCGGAGGCCACGTCCGCGGCCACCGGCTTGCCCTGCTTGGCCAGCACCTGCCAGGCGCGCGCGGGCCACCCCTTGCCGCCCATTCCGCCGAAATTCGTCCCGGTGGTGTACGAGTCACCGATCACCGCGATATGGGTCAACGGCGCGTCGCGGCTGACGGTCATCACCTCGACCGGGCGAACGCTGACCAGCCCCGCCGACACGGCCAGCGACATCACGAGCACGGCAAGGCGGTACAACAGATTCCCCCTCCAACGGTCCAGGTTCGATACCGCCGACAGCTTACTGGTTGGTCTCAGTTGGTTTGCCGCACAGGGCGATTCGGCACACCGGATGCACAGCTAACGCTCAGGCGGACAGCTTCCGGTCATCTCTGCCCACCGACTGTACCGGCGGGGTGGCATCCCTGACATCGACCATCCTGCGCATCCACCGGCGCGCTGGTTCCTCGACGAAGTGGTACAGCGCCGCCGCGCAGGCGAAGGCGACGGCGAACACCCCGAGCAGCAGCCATGTGCCCGCTGGACCGGCGAGCGTGAGTTCGAACTGCAGCACCGCCCAATTCCACGCGGTGTGCACGATCTCGTGCACCATGTACAAGCTGAACGAGATCTGCCCGCCATACGTCAGGACTCGCAGGGACAACAGGCTCGGCAACGTGCCCGTACCGATGGCCAGGGTGATCACCAACGGCACGAACAACAGGTCCAGGACCCCGCCGCTGTCGATCACATCCGGAATGGGGTGGGCGTCGAACCAGTACAGGGCCCCGACGATGGCAGCCACCAGGATGATTCCCGCCACGCCCGCGACGGTGCGGGTGCGGTCGGACGGGTTGAGCCTGCGCACCGCCGCACAGGCGATGGCCCCGGCGGTGAATTGCATGAGGATGCGCGGCAGCCAGCTCCACGGTGTGTAGAAGTGCCCGGTGGCGAGCAGGAACATCACCGGCGGCAGCGTCACCGCGAATGCCAGCCACAGCAGGGTGCGCGCCCGGGTGGCCCTGGCCAGGCGGAAGATGATGAGTATCAGCCCGCCGAACAACAGATATGCCAGCCACTCCGCGCTGATCGACCACGCGGGCCCGTCCCAGCTCGAGCCGTCAAAGAAAGGCTGAAACCACAGCTGCACCAGGAACAGCTGACGGATGTAGCTGATCGCGGTGAGGGTGTGGACGTTCTCCGAGGGGATGTGTCCGACGTACAGCGTGAAAATGATCCACAGCGCCGCCAGGTGCAGGGTGACCAGGTACACGGGCCACACCCGGGCCAACCGCATCCAGAGGAAGTGCAGAGTTGCCCGGGTGGACCAGTTCTTCCCCATCTTGTCGATGTATGTCCAGGTCAGGACGAATCCGCTGAGGATGAAGAACAGGTCGACGCCCTGTGCACCACAGTTCAGGATCGGGGCCAGCGCCGTGCTGAGTTGAGGGGCGGCCTCGTGGAGCAACGGCCTGAAGTGGAAGAGCACCACCCAGACGGCGGCGAAGATGCGCAGGCCGGTGAGGGCCTTGATCTCTCCGCTACGCACAACACTCTTTCCGTGGCCGATTCCGTTGGAAGAATATCAGCGCATCGGGTCAGCAGCCGCGAGGCGAACGCTGCGCGATTCCTGTCAACGACGCAGTGAACGACTCAGGGAGCGGGCGCGGGACCCGGTGCCGGACCCGTGCCCTGGGGCGGCACGACCGGCGCGGCCGGCGGGGCCTGATCGTCGGGATGAGTGGCGTTGTACTGCGCCGCATTGCGGTTGAGGCCGTCCAGATAGGCCTTGAGTTTCAGGCCCTGCAGGACCGGCGGCAGCCCTGGCCCGGGCGGCGCCTGGTCGGTCAGTTGCCAGGTCTGGCAGCCGGTGGTCTTGAAGGTGCCGTCCGTCGCGTCGATCTGGACGACCTGAGCTTCATGGGTGAAGGCACGATCGATGGTGCTGCCCTGCTGCCCGTCGGGCGCGGCGGCGACCCGCCGCCACGAGCACGTGCCGTCCCCGACCGGGCCTGCCGAGGCATATGTGCCGGGTGCGATGTCCTTGCCCACTGCGAACGCGCCGTCATGGTCGATCACGGTTGCCGGGGCGGCGGGCGCCGGCGGGGGTGTCGGCGCAGCGGGATCGGCCAGGGCTGTCGCGGCGCCGCCGAGGCCCACGAGGGTGAGCGCGGCCAGGGCAGCGGGAAGCGCCAGCAGTTTCGACCTCATACCTGCCAGAGTAGGCCCGCGCGGAGGGTGCCCGGCAGTGCGCGGCCGCACTATACAAGGCGCTGCGGCCGGCAGGGCGGGCGCTAGTCGATCCTCCCCGCGTGCGCCCGCACCTGGACCCCTGGCGCGAGAGGACACGAAAAGCGCAGGTGGGAACACCCGTGACGAGCTCCAGACAGACCTCGTCGACGCCTGTTCGCGGCGGCGTCGGCGTTGCAAAATATGTACGGCACGTCACTCTGTTATCTAAGCTAAGCTCTCGGTTACATAAGCTAACCTGTGGCGATCATAAGACGCCTGGTGAACGCGTCGAAACCAACGTGGCGGGGGAAATCGGTACTCGATGAACGTGCTCAAGCGCATCTGGATTCCACTCGTCATCGTGGTCGTGGTAGCAGTCGCCGCGTTCACCGTGATGCGGGTGCGCACCTTCTTCGGTACCGGTCCGGGCTACGTATCCACCGAGAACAGCGCCGGTGACGATACCGAGCCGTTCGATCCCAAGGTCGTCAAGTACGAGATCTGGGGCACCGGCTCCACGGCCAACATCAACTACATGGACCTCGACGCCAAGCCGCAGCGCGCCGACAACGCGTCGCTGCCGTGGACGCTGACGCTCAGCACCACCGCTCCGTCGGTTTTCCCCACCATCTCCGCGCAGGGCGACGGCTCCAGCCTGTCGTGCCGGATCACCGTCGATGACGAGGTGAAAGACGAGAGGACCGTCAATGGCGTCGGTGCCCACACCTACTGCCTGGTGAAGTCGGCATGAGTAACCCCTCCCTCAACGAACCGCCCACCGACGCCATCCCGGCGGTGAAGGTGCCGAACAAAACCTTCATCCCGCGGACCATCCGGGTGCTCGCGGTGCCGATCATCCTCGGCTGGATCGCGATCATGGTGGTGCTGAACGCGATCGTCCCCCAGCTCGAAGAGGTGGGGAAGCTGCGGTCGGTGTCGATGAGCCCCGACAGCGCCCCGTCGATGATCGCGATGAAGCGCGTCGGCAAGGTGTTCGACGAGTTCAAGTCGAACAGCTCGGCCATGGTGGTGCTGGAGAGCGACCACCAACTCGGCGACGCCGAACACAAGTTCTACGACGAGATGATCCAGAAGCTGGAGGCCGACACCAAACACGTCGAGCACATCCAGGATTTCTGGGGTGATCCACTGACGGCAGCCGGCGCGCAGAGCGCCGACGGCAAGGCCACCTATG
>JAHFVC010000443.1:0-1166 GCA_023264765.1 Mycobacterium sp. | reverse complement strand
AGTCGCTGGCCAACGAATCGGTCGAGGCCACTCAGAACATCATCGACAGCATGACCCCGCCGCCGGGGCTGAAGGTGTTCGTGACCGGCCCGTCGGCTCTGGCGGCCGACCAGCACATCGCCGGCGACCGGAGCATGAAGATCATCACCGCGCTGACATTCGGCGTGATCATCGTGATGCTCTTGATCATCTATCGGTCACTGGTGACCGTGTTCCTGGTGCTCGCCATGGTCGCCGTCGAGCTGGGAATCACCCGCGGTTTCATCGCATTTCTGGGCTATCACAACATCATCGGGCTCTCGACCTTCGCGACGAACCTGTTGGTGACGCTTGCGATCGCCGCGTCGACCGACTACGCGATCTTCCTCATCGGCCGATATCAGGAAGCCCGCAGCGTCGGCGAGGACCGCGAGACCGCGTACTACACCATGTATCACGGCACGGCGCACGTGATCCTGGGCTCGGGTCTGACCATCGCCGGTGCGACCTTCTGTCTGCACTTCACCAAACTCCCCTATTTCGTCTCCCTCGGTATCCCGCTGGCCATCGGCATGGTGGTCGCGGTGTTCGCCGCACTGACGCTGGGTCCCGCCGTCATCACGGTGGCCTCGAGGTTCGGCAAGACGCTGGAGCCCAAACGTGCGATGCGCACGCGGGGTTGGCGCAAGATCGGCGCGATCATCGTGCGCTGGCCCGGGCCGGTGTTGGTCGGCACGCTCGCGCTGTCGATGGTGGGACTGCTGACGTTGCCGGGATACCGCACGAGTTACAACGATCGCGATTACCTGCCGGGCGACATTCCCGCCAACATCGGTTACGCCGCCGCGGATCGCCATTTCAATCAGGCCCGGATGAACCCGGAGCTGCTGCTCATCGAGAGCGATCACGATCTGCGCAACTCCGCGGACTTCCTGGTGATCGACAAGATCGCGAAAGCCATCTTCAAGGTGCCCGGTATCGGGCGTGTGCAGGCCATCACCCGGCCGCAGGGAACCCCGATCGAGCACACCTCGATCCCGTTCCAGATCAGCATGCAGGGCACCACGCAGAAGATGAACGAGAAGTACCAGCAGGACATGATGGCCAACATGCTCAAGCAGGCCGACGACATGCAGTCGACCATCGACAGCATGACGAAGATGTCCAACATCACGGTCCAGATGGCG
>JAHFVC010000162.1 GCA_023264765.1 Mycobacterium sp. | reverse complement strand
GTGAACGAGACGGCGGTCAGGGTGTCACCGTCGACATCCGTGTCGTTGCCCGCCAGGTACACATTGGCGTTGCCGGTCAACGGATGGTCTTCGTCCGTGGTGAACGAGTCATCCACCGCCACCGGGGCGTCGTTGACCGAACCGACCGTGATGGTGACCGTCGTCGGCGCCGCGGCATGCGCACCGCCGAAGAAGAATCCACCCAGACCGTGCATGTGCCACGGGCTGGCTTCATCGGACACCGTGTAGGTGAACGTATCCGTGCCGTTGAAGTTGGCGTCGGGGCTGTAGGTGAACGTGCCGTTCGGATTCAGCGTCACCGAGCCGTTGGCAGGCTGGGTGTAGTCGGTCACGGTCAACACGTCGCCGGCGCCCAGATCGCCATCGGTGTCATTGGACAACACGGGGATGGTCACGTCGGTGTCTTCGCTGGTGCCGATCAGATCGGCCACACCGTTGGGGGATTGGTTGAAGAAGGTGCGGGCCAATTCACGCTGCGCCCAACCCAATACGACGAACAACATCACCGGTGGTGCCGGGGTACCCGGACCTGGGTTCAGAAGCCCGTTGAAGAACATCGAGATCGCGGTGACCGCAATGTTGGCCAGTGCGGCCGGCGCTCCCATCAGCGCTTCTATCGGATTGTCGGGCTGGTCGACCAGTGCCGCGGGCGCCGGTGTCCCGGACGCGGTCGCGAGCGACAGCTGCGATGTGAAGCTGGTGCCGGCTCCTGTGCTGAAGGTCTGAAGGTTCGGCTGCCCGCCAGTCAGTCTGGCGGCGCTGTTGTCGGGCGTCGTCGGGTCGCCGCCGCCATGAATGACCGTCGTGGTGGTGGTGCCCGAAAGCTGGGGCGCTACGTGGCCCGATTGGTTGGGTATCACGTTCGGCGTCTGATTGCCCTGCGGCACTGCCTGGGTGGTCGTACCGGTGGGAGCGACGTAGCCCGTTGCGTTTTGTGGCGTACTCGAAGTGGTGCTCCCAGAAGGTGTTCCGTTGTTGTTCGACGGCTCCGGTGTGGGCGTCTGCGAGTGTGTCGTCGGCGTCTGTGTGCCGCCGCTGCCGGATCCGTTCTGGGTACCGTTACCGGTCAACTGTGCCCCGCCGCTGACGGAGACCTGCATTTCGGATGGGCTGGAGGTGTTCGACGGCTGCTGCGAGCCGGCATGGTCGGGCAGTTGCATCTCCGGGACGGCGGGAACACCCGAACCGGTACCTGTACCCGACCCCGATCCGTTGCCGCCCTGCTCTGCAGGCGGATCCTGCGGAGCCGGGGGATCGTTGGCGCCGTTCTCCGTGGACTCGGAACCGTTGTCAGCCGATGCCACCGCGGGAATGCCCAGGCCGTATCCCGTGGCGACCGCCGCCCCCAACCCCAACGCCACTGCCAAAGCGCCGACCCGTCCGACATATCGCGCGTACCCCGGCCCGCTCACGAGGGCGGGTGTGGGCACCACCGCGACGGTGGGAACTTCCGGCTGGATTTTCGCTGCGCGACGGGCCTTACGGTTGCGCGCGGACATGGCTTGGCGATGGCGAGCAGTTGTCATGAGGGACCCCTTGATCGACCCGAATCGCCGAAGTCCCGGCGATACAGCAAACTATAGGACCGCATCTGCAGGGTTGGCTAGTGTTTCCTGCATATTTCCTGAATGTCATTCTTTCGGATGACAGCGCATATTTAACGCGTAAATATTCACGCGTGATGTTTTGCTGCCATGCGCAAGTAGATTTTCTTCTTTGGTTGGTGGAGTGCTGACGTCGTGGAGAGTGAAGGAGTGGTCGACTTCGGCTTGATATGGCATGCGGTTCATCGATATATGCATTTAAAAGCCAGATTTTGGCGACTTGTCACACCCGGGGTCGCCGCCGCCCCGTTGTGTCGTGGAGGGCTCTTCGGGTTGTGATTCACTCCGGCTTGATGCAGAAATGTCGGGGTAGTTGATTGTTTTGTACGGTAGCTGAAAATAATTTGGGCGAACGTCAATAGAATTCGAGCGAAGTAGCCAAGGTGCTTCTATATTGGCGATCTTGACAATATCGTTCACGTCATCAGCTAACTAAAACCCGGAGGTGCATCCCGCGGGGTGAGCCGAGGTTCCCGCTGACGTCTGGCGGTGAGGATCCGACGTCCTCGACCATCCAGGGCTCTGGCTCGCTACGGCGTGCGTGCCAAGCCTCGCGTGCGTGAATTCGTCTGGGTTGCAGGTATATTCGTGTCGCTAACAATGCCTGTTCCGCCGTGAACCCATCGAAAATGTTGTGTTCTAAGGGATTTAGTCATCCGAAGGACCGGGCCGGTGGGTGCGAGGGACGGACTGCCGAATCCGCAGGTTTCGGTCGCCCGTCAGCTGCCAGGGCGAGGTCGTAGATTTTGAGGGCGCAACAAATCCGCAACGTGGTGGTCGACTCCTCGGCAGCGCCGTACCGTGATATCGACAGGGAAACGGCCAAGCGTTCGCGAAGGACTGATGACGCATCTCGACTCGGTGAGACGCTCGGTGACGGTGGGGACCGCGTGTCTCGCCCTCGCTGCCGCGGCCGCATGTGTCCGCACGAGTGCCGGCAACCCGGTAGCGGCCGAAAATGGTGCGGTGGCCCCGTCGAGCACGTACCGCCCGCCCAGCACCGGCGGCCCCGATTCGCCGGCCTTCGGGGTGGTGCCGACCAGTCGCGCACCCGTGCCTGCCGACACGGTGACCTGCGCGCCCGATCAGAAGCCGCGGGTGGGATTCGTCGCGAAGGTCACCGACGCATCTGCGCCGGTGATCACGGTGCCGGTACCCGATGGCTGGTCCATGCAAGGCGGCAGCGGTGACATCGGGGGCTATCTGAAAGGCCCGGACGGGATGGCCGCGACCATCACCATCGCGCCCACGCCGCTGGATCCGGCGAAAGCCTTCGACGAGTACGCGGACCGGATGATGGCCGAGGCTGCCGTCAGTTCGATCAGTGTGTTGCCTGCCGAGTTGTGTCAGTACAGCGGACAGAAACTGCTCGGTGCGTGGTCGGACACTCCGCAGAACGCGGTCGAATTCGTCGACCGGGTGGTGCACATCTGGACGAACTCCGGCAACTACCTGGCATCGGTGCACACCGCAGCGCCCACCGGGACAACCGGATTCGATGCCGCCGCCGAATTGCTGTCCGGGGATTTCGAGATTCGCATCCCGTGACGGCAACCGAGCTCGTCGACATTCCGGGTGGGCGTTTCCGGATGGGCGCCACCGGCTTCTATCCCGAGGAGCAGCCGGTCCGGCCGGTAGAGGTCGGACCGTTCGCCATCGAACGGCATCCCGTCACCACCGCGCAGTTCGCCGACTTCATCGACGCCACCGGATACCGCACCGTAGCCGAACGGCCGATGGATCCGACGCTGTACCCGGGTGCGAACCCGGCCGATCTGGTCCCCGGCGCCATGGTGTTCCGGCCCACAGCTGGGCCGGTGAACCTTCGGGACTGGCGGCAATGGTGGGACTGGGCGCCCGGTGCGAACTGGCGTCATCCGTTCGGGCCGGACCGCGCCGCGGCGCAGCCCGACCATCCCGTCGTGCAGGTTGCTTATGCCGATGCGCTGGCCTACGCGGAATGGACGGCCCGCCGGCTGCCCACTGAAGCGGAGTGGGAGTACGCCGCTCGGGCCGGAACCGAGACCGTCTACGCCTGGGGTGACGAGGTGAAACCCGGTGGTGAGTTGATGGCCAACACCTGGCAGGGCGCGTTCCCGTATCGCAACGACGGGGCGGCGGGGTGGATCGGTACGTCGCCGGTGGGCACCTTCGCGCCCAACGCGTTCGGCCTGGTCGACATGATCGGCAACGTGTGGGAGTGGACGACGAGTGAGTTCACGGGGCAAGTCGCCAACCCCTGCTGCCTGCCCGCCGACGACCCGACCGTCAGTCAAGCGCTCAAAGGCGGGTCACACTTGTGCGCGCCGGAGTACTGCCACCGCTACCGTCCCGCCGCCAGATCACCACAATCCCGGGACACCGCGACCACGCACATCGGTTTTCGGTGCGCGACCGACCTTTCCTGAGGATATTCTCAGCGCGATTCCATATCTGGGTGATCGAACCCGCGTCCGGCAACCTGGCGGAATGGTTGACGAGCAGGGCGCGACAAGCTGGGTGACCCGTGTCGGGTCTGACTGGTGGGCAACGATTCTCGGGCTGGCTATCACGGCACTGGCGGTGGCGGGCGTACTCCCGAGGATCCCGTTCTGATGCGGGACGAGCGAAGCGACGGGGGATTGGCTTGAGCACCGCAGCCACCGTCGACGAGACGTATGAAGACGACGCCGCGTTCACCAGCAAGCGGCCACTGGACTACGTGCCGGGAATCCTGCTGCTGATCGCGGTCGGCCTGGCCGGCAAGTACGCCGAAATCGGCTGGCTGGCGGCAGGCAAGAAGCTGCATTGGCATGTGCCCGACATCGAATTCGTGCTGTGGGCCATCCTGATCGGTCTGCTGATCACCAATACCGTTGGGCTGCACCGGATATTCCGGCCGGGTGTGCTCACCTACCAGTTCTGGCTGAAGGTGGGCATCGTCGCATTGGGTTCCCGGTTCGTGCTCGGCGACGTGCTGAAACTGGGTGGTATCAGCTTGGTTCAGATCGTGGTCGATATGGCGATCGCGGGCACCATCATCATTCTCGCGGCCCGCTGGTTCGGGCTGTCCGGCAAGCTCGGGTCGCTACTCGCGATCGGCACCTCGATCTGCGGGGTGTCGGCCATCGTCGCTTCCAAGGGAGCCATCCGGGCCCGCAACTCAGATGTCAGCTATGCCATCGCGGCGATCCTCGCGCTCGGCGCGGTGGCACTGTTCGTGCTGCCCCCGTTGGGCCACGCGATCGGCCTGAGCGATCACGAGTTCGGCTTGTGGGCCGGCCTGGCGGTCGACAACACCGCCGAGACGACGGCCACCGGGTACCTGTTCTCCGATGAAGCGGGCAAGATCGCCGTCCTGGTGAAGTCGGTGCGCAACGCGCTGATCGGCTTCGTCGTGCTTGGTTTCGCGTTGTACTGGGCCGCCAAGGGTGAGGCCGACGAGCTGGCCCCCGGGTTCGGCGCCAAGGCGGCATTCGTATGGGAGAAGTTCCCCAAGTTCGTGCTCGGCTTCCTGGCCGTGTCCGCTGTCGCCACCGCGGGACTGTTGAGCAAGGGGCAGTTGGCCAACGTGGCCGCCGTCTCGAAGTGGGCGTTCCTGCTCACTTTCGCCGGAGTAGGCCTGTCCACCGACATCCGGCAGATCGCCCGAGCAGGGTGGCGACCGCTGGTGGTGGCCGTGATCGGCCTGGTCGTGGTGGCCGTGGTGTCACTGGGGCTGGTGCTGCTGACGTCGCGTGTCCTGCATTGGGGGGTGGGCGGGCAGTAGCCCAGGGGGGTGGGCGGGCAGTAGCCCAGGGGGGTGGGCGGGCAATAGTCCGCATCGAAACCCGCACAATGGTCGTTGCCGCCCATCGGCAGCGACCATTTTGTGTCTCTCGGGGCGGCTGCGCGGACCAAAACCGCAGCAATTTGGTGCTGAGCACCTCGTCACCTAGACTCTAGGGGTTGCCGCGGGCAGACCTCGGTCGTATTCGTATGACCCTGAGTGCCCTGCGGAAACAAAGACCGCGTACGTCCAGGTCGGTATCTGGCGTGCACACAATCCAGGTCAAGGAGATCGAGTGATTCAGCAAGAATCGCGCGTAAAGATCGCCGACAACACTGGTGCCAAGGAAATCTTGTGCATCCGCGTGCTCGGTGGCTCAGCGCGACGCTATGCCGGCATCGGCGACATCATCGTGGCGACCGTCAAGGACGCCATCCCCGGCGGCAACGTCAAGAAGGGCGACGTCGTCAAGGCCGTCATCGTGCGGACCGTCAAGGAACGTCGTCGTGCCGATGGCAGCTACATCCGTTTCGACGAGAACGCCGCCGTCATCATCAAGAACGACAACGACCCCCGCGGTACCCGCATCTTCGGGCCGGTCGGTCGCGAACTGCGTGAGAAGAAGTTCATGAAGATCGTTTCGCTTGCCCCGGAGGTGTTGTAAATGAAGGTGCACAAGGGCGACACCGTCCTGGTCATCTCCGGCAAGGACAAGGGCGCCAAGGGCAAGGTCCTCGAGGCCTACCCGACCCGCGACAAGGTTCTCGTCGAAGGCGTCAACCGGATCAAGAAGCACACCGCGCAGTCCCAGAACGAGCGTGGCGCCTCCTCGGGCGGCATCGTCACGCAGGAAGCCGCGATCCACGTCTCCAACGTGATGGTCGTCGACTCCGACGGCAACCCGACCCGCATCGGCTACCGCGTCGACGAGGAGTCCGGCAAGAAGGTCCGGGTTTCCAAGCGCAATGGCAAGGACATCTGACATGACCACCGTAGAAAACACCGCCAAGGTGCAGCCGCGGCTGAAGCAGCGCTACCGCGAAGAAATCAAGGACGCTCTCAACCAAGAGTTCGCCTACGCCAACGTGATGCAGATCCCGGGCGTGGTGAAGGTCGTCGTGAACATGGGTGTCGGTGACGCCGCCCGTGACGCCAAGCTGATCAACGGTGCGGTCAAGGACCTCGCGCTGATCACGGGCCAGAAGCCCGAAATCCGCAAGGCCCGCAAGTCGATCGCGCAGTTCAAGCTGCGTGAAGGCATGCCGATCGGTGCGCGCGTCACGCTGCGCGGCGACCGCATGTGGGAGTTCCTGGACCGCCTGGTGTCGATCGCGCTGCCGCGTATCCGCGACTTCCGTGGACTGAGCCCCAAGCAGTTCGACGGCAACGGCAACTACACCTTCGGGCTCGCCGAGCAGTCAGTGTTCCACGAGATCGACGTGGACGACATCGATCGGCCCCGTGGCATGGACATCACCGTGGTCACCACGGCGACCAACGACGATGAAGGTCGGGCGCTGCTGCGGGCCCTCGGCTTCCCGTTCAAGGAGAACTGAGCAATGGCAAAGAAGGCTCTGGTCAACAAGGCCAACAAGAAGCCGAAGTTCAAGGTTCGCGGCTACACCCGCTGCAACAAGTGCGGCCGTCCGCATTCGGTGTACCGCAAGTTCGGCCTGTGCCGAATCTGCCTTCGCGAGATGGCACACGCGGGCGAGCTGCCCGGTGTGCAGAAGTCCAGCTGGTAACCAGCATTCATTCGATTTCAAATTTCGGTAGGCCCACCGTGTCCAATGACCAGGTGGGAACCGCCGCAAGGAAGGTGAACCGGCTGTCATGACGATGACCGATCCCATCGCAGACTTCTTGACGCGTCTGCGTAACGCCAATTCGGCGTACCACGACGAGGTGACGCTGCCCCACTCGAAGATCAAGGCGAACATCGCCGAGATCCTCAAGAGCGAGGGCTACATCTCGGATTACCGCACCGAGGATGCTCGTGTCGGCAAGGCACTGGTGGTGCAGCTCAAGTACGGCCCCAGCCGTGAGCGCAGCATCGCCGGCCTCCGCCGCGTGAGCAAGCCCGGCCTGCGGGTTTATGCAAAGTCCACCAATCTGCCTCGGGTGCTCGGCGGCCTGGGCGTGGCGATCATCTCCACGTCCTCGGGTCTGCTCACCGATCGACAGGCAGCGCGAACCGGCGTGGGCGGCGAAGTCCTCGCCTACGTCTGGTAGGGGAACAGAAACATGTCGCGTATTGGAAAGCAGCCGGTTCCGGTTCCCGCCGGAGTCGATGTGGCCATCGAAGGCCAGAACGTGTCGGTGAAGGGTCCCAAGGGCACCCTGAACCTGGATGTCGCGGAGCCGATTGTGGTGTCCCGCGACGACGATGGTGCCATCGTCGTGACCCGGCCCAATGACGAGCGGCGCAACCGCTCGCTGCATGGGCTGTCGCGCACGCTGGTCGCCAACCTGATCACCGGCGTGACCGAGGGCTACACCACCAAGTTGGAGATCTTCGGCGTGGGTTACCGCGTCGCGCTCAAGGGCTCCAACCTGGAGTTCGCACTCGGCTACAGCCACCCGGTGCTCATCGAGGCGCCGGAAGGCATCACGTTCGCGGTGGAGACGCCCACCAAGTTCTCGGTCTCTGGCATTGACAAGCAGAAGGTCGGCCAGATCTCCGCGGTCATCCGTCGCCTGCGTCGCCCCGACCCGTACAAGGGCAAGGGCGTGCGCTACGAGGGTGAGCAGATCCGCCGCAAGGTCGGAAAGACAGGTAAGTAACCCATGGCTACCACGAAGACTGAAGCCCCCAACCGTAAGCCGGTGGGGCAGAACATCTCCGAGACGCGCCGTGTCGCGCGTCTGCGCCGTCACGCACGGCTGCGCAAGAAGGTCGAAGGCACGGCCACCACGCCGCGCCTGATGGTCAACCGCTCCGCGCGGCACATCCACGTGCAGCTCATCGACGACGCGACCGGCACCACGCTGGCGGCGGCATCGTCGATCGAGGCCGACGTGCGTGCCGTCGACGGTGACAAGAAGGCCGTCAGCGCCCGGGTCGGTCAGCTGATCGCCGAGCGCGCCAAGGCTGCCGGCATCGAGGCTGTGGTGTTCGACCGCGGTGGGTACACCTACGCCGGTCGTATCGCCGCGCTCGCCGATGCCGCACGCGAAGGCGGGCTGAAATTCTGATGACTGTTAACGAGAGGACTGCATGATGGCCGAGCAGGCTGGCGCCGGTTCGGCGCAGGACAATCGCGGTGGCCGTGGTGATCGTGGCGGCCGTGGCCGTGACGACCGTGGCGGCCGGGGCCGTGGCGACGATCGCGGCGACAAGAACAACTACATCGAGCGCGTTGTCACCATCAACCGCGTCTCCAAGGTGGTCAAGGGTGGTCGTCGCTTCAGCTTCACCGCCCTCGTCATCGTCGGAGACGGCAACGGCTTGGTCGGCGTCGGCTACGGCAAGGCCAAGGAAGTTCCGGCCGCCATCGCCAAGGGTGTCGAGGAAGCTCGCAAGAACTTCTTCCGCGTCCCGCTGATCGGCGCCACCATCGTGCACCCGGTGCAGGGTGAGGCCGCAGCCGGTGTCGTGATGCTGCGTCCGGCCAGCCCGGGTACCGGTGTCATCGCCGGCGGCGCGTGCCGCGCGGTGCTGGAATGTGCCGGTGTGCACGATGTTCTGGCCAAGTCGCTCGGTAGCGACAACGCGATCAACGTGGTGCACGCCACCGTTGCGGCGCTGAAGATGATTCAGCGGCCCGAAGAGGTGGCAGCCCGACGTGGTCTGTCCATCGAAGATGTCGCGCCGGCCGGAATGCTGCGGGCCCGTCGCGAGAGCGAGGCGCTGGCCGCTGCGGCCGCGCGTGAAGGAAATGCGTGATCATGGCTGAACTGAAGATCACCCAGGTGCGCGGAACCATCGGCGCACGCTGGAAGCAGCGCGAAAGCCTGCGGACCCTCGGACTGCGGAAGATCCGTCAGTCGGTGGTTCGTGAAGACAACGCGCAGACCCGCGGTCTGATCAAGGCCGTCCATCACCTCATCGAGGTTGAGGAAGTTAAATGAGCGTTATCAAACTGCACGACCTGAAGCCCGCTCCGGGCGAGAAGACCGCCAAGACGCGCGTCGGACGTGGTGAAGGCTCCAAGGGTAAGACCGCGGGCCGCGGCACCAAGGGCACCAAGGCCCGTAAGAACGTCCCGTCGACGTTCGAGGGTGGCCAGATGCCGATCCACATGCGGCTGCCCAAGCTGAAGGGCTTCCGTAACCGGTTCCGTACCGAGTACGGCGTCGTCAACGTCGGGGAACTCGCCAAGGCATTCCCCGAGGGTGGCACCGTCGGCGTCGACGAGTTGGTGGCCAAGGGCCTGGTTCGCAAGAACGTCCCGGTGAAGATTCTCGGCGACGGCAAGCTCGCCGCCAAGGTCGACGTCACCGCGCACAAGTTCAGTGGGAGCGCCCGCGAGGCGATCACCGCTGCCGGCGGCTCGGCGACCGAGCTGTAACAGCTCCAGATCTCCACACGAACGGCCCTCGCTTCGGCGGGGGCCGTTTGCGTTGTGTTGTCCGCCCTCACTCCTCGGGGCGCAGTTGACCCTTGCGCATCATGTCGTTCACGGCGACACCCCACCGCGCCAGCTCGCCGGGAGAGGAGAACGGTTCGGGCAGGTGCCGGTCGATGTGCGAGCGCAGCAGCACGGTGCCGAAGAACAACAGCACCGGATTCAGCGCCGCCCAGGTGTGGTCCAGATCGTCACGGGTGAGTCCCTCTTCGGCCCGGAGTTGCCAGCGGATCTTGCCCTGCTCGATCAAGGTGTCGAAGATGGACGACCCGACCGGAGAGTCCTCCACGAGTGCCCGCGCCAGATAGTCGACGACGGCGCCGTGCTGCACCAACAGGGCGGTCACCTGTTGGCCGAACGCGTCCAGCGTGGTGGGCCCGGGGCCGGAGGCCAAGGTGGTGCGGAGCACCTCGGTGACATATCGGTCCACGGCATCCACGAGCCCGGCCTTGGTGCCGAAGTGATGCTGAACCAGTCCGATCGACACTCCGGCCGCAAACGCCACCTCGCGCAACGAGGTGGCTCCGACTCCTCGCGCGGCGAAGCTGACGAGCGCCGCATCGCGGATCTTGTCGACATTCGATGCAGCCGGAACGCGTTTCTCCTCCGGCGGCCAGCGGGTCACCGACCCACCGTATAGCCCGACGTGGCAAGTACGAACGTATCGTGCGACAATACGTACGTATTGGCCTGCCGGGGGGCGAGGGGTCGGGCAGGCCAATACTTCGCCATCCGCGCGCGGTGCTCGTCCATGGATCAGAGCAGCCGCGGGATCACTTCGGCCGCAAGGCGTTCCATCTGTTCGCGGTCTTCTGCGACGGTCGCGCCGAGCGGATTCAACAGGATGGTCTGGGCGCCGGCCGCGATGACCTCCGAGAGGCCGTGCACCACGTCGGCAGGGGTGCCGGCGACGGCGACGCCGTCGAGTCCTGTGGTGCGGCCATAGATCCGGTTCAGACCGCTCAGCGCCCGATCCCATGCCCGGGACTTCTCGTCGTCGACGATCAGATACACCCGCTTGCCGATGGTGAAGCGACTCGCGTCCTTCTCCTGTTCGTCGAGTTCGCGGCGCAAGGTGTGCACCGCGGTGGCGAACGCCGCGGTCGTCGACGAGCCCGCGCCGAGGAACGCATCACCGTGCGCCACCGCGCGGGCGAGTGCGGCGGGTGCGTTGGCCCCGAACCAGATCGGCGGGTGCGGTCGCTGCACCGGCTTGGGCACGATATGGAGATCGTCGACATCGCGGAACCGGCCGTGAAAGGTCACCCGGGGCTCGTCGGACCAGGCCGCCTTCATCAACTCCAGACCCTCGGTGAAGCTCGACACGAACGACGAACCGTCGACGCCGAACGCCGGGAACTGACGCCCGCCACCGCCGGGGGCCACCCCGAGATCCAGCCGGCCGTGGCTGAGGTGGTCCACCGCGGTGACTGCCGATGCCAGCTGCAGCGGATCGTGCAGGGACGTGACCAGGACGGCCACACCGAGCCGCAGTCGGGTCGTACACGCCGCGGCGTACGCCAGCAGTTCCAGCGGCGCGATCAGCGGCGCCGGACCGACGGTCTGCTCCAGCGTCCAGCCACCCTCGAACCCGAGCTCCTCGGCCCGGCTCAGGTAGTCCTTGACGGGGGCGGCGTCGAACACCCCGCCGGAGCCGTCAGAGGCGTCCAGGAGCTGGGGCAGAGAAATCGAGAACCTCACGGGGTCACGGTACGACTGATCGGGCACCGGTGTGTGGTGGCCGCCGATCGGTACGCTCAGGTGATGTTCGGATTCCTTCCCGGTACAGCAGAACTGCGCGCCATCGTCCGCAAGGTGGACACCGCCCGGCATAACGGGGTGCCCGACGGGTGCGTACTCGAACTGGATCTTCAGGCGGTGCCACCGGAAACCACGGGATTCGACCCGATGACGCTGCTGTCCGTCGGCGGAAAGCCGATGACCCTGCGCCGCGCCGTCGCGGCCATCCACCGCGCCGCGAAGGATGACCGGGTGGTCGGGCTGATCGCCAGGGTGCAGATCGCCGCAGCCGCACCGGGTCCGGTGCAGGAACTGCGCGACGCCATCGTCGCCTTCGGCGACGAGAAGCCGACGCTGGCGTGGGCAGAGACCTACCCCGGCACGTTGTCCTACTACTTGGCTTCGGCGTTCCGCGAGGTGTGGATGCAGCCGTCGGGCACCGTCGGGCTGGTCGGTTTCGCCACCAACGCCACGTTCCTGCGCGATGCTCTGGGCAAGATCGGGATCGAGGCCCAGTTCGTCGCCCGCGGCGAATACAAGTCGGCGGCAAACCTTTTCACCCAGGACAGCTACACCGACGCGCATCGGGAAGCCGACAGCGCCATGATCGAAAGCCTGCACGCACAGGTGCGGACCGCGGTCGCGGCGTCGCGGCATCTGGACGCCGCGACGGTGGATGCGCTGGCCGACAAGGCACCGTTGCTGCGTGACGAGGCGGTCACCGGGGGATTGGTCGACCGCATCGGGTTCCGCGACGAGGCCTACGCCCGCATCGCCGAACTCAGCGGTGGCGCTGCGGTGGCCGACGGCGACGACGCGCTGCCCCGGCTGTTCCTGTCCCGCTATGCGCGGGCAACCGCCGCGAAACCCGTGCCGAACATCCCCGGTCTCAAGACCAAGCCGACCATCGCGGTCGTCACCCTGCACGGCCCCATCGTCAGTGGTCGGGGGGGACCGGGAGTACTGCCGGTCGGCAACTCCAACGCGGGCGGCGACACCATCGCAGCCGCCTTGCGGGACGCCGTCGCCGACGACGACGTGTCGGCGATCGTGTTGCGGGTGGACAGCCCGGGCGGATCGGTGACGGGCTCGGAAACGATTTGGCGCGAAGTGGTTCGGGCCAGGGCGGCCGGCAAGCCGGTGGTCGCGTCGATGGGCGCCGTCGCGGCATCCGGTGGCTACTACGTGTCGATGGCAGCCGATGAGATCGTCGCGAACGCGGCGACCATCACCGGCTCGATCGGGGTGGTGACCGGCAAGCTGGTGGCCCGTGAGCTCAAGGACCGGCTCGGGGTGGGCACGGATTCGGTGCGCACCAACGCCAATGCTGACGCCTGGTCGGTCAACGCGCCGTTCACCGAGGAGCAGCACGCCCACGTCGAGGCCGAGGCCGATCTCTTCTACACCGACTTCGTGCAACGGGTGGCGGACGGGCGCAAGCTCGCTGTCGAGGAGGTGGACGCGGTGGCCCGTGGCCGGGTGTGGACCGGAGCCGACGCGAAGGAACGTGGCCTGGTCGACGAACTCGGTGGACTGCGTACGGCGATCACCCGCGCCAAGGTGCTGGCCGGTGTGCAACCCGATGCCGCCGCCAGGCTGGTGAGTTACCCGGGATCGTCGCTGCTGGATGTGTTGCGGCCCAAGGCGTCATCGCAACCCGTCTCGGCATCGGTGCCACACGCGCTCGGCGCGTTGTTGGGCCGGTCGATGGTCGGAGCGTTGGACCAGGCACAGAGCGCGGTCACCGGTGTGACCGCGTTGTGGCTGGGGGACTACCGCTTCTGAGTGCCGCTGATGTAGATGATCTCGGCCATCGGGTTGTCCACGACGAATTCGGGTAGCGGCAGTCCGTAGCGGGCGAACAGTTCGGCGCGTGGTTCTCCCGTCATCTCCCAGCCTCTGGCCCCCAGATATTCGGCAGCCGAATGCCTTTCACCGGGGTAGACCAGCGACGACATATCCAGGTCGAGGCCGAGCGCCTTCATGCTCACGGCTTCGTCGCGCACCGCTTCGGGGTCGAAGTTCCGCAAGCCGGGCACGAACTCGGTGGCCACGGTGCTGCCGGAGGCACTGAGCCCGTCGATGACGTCGAACAGGCGATCCTGCGCTTCCGGGGGCAGATAGATCAGCAGACCCTCGGCCAGCCAGGCGGCCGGTGCGGCCGGGTCGAAGCCCGATTCCCGTAACGCGGTGGGCCAGTCCTCACGCAGGTCGATCGACACGGTGCGGCGCTCGGTCGACGGTTCCGCGCCGATGCCGGCCAATGTGCTGGTCTTGAAATCGATGACATCGGGCTGATCGATCTCATAGACCACCGTGCCCGCCGGCCACGACAGCCGGTAAGCCCGCGAATCCAGGCCCGAAGCCAGGATGACCACCTGGCGGATGCCCGTTGCGGTGGCGGCGAGTAGATACTCGTCGAAGAACTTCGTCCGCACGGCCATCTCGTCGATGTTGGCGCGGGCCCGCTTGGCAGCTTCGGGCGCGATCTCGGTCAGATCGAATTCACCATCGATCATCTTGGTGAAGAAGTCGATGCCGACGGCCCGAACCAGTGGCGCCGCGTACGGATCGTCGATCAGGCCGTGTGGT
>JAHFVC010000442.1 GCA_023264765.1 Mycobacterium sp. | reverse complement strand
CAGCATCCTCAGCTTCCCGTTCATCACCCAGGCCGCCAACCATCGTTATAAAGAAGTGGAGATCCGGGCCGCCGGCGTGGATCACCCGATCACCGGCAAGGTCTCCCTGGAAGCCACCCTGCACCGAGTCGACCTCCACGATTCGTCCTGGCTGATCGCCCCCGACGCCGCGCTGCCGGTCGGCAAGCTGGAGAGCCGGATCATCATCGACTCCCGGCACATCGGCGATTTCATGGGCATCAAGGACCTGCAGGTCGAGGCACCGCCCCGGGAAACCGAGGACGGCGGCGGCGACAACACCACCGAGTCCGGCATCTCCAGCGGCAACGGCCTGGTGTTCACCGGCACCCCGATCTCCGCGGGCTTCGACAAGCGGGTCAGCGTCGCTGTCGACCTGACCCTGGCGGGACCGAACCAGAACACGCTGGTGTTCACGCCGACCGGCGTGCTCACCGGGCCCGGCACCGCAGATGAAGTGGTCCCCGAAGATCGCACCGCCGCGGTCCTGGCGGCCTTCACCTCCCACGTGCCCGGTCAGAAGCTGCCGTTCGGCCTGACGCCGACGTCGGCGGGCGCCCGCGGATCCGACATCATTGTGGAAGGCATCACCGAGGGAGTAACCATCACGCTCGACGGGTTCAGACAGTCATGAACACATCCATGGCCGTGGCCATCGTGGTGGTGATCGCCGTGCTGGGCATCGGCTATCTCGTCGGGCGCCTGGTGACCCGGCGGGCCGGCACGCTGCGCGCCACCGCCGATGACGCCCCGGCCGAGGACCTCGACACCTCCGACCTCGGACTGTCCGGTACCGGCCCGACCATCGTGCATTTCACCGCGGTGTGGTGCGGCCCGTGCGCTGCGGTCCGCCGGGTCGTCAGCCAGGTCTGCGCCGAGCTACCCGCAGTTGCGCACGTCGAGATCGACATGGACGCCAATCCCGCCGCTGCCCGGCGTCTTTCGGTGCTCTCACTGCCGACGACCTTCGTCTTCGACGGCCAGGGCCGGCAACGCTTCCGCGCCACCGGCGTCCCCAAGGCCGCTGACCTGCGCTCGGCCCTGGAGCCACTATTGGCTTGACCGCAGGGTCAACAGGTATTGTGTGCCACGTGTCCGCCCGCCTTGAGCTGCTGCTCACCAAGCGCCGCGCAGTCGATCTGTGCCGCGTCGCGGGTTGTTGCTGTTGTTGTTGTAGCTGCTGAGTAGCCGCGCTCTTTCTCTTGCGCCGCGCTCGGGGCCGGGCCGAAAGGCCGGACGTGCCCCATCACAGCCCCAACCCAGCCACGCAACAGGAGCACAGATATGTCCACCAATCTCAGCCTCGATCAGGTCGACGTCCGCGGTCCCCGCTTCGTCGCCTGGGTCACCACCGGGGTCCTCATCGTCACGCTGTTGGTGTCGGCGATCAGTGTGCCTGCCGCGGCGGTCATCCTCGGCCTACAGGCCGTGGTCTTCGCCATCGGCGCCACGCTGGGTCCCCGTAAGCACCCGTACGGCCGGGTGTTCGCCACGCTCATCGCACCGCGACTCGGCCCGGTCACCGAGAAGGAACCGGTGCCCCCGTTGAAGTTCGCCCAACTGGTCGGCTTCGTCTTCGCCGTCGTCGGCGCCGCCGGCTTCGCATTCGGACTCGGCACGCTGGGCATCATCGCGACCGCGTTCGCCTTGTTCGCGGCGTTCCTGAACGCGGCCTTCGGCATCTGCCTCGGCTGCCAGATCTACCCGTTCGTCGCTCGCCTGCGACGCGCAACACCCGCCACAAGCCAATAACCGAAAGGAACCACTTCATGGCACGCTCCGACGTCCTGGTCTCCACCGACTGGGCCGAGAGCAATCTCGACGCGCCGAACACCGTCTTCGTCGAGGTCGACGAAGACACCTCGGCTTACGAAGGCGGCCACATCGCCGGCGCCGTCCGACTGGACTGGAAGACCGAGCTGCAGGACCAGGTCAAGCGTGACTTCGTCGATCAGCAGCAGTTCTCGAAGCTGTTGTCCGACAAGGGAATCAGCAACGACGACACCGTCATCCTGTACGGCGGCAACAACAACTGGTTCGCCGCGTACGCCTACTGGTACTTCAAGCTCTACGGCCACAACGACGTCAAGCTGCTCGACGGCGGGCGCAAGAAGTGGGAGCTCGACGGCCGGCCGCTGGTGACCGAGGTCGCCGACCGCGCGGCCACCTCCTACGAGGCCAAGGCCCCGAACAACGACATCCGCGCCTTCCGTGACGAGGTCATCGCGGCCATCGGCGAGAAGAACCTGGTCGACGTCCGCTCCCCCGACGAGTTCTCCGGCAAGATCCTCGCGCCGGCCCACCTGCCCCAGGAGCAGAGCCAGCGTCCCGGCCACATCCCCACCGCCATCAACGTGCCGTGGAGCAAGGCAGCCAACGAAGACGGCACCTTCAAGTCCGACGAGGACCTGGCCAAGCTCTACGCCGAAGCCGGCCTGGACGGCGACAAGCTGACCATCGCGTACTGCCGCATCGGGGAGCGTTCCTCGCACACCTGGTTCGTGCTGCAGGAACTGCTGGGTCACCAGAACGTCAAGAACTACGACGGTAGTTGGACGGAATACGGCTCCCTGGTGGGTGCCCCGATCGAGTTGGGAAGTTGATATGTGCTCTGCACCGAAGCAAGGCGTGACGCTGCCGGCAGGCGTCGACCTGGAGAAGGAAACCGTCATCACCGGTCGCGTGGTGGACGGGTCGGGCCAGACGGTCGGCGGTGCGTTCGTGCGGCTGCTGGACTCCAGCGACGAGTTCACCGCTGAGGTGGTGGCCTCGGCGACCGGCGATTTCCGTTTCTTCGCCGCGCCCGGCACCTGGACCGTGCGTGCACTGTCACCCGCCGGCAACGGCGACGCCAGCGTGCAGCCGTCCGGCGCCGGCATCCACGAAGTCGACATCAAGGTCGCCTAGCAGGTTGGTGAGCCGCTGCGCTCGAACCCCTCCGGTTCGAGCGCAGCGGCTCCCGGCAGTTAGAATTCCGACGTGGTTCTCTTCTTCGAATTCATGCTTGTGGCGGCCGTGGTCGTCATCACCTGGTTTGCGCTGTACGCGCTGTACCGTCTGATCACCGACGAGGCGTGAGCACCGGCGACTGCGTCGAGCCGGGCTCGGGTGACCGGGCCGTGGCCGCGGCCGCGGAGCGGGCCAGGATCACCGCAGCCCGCAACATCCCCGCGTTCGACGATCTGCCGTTCCCGGCCGACACGGCGAACCTGCGGGAAGGCGCCGACCTCAACCCCGCGCTGCTGGCGCTACTGCCACTGGTCGGTGTGTGGCGCGGCGAGGGCGAGGGCCGCGACACCCACGGTGACTACCGATTCGGGCAGCAGATCATCGTTTCGCACGACGGCGGGGATTACCTGAACTGGGACAGCCGCTCCTGGCGACTGGACGCCGACGGCGCCTTCGAGTCGGTCGGCTTCCGCGAGACCGGGTTCTGGCGGTTCGTCGACGACCCAGCCGATCCGTCCGAGACCCAGGCCATCGAACTGCTGCTGGCCCATTCGGCCGGCTACGTCGAGCTGTTCTACGGCCGGCCGCGCAATCAGTCCTCCTACGAACTGGCCACCGACGCCCTGGCCCGCAGCAAGTCCGGCCTGCTCGTCGGCGGCGCCAAGCGGCTCTACGGCATCGTCGACGACGGCGATCTGGCTTACGTCGAAGAGCGGGTCGATGCCGACGGCGGCCTGGTGCCGCACCTGTCAGCGCGGCTGAGCCGCTTCGTCGGCTGAGCCCATAACCAAAGCCCAGGATTCTGCTACAGCACTCCCACACTTCGTTCCTACCGTCGGCTGCGACAGTACGAGAACGGAGAATTCATGACCCTGCTATCCTCTGCGCACCGCGATGCTCGGTGCCACCGGCGCGGCCTTGGTGGCCGGCGTGGTGGCGTGCTCATCCGGTGCGCCACAAGGTGATTCGACGATCGCGGAGCCGGCTGCCACGTCGACCTCGCAGACCGGTGATCACCAGGCATTCCGGGACTGCATGAGTCAGCACGGGGTGACGATGCCCGAACACGGGCCCGGGGGCGGGCACGGACATCCGGATGGGCCGCCACCCGACGGCGCCACCCCGCCGAGTCGTGCACCCGGTGACGGTCAGGCCCCGCCTGCTCCACCGGGAGTAGACCAGGGCACCTGGGATACCGCGCATCAGGCGTGCGCCTCACTCGCGCCCGCGCGCCCGCCGCAGTAGACCCCGGAAATGGGCGACCCCCGAGCCGTAGATCCTGGTTGGACAAAACCAAGGGCTCGGGGGTCGGGTGGCTGCTCGGAATTCGCCAGCGCTCGCAGGTGATTCCTCGTGCCTGGTGCTGCTAGCTAGCAGCCACCTCACTTGTCCGTATGTCAATCAATTTGTCGGACCACCTCCTTCCGTGTGTACCGACGAAAGTACTCGCGACTCACGTGGCCGACAACCGATTTTCCTCACCCATCGCGGTCGACGGCGGCGTTCACCCACCCGGCGAGGCGGTCCGCCCACACCGCGGGCGGTAGCGCGACACCGTCCAGGGTGTGCACCCGCGCCGCCAGCGTCACCGCGGAGACGAGCCAAACACCTTGTGCGGTAAACAGATCCGCGATCACCAGCGGACGGTAGACCGCGCGGGGCGCGCTCACGAACAGCGCGGCCACGGTGGTGCCGGGCAGGATTGGCAGCGTGGCCGGCGGGCTGACCAAAGTTTCGCCGTCAGCGATCACCACCGACGACCGCGGGCCCTCGAGCACCAGGCCGTCGGCATCCACATAGATCGCATCGGCCGCGCCGCGGCGGGCGGCTTCACGCAACGCCGCGGTGTTGCGCGCGTAGGACAACGACTTCGCGCCGCTGAGCGCACCGGGCGCGCCACC